>JBARWE010000052.1:0-17902 GCA_049646625.1 Xanthobacteraceae bacterium
ACGTGACGGGCGTGGTGCACCTGCCGGAAGGCACCGAGATGGTGATGCCGGGCGACAATATCTCGATGGAAGTGCACCTGATCGTGCCGATCGCCATGGAGGAGAAGCTGCGCTTCGCCATCCGCGAGGGCGGCCGCACGGTGGGAGCCGGCGTCGTCGCATCGATCATCGAGTAAGTCATAATGGCGGTGGGCGGCGGCAGTATCCGCCGACGCCCACCGGCTACGCCTGTGACCCGTCAAAGGCAGCTCGCGAAGCGTTCTTGAGAGAAAGACCACGGCAATGAACGGCCAGAACATCCGTATCCGTCTCAAAGCGTTCGACCATCGCATCCTCGATACGTCGACGCGTGAGATCGTGAATACGGCGAAGCGGACCGGCGCGCAGGTGCGCGGACCGATCCCGCTGCCGACCCGCATCGAGAAATTTACCGTCAACCGCTCGCCGCACGTCGACAAGAAAAGCCGCGAGCAGTTCGAGATGCGGACTCACAAGCGCCTGCTCGACATCGTCGATCCGACGCCGCAGACGGTCGACGCGCTGATGAAGCTCGATCTCGCCGCCGGTGTCGACGTCGAGATCAAGCTGTAGCACTGAATTTGGATTGTCCGCCTCACGCGGACGGTAAGGAACAGGAAGCACGCCGATGCGCTCCGGAGTGATCGCACAGAAGGTCGGGATGACGCGGGTCTTTACGGAGACCGGCGAGCACATCCCTGTGACCGTGCTGAAGTTGGGCAATTGCCAGGTGCTGGGCCACCGCACCATGGACAAGAACGGTTATGTCGCGTTGCAGGTCGGTTCCGGCACGCGCAAGACCGTGTATATGCCGAAGGCCGAGCGCGGTCAGTTCGCCGCTGCCAAGGTCGAGCCCAAGCGCAAGGTCGTCGAGTTTCGCGTATCGGAAGACGCGCTGCTGCCGGTCGGCGCCGAGATTTTGGCTGATCACTTCGTCGCTGGCCAGTTCGTCGACGTCACCGGCACATCGGTCGGCAAGGGCTTTGCCGGCGGCATGAAGCGGTGGAATTTCGGCGGCTTGCGCGCCACCCACGGTGTGTCGGTCTCGCATCGCTCGATCGGCTCCACCGGCGGTCGGCAGGATCCTGGCAAGACCTTCAAGAACAAGAAGATGCCCGGCCAGATGGGCGTCGATCGTATCACTACGCTGAATTTGCGGGTGGTCTCGACCGACGTGGAGCGCGGTCTCGTGCTGGTCGAAGGCGCGGTGCCGGGTTCGAAGGGCGGCTGGATCATGGTGCGTGACGCGGTGAAGAAGCCGTTGCCGAAGGATGCGCCGAAGCCCGGCAAATTCCGGGTGGCGGATGCGCCGGCGACTGAAGCTGCCGCGGAGAAGGAAGGCGCGTGATGGAACTGAAAGTCACCACCCTTGAGGGCAAGGACGTCGGTTCGGTCACGCTGAACGACGCGATCTTCGGCCTCGACCCGCGCAAGGACATCATCCAGCGCTGCGTCAACTGGCAGCTCGCCAAGCGCCAGGCCGGCACGCACAAGGCCAAGGGCCGCAGCGAGATCGCCCGCACCGGCAAGAAGATGTATCGCCAGAAGGGCACCGGCGGTGCCCGGCACGGCTCGGCCCGGGTGCCGCAGTTCCGTGGCGGTGGCCGCGCGTTCGGACCGCTGGTGCGCAGCCACGCTTTCGACCTGCCGAAGAAGGTGCGGGCGCTGGCGCTGCGCCATGCGCTGTCGGCCAAAGCCAGGGCGGGCGGGCTGATCGTGATCGAGAACGCCAGCATTGCCGAGGCCAAGACCAAGGTGCTGGCCGGCCACTTCTCGACGCTGAAGATCACCAGCGCGCTGATCGTCGACGGCGCGGAGCTTAACGAGGGCTTCGCCATCGCGGCGCGCAACCTGCCGAATATCGACGTGCTGCCGATCCAGGGCATCAACGTCTACGACATTTTGCGGCGCGACCAGCTCGTCCTGACCCGCGCGGCTATCGATGCGCTGGAGGCGCGCTTCAAATGACGATCGATCCGAAGTTCTACGACGTCATCGTCGCCCCGATCATCACCGAGAAGGCAACGACGGCTTCCGAGCAGAACAAGGTGCTGTTCAAGGTCGCGGCCAAGGCCACCAAGCCCCAGATCAAGGAGGCGGTGGAGAAGCTGTTCGATGTCAAGGTCAAGAGCGTCAATACGCTGGTGCGCAAGGGCAAGACCAAGGCCTTCCGCGGCACCTTCGGCTCCCAATCCGACTCAAAGCGCGCGATCGTGACCCTCGAAGAGGGCCACCGCATCGACGTGACCACCGGACTGTAAGGCTTACCCGCGATGTCACTCAAAAAGATCAACCCCACGACGCCGGGTCAGCGTCAACTGGTCATCGTCGATCGTGCCGGCCTTCACAAGGGCAAGCCGGTCAAGGCGCTGACCGAGGGCAAGAGTTCGGCGGGCGGCCGCAACAACACCGGCCGCATCACCGTGCGTTTCCGCGGCGGCGGCCATAAGCAGGTGTATCGCCGGATCGACTTCCGCCGCACCAAGCTGGACGTGCCCGCCACCGTCGAGCGGCTCGAATACGATCCCAACCGCACGGCGTTCATCGCGCTGATCAAGTATCAGGACGGCGAGCAGGCTTATATCCTGGCGCCGCAGCGGCTCGCGGTCGGTGACTCGGTGGTGGCCGGCAACTATGTCGACGTCAAGCCCGGCAACGCGATGCCGCTCGGCAACATCCCGATCGGCACCATCGTTCATAACGTCGAGTTGAAGATCGGCAAGGGCGGACAGATCGCGCGTTCGGCCGGCACCTATGCGCAGATCGTCGGCCGCGACCATGACTATGTGATCCTGCGGCTCAATTCGGGCGAGCAGCGTCTGGTGCATGGCCGCTGCGGCGCCACCATCGGCGCGGTGTCGAACCCGGATCACATGAACACCACGGTCGGCAAGGCCGGGCGCTCGCGCTGGCTCGGTCGCCGTCCGCATAACCGCGGCGTGACGATGAACCCGATCGACCATCCGCACGGCGGCGGCGAGGGCCGCACCTCCGGCGGCCGTCATCCGGTGACGCCGTGGGGCAAGCCGACCAAGGGCAAGAAGACGCGCACCAACAAGTCGACTGCCAAGTTTATTCTCGTGAGCCGCCACAAGCGGAAGAAGAAGTAAGGATCGCTCCCATGGCACGCTCTGTGTGGAAAGGCCCGTTCGTCGAAGCCTCGCTGCTGAAGAAGGCAGATGCGGCGCGGGCAAGCGGCCGGCACGACGTCATCAAGATCTGGAGCCGCCGCTCGACGATCCTGCCGCAGTTCGTCGGTCTGACCTTCGGCGTCTACAACGGCCACAAGCACGTTCCGGTGTCGGTCAACGAGGAAATGGTCGGGCACAAGTTCGGCGAGTTCTCGCCAACCCGCACCTTCCACGGTCATGCCGGCGACAAGAAAGCCAAACGGTCTTGAGGACGAAGCGATGAGCAAACCCAAGCGCGAACGGCGCCTGCCGGACAACGAGGCCAAGGCCGTGGCGAGGATGCTGCGCGTCAGCCCGCAGAAGCTTAACCTGGTCGCGCAGCTGATCCGCGGCAAGAAGGCTTCCTCGGCGCTGGCCGACCTGCAGTTCTCGCGCAAGCGGATCGCGGTCGACGTGAAGAAGTGTCTGGAGTCGGCGATCGCCAATGCCGAAAACAACCACGATCTCGATGTCGACGCGCTGGTCGTGTCGGAAGCCCATGTCGGCAAGGGTATCGTGATGAAGCGTTTCGCGCCGCGCGGCCGTGGCCGTTCGGGCCGTATCATGAAGCCGTTCGCGCAACTGACGATCGTGGTTCGTCAGGTCGAGAACGAGGCAGCGTAAGGCGCGGGGAGAGAACGATGGGTCAGAAGATCAATCCAGTCGGGCTGCGCCTCGGCATCAATCGCACCTGGGACTCGCGCTGGTACGCCGGCAAGAACGAGTACGGCAGGCTGTTGCATGAGGACGTTAAGATCCGCGAGCTTCTGCACAAGGAGTTGAAGCAGGCGGCGGTGGCGCGCATCGTCATTGAGCGGCCGCACAAGAAGTGCCGCGTCACCATTCACTCGGCGCGTCCGGGCGTGGTGATCGGCAAGAAGGGCGCCGATATCGACAAGCTGCGCAAGAAGGTGGCCGATATCACCGCCTCCGACGTAGTCATCAATATTGTCGAGATCCGTAAACCCGAGCTGGACGCCACGCTGGTCGCTGAATCGATCGCCCAGCAGCTTGAGCGGCGCGTCGCGTTCCGCCGCGCCATGAAGCGCGCGGTACAGTCGGCGATGCGGCTCGGCGCCGAGGGCATTCGGATCAACTGCTCCGGTCGGCTTGGTGGTGCCGAGATCGCCCGCATGGAGTGGTATCGCGAAGGTCGTGTGCCGCTGCATACGCTGCGCGCCGATGTCGATTACGGGGTCGCCACCGCGTTCACCACCTTCGGCACCTGCGGTGTCAAGGTGTGGATCTTCAAGGGCGAGATCCTTGAGCACGATCCGATGGCCCAGGACAAGCGCCTGGCTGAGGGTGATGGCTCGCGCCCGCGCCGCGACGCGGCTTAAAGAGCTGAGAAGGTTTGAGGGCGTAACGCCATGATGCAGCCAAAGAAAACCAAGTTCCGCAAGGCGCATAAGGGCCGGATTCACGGCGTCGCCTCGTCCGGCGCGACGCTGGCGTTCGGCCAGTACGGCCTGAAGGCGCTTGCGCCCGAGCGGATCACCGCGCGCCAGATCGAGGCCGCGCGCCGGGCGCTGACGCGCCACATGAAGCGCGTCGGCCGCGTCTGGATCCGTGTCTTCCCCGACGTTCCGGTGTCCTCCAAGCCTGCCGAGGTGCGCATGGGGTCCGGCAAGGGCGCGCCCGAGTTCTGGGTGGTGCGGGTCAAGCCCGGCCGCATCCTGTTCGAAATCGACGGCGTCGCCAGCGATACCGCGCGCGAGGCGTTGACGCTGGCCGCCGCCAAGCTGCCGATCAAGACGCGCTTCGTCGCGCGCATCGGCGAGTGAGGAATATCGCCATGAGCAAGCTCAAGATCGACGACATTCGCGCGATGAGCGAAGACCAGATGACCGACGCGATCGCCGGGTTGAAGAAAGAACGTTTCAACCTGCGCTTCCAGCGCGCTACCGGCCAGCTTGAGAATACCGCGCGGCTGCGCGAAGCGCGCCGCGACATCGCCCGTATCAAGACCGTTGCCGCGCAGAAGCGCGCCGCCAAGACCAAGTAAGGGGTGAGCCGATGCCGAAACGAACCCTTCAGGGCGTCGTCGTCAGCGACAAGCAGAGCAAGACCATTGTGGTGCGCGTCGACCGGCGTTTCACCCATCCGCTCTACAAGAAGACGATCCGGCGCTCCAAGAACTACCACGCCCATGACGAGAACAATCAGTTCAAGGTCGGCGACGTGGTGTGGATCGAGGAAACCCGGCCGCTCTCGAAACTGAAGCGCTGGACCGTGGTCCAGAGCGAGACCAAAACAGCTTAACGCGCGCAAGTTCGCGCAGCAGAAAGAGGACGAGGTGCATCCATGATCCAGATGCAGACCAACCTCGACGTGGCCGACAATTCAGGCGCACGCCGTGTCATGTGCATCAAGGTGATTGGCGGGTCCAAGCGCCGTTATGCCACGATCGGCGACGTCATTGTCGTGTCGGTCAAGGAAGCCATTCCGCGCGGCAAGGTGAAGAAGGGCGACGTCATGAAGGCGGTCGTCGTGCGCGTGGCCAAGGATATCCGCCGCGCCGACGGCTCGGTGATCCGGTTCGATCGCAACGCCGCCGTGCTGGTCAACAACCAGTCGGAGCCGGTCGGCACCCGTATCTTCGGACCGGTGCCGCGCGAACTGCGTGCCAAGAACCACATGAAGATCATTTCGCTCGCGCCGGAGGTATTGTGATGGCAGCGAAGATTCGCAAGGGCGACAAGGTCATCGTGCTGAGCGGCCGCGACAAGGGCCGCACCGGCGAGGTGTTTGAGGTGCGCCCGACGGAAGGGCGCGCGCTGGTGCGCGGCGTCAACATGGTCAAGCGCCACCAGAAGCAGACGCAGAACCAGGAAGGCGGCATCATCTCCAAGGAGAGTCCGATCCACCTGTCGAACATCGCCATCGTGGGCAGCGATGGCAAGCCGACCCGCGTCGGCTTCAAGATCCAGGCGGACGGCAAGAAGGTGCGTATCGCCAAGCGCACGGGAGCGGAAATCTGATGGCTGACACTGCTTACGTTCCGCGCCTGCGCGGCGAATACGATCGCAAGATCCGTGGTCAGCTCACGGAGAAGTTCGGCTATGCCAACGTCATGCAGGTGCCGCGCCTGGACAAGGTGGTCATCAACATGGGCGTCGGCGAGGCGGTCAACGACCGCAAGAAGGTGGAGCTGGCCGCAGCCGACCTGGCGCTGATCTCCGGCCAGAAGCCGATCATCACCTATTCGCGCAAGGCGATCTCGACCTTCAAGCTGCGCGAGAACCAGCCGATCGGCTGCAAGGTGACGTTGCGCAAGGCGCGCATGTACGAGTTCATCGACCGCCTGGTGACAGTGGCGCTGCCGCGCGTGCGCGACTTCCGCGGGCTGAACCCGAAGAGCTTCGACGGCCGCGGCAACTATTCGCTCGGCCTCAAGGAACACATCATTTTCCCCGAGATCAACTTCGACAAGATCGCGGAGACCTGGGGCATGGACATCACGGTCTGCACCACGGCCAAGACCGACGAGGAGGCGCGCGCACTGCTCGCCGCTTTCAAATTCCCGTTCCGGCAGTGAGCCGCTGACAGCGCCTCAAACGCGGAAACGTAAGGAGCCACACATGGCGAAGAAGAGTTCGATCGAGAAGAACAACCACCGCAGGCGGCTGGTGAAGAACGCCGCCGCCAAGCGCGCGCGTCTCAAGGCGATCATCGCCGACAAGAAGCTGCCGCTGGAGGAGCGTTTTGCCGCGAGCCTCAAGCTTGCCGAGATGCCGCGCAACTCCTCGCCGACCCGCATCCGCAACCGCTGCGAGGTGTCCGGCCGCTCGCGTGCCGTCTACCGGCTGCACAAGCTCTCCCGTATCGCCTTGCGCGAGATGGGGTCCAAGGGCCTGGTGCCGGGCCTCGTGAAGTCGAGCTGGTGAGGAGGCGCAAGGCATGTCCGTGAACGATCCGATCAGCGATCTCATCACCCGCATCCGCAACGCGCAGATGCGCAACAAGGCCAAGGTCTCCTCGCCGGGGTCGCGCATGCGCGCCAACGTGCTCGACGTGCTCAAGGCGGAAGGCTACATCCGCGGCTATGCCAGCGTGGAGCATGCCGGCGGCCGTAGCGAGCTTGAGATCGAGCTGAAGTATTTCGACGGCGAGCCGGTGATCCGCAATATCGAGCGGGTGTCGAAGCCGGGCCGGCGGGTCTACGCCTCGGTGAAGAACCTGCCGCGCGTCAACAACGGTCTCGGCATTTCGGTGCTGTCGACGCCGAAGGGAGTGATGGCCGACCACGACGCCCGCGAGGCGAATGTGGGCGGCGAGGTCCTCTTCACGGTGTTCTGAGGATTTGAAGGGAAAAGCCATGTCTCGTATCGGCAAGCGGCCGGTCGGCATCCCCTCGGGCGTCACTGCGACGGTCGACGGGCAGACCGTGACGGTGAAAGGGCCGAAGGGCCAGCGCCACTTCGTCGTGCACGACGATGTCGAGGTGAAGTTCGAGAACGGCGCCGTGACGGTGGCGCCGCGGTTTGAGACCAAGCGGGCGCGCTCGCTCTACGGCACCTCGCGGGCGCAGGTCTCCAACCTGGTCGAGGGCGTCACCAAGGGGTTCGAGAAGAAGCTGGAGATCGTCGGCGTCGGCTATCGCGCTGCGATGCAGGGCAAGAACCTGCAGCTTACGCTCGGCTTCAGCCACGACGTCGTCTATGCGGTGCCGGAGGGCATTTCGATCGCCGTGCCGAAGCCGACCGAAGTGGTGGTCACGGGCACCGATCTGCAGCGCGTCGGCCAGGTCGCGGCGGAAATCCGCGGCTACCGGCCGCCGGAGCCTTACAAGGGCAAGGGCGTCAAGTACGTCGATGAATTCGTCTTCCGCAAGGAAGGCAAGAAGAAGTAACGGAGCCGGTCATGTCGAAGCTCAACGTCACCAACGCCCGGCGCAAGAAGCGCGTCCGGCTGTCGCTGCGCCGCGCCGGCAACGGTCATCCGCGGCTGTCGGTGTTCCGCTCGTCCAAGCACATTTATGCCCAGGTCATCGACGACGCCAAGGGCGTGACGCTGGCCTCGGCCTCCTCGCTGGAAAAGTCGCTGCGCGGCGCGACCGGCGCCGATGTCGATGCGGCGCGCGCGGTCGGCAAGCTGGTGGCTGAGCGGGCGGTCAAGAACGGCATCAAGGACGTGGTGTTCGACCGCGGCGCCTACCTCTATCATGGCCGCGTCAAGGCGCTGGCCGATGCGGCGCGCGAGGGCGGGCTGAGCTTCTGAGCAAGGCGGGCGCGGGATGCGCCCGGCGATAACGAACGGATTGAAGACAGAGGCACAAGGCCTCGCAAGGATTGGACAACACCATGGCAGGTGAACGCGAACGCGGCGGCCGGGACCGCAACAGGGACCGCGAGGAGCGCGACAGCGAGTTCGTCGACAAGCTCGTGCACATCAACCGCGTCGCCAAGGTCGTCAAGGGCCGCCGGCGCTTCGGCTTCGCGGCGCTGGTGGTCGTCGGCGACCAGAAGGGCCGCGTCGGCTTCGGCCACGGCAAGGCGCGCGAGGTACCGGAGGCGATCCGCAAGGCAACCGACTCGGCCAAGCGCAACCTGACCCGCGTGCCGCTGCGCGAGGGTCGCACGCTGCATCACGACGTCGCCGGTCGCCACGGCGCCGGCAAGGTCTATCTGCGCGCCGCCCCGGCCGGCACCGGCATCATCGCCGGCGGCCCGATGCGCGCGGTGTTCGAGACGCTGGGCATGGCCGACGTGGTAGCCAAGTCGATCGGCTCGTCCAACCCCTACAATATGGTGCGCGCGACGTTCGACGCGCTGAAGCGCCAGGATTCGCCGCGGTCGGTCGCCAACCGCCGCAACCTCAAGGTTTCGACGCTACAGGCGCGCCGCGTGGGCGGCGATGCCGAGGCGGCGGCCGACTGACGAACTTCGCCGGAGGGCTTAAGATATGGCCAAGGCCGCCAAAACCGTTACGGTCGAGCAGACCGCGAGCAGCATTCGCCGCCACCAGTCGCAGCGCGCGACCCTGATCGGCCTCAAGCTCAACAAGATCGGCCGCGTGGCCGAACTGCCGGACACGCCCGAGGTGCGCGGAATGATCTATAAGGTCCGCCACCTTGTGCGGGTGGTCGGCGAAGCCTAATTTTCCGCGTGGCGCGGCGCTGACGCGAAGGTCCGCTCGGGACGAAGGAACGGAACGATGAAACTGACTGACATTGCCGACAACGCCGGCTCGCGCAAGAAGCGCACGCGCATCGGCCGCGGCATCGGCTCGGGCAAGGGCAAGACCGGCGGCCGTGGCGGCAAGGGCCAGACGGCGCGCTCGGGCGTGCGCATCAAGGGCTTCGAGGGTGGCCAGATGCCGCTGCATCGCCGCCTGCCGAAGCGTGGCTTCAACAATATTTTCCGTCTCGATTTCGCCGAGATCAACCTCGACCGTCTGCAGCAGGCGATCGACGCCAAGCGTCTCGATCCGGCCAAGACCATCGACGCGGCGGCGCTGGTCGCGGCCGGCGTGCTGCGTCGCGCCGGTGATGGCGTGCGGCTGCTCGGCCGTGGTGAACTCACCGCCAAGGTGACGCTCGAAATCCACGGCGCCTCGAAGAGTGCCGCGGCTGCGGTCGAGAAGGCCGGCGGCTCGATCAAGATCCTTGCGCGCGAGGCGGCCGGAGACGACAAGGCGGCCTCGTAAGGGTCATTCCCCCGGCGTCGCGGCGGGCGTCATGCACCGATTGGCTCGGACATGAAGCGGTTCGCCGGAACAGCCGGGGACGCTTGATAAGGACCTCGCTTTCATGGCCTCCGCGGCGGAACAACTTGCGGCCAACCTGAACTTCTCGGCCTTTGCCAAGGCCGACGAACTGAAGAAGCGCATCTGGTTCACGCTGGGTGCGCTCGTCGTCTACCGGCTCGGCACCTACATTCCGCTGCCCGGCATCGACCCCAGCGTGTGGAGCCAGGTGTTCCGCCAGCAGGCCGGCGGCATCCTCGGCATGTTCAATATGTTCTCCGGCGGTGGTATCGACCGCATGGCGATCTTCGCGTTGAACATCATGCCGTACATCTCGGCGGCAATCATTCTGCAACTGCTTCAGTCGGTGTCGCCCAAGCTGGAGGCGCTGAAGAAGGAAGGCGAGGCCGGCCGCAAGGTCATCAACCAGTACACCCGCTATCTGACGCTGGTGCTGGCGGCGCTACAGGCTTACGGCATCGCCATCGGCTTGCAGGGCGCCGGTAACGTGGTCAGCCAGCCGGGTCCGTTCTTCCTGCTGTCGACCACGATCACGCTGACCGGCGGCACCATGTTCCTGATGTGGGTCGGCGAGCAGATCACCGCGCGCGGCATCGGCAACGGCATCTCGCTGATCATCATGGCGGGCATCGTCGCCGAACTGCCCTCGGCGATCGTCGGCACGCTGGAACTCGGTCGCCAAGGCGCGCTGTCCACCGGGCTGATCCTCGGCATCCTGGTGATGGCGGTCGCCGTGATCGGCATCATCGTGTTCGTCGAGCGGGCGCAGCGCCGGCTCTTGATCCAGTACCCGAAGCGTCAGGTCGGCAACAAGATGTTCGAGGGCCAGTCCTCGCATCTGCCGCTCAAGCTCAACACCTCGGGCGTCATTCCGCCGATTTTCGCGTCCTCGCTGCTGCTGCTGCCGGGGACGGTTGCCAACTTCAATGCCGGCGCCGGGCCGGAGTGGTTCCAGTGGCTGACGACGCAGTTGAGCCACGGCCGCCCGGCCTACCTCATCCTGTATCTCGGGATGATCGTATTCTTCACCTTCTTTTACACCGCGGTGGTGTTCAACCCGACCGAGACTGCCGACAACCTGAAGAAGCACGGCGGCTTCATTCCGGGCATCCGTCCGGGCGAGCGCACCGCCGAATACATCGATTATGTGCTGTCGCGCATCACCGTGGTCGGCGCCATCTATCTGGCGCTGGTCTGTCTGGTCCCCGAAATCCTGATCTCGTATGCGTCGGTGCCGTTCTATTTCGGCGGCACATCGCTCCTGATCGTGGTCAGTGTGACCATGGACACGGTGGCGCAGGTTCAGGGCTACCTGCTGGCGCACCAGTATGAAGGGTTGATCAGGAAGTCGAAGGGGAAGGGGCGACGACGATGAGGTTGATTCTTCTCGGGCCACCGGGGGCGGGCAAGGGAACACAGGCCAAGCGGTTGGTGGAGCGCCACGGCATCGTCCAGTTATCGACCGGTGACATGCTGCGCGCGGCGGTGGCAGCCGGTACGCCGGTCGGCCTCAAGGCCAAGGACATCATGGCGAGCGGCGGCCTGGTGCCGGACGAGGTGGTGATCGGCATCATCTCCGACCGCATCGACCAGCCCGACGCCGCCAAAGGCTTCATCCTTGACGGCTTTCCGCGCACCGTGCCGCAGGCTGAAGCGCTGACCCGACTTCTGAAGAAGAAGAAATTAAAGCTTGATGCGGCAGTCGAATTGCGCGTCAACGAGGGCGTCCTGCTGCAACGGGTCGAGACCCGAATCGCCGAGATGACCGCGCGTGGCGAAAGCGTGCGCGCCGACGACAATGCCGAGGCGCTGGCCAAGCGGCTTGCCGCCTATCGCGCCCAGACCGCGCCGCTGGTGGACTACTATGCCGAGAAGCGGCTGCTCGCCACCGTCGACGGCATGAAGTCGGTCGAGCAGGTCTCGGCCGATATTGCGGCGCTGCTGGAGGCGATGACCGTGGCCAAGCCGGCCCGGGCCAGGGTCGCCAAGGCTAAAACCAGGGCCAAGGCTAAGACCAGGGCCAAGGCTAAGACTAAGACCAAGGCGCCGAAGAAGGCCAAGGCTGCAAAAACCACAAAGGCTGCGGCACCGAAAAAAGCAAGCGGCGCGAAAGCAGCCAAGGCCGGCACGGTGAAGGCAAAGGCAACCAAGGCGAAGGCCGTCAAGACCCGATTCGCCGCCGCCAAGCGCGCGGCTGCCAAGCCCGCAAAGGGCCGCAAGGCGGGTTCGGCCAAAGCCGCAAAGAAGTCCGCCAAGTCATTGAAAGCGGCTAAGAAAAATACAGTTACCAAAGCTAAAGCCGGAGCTTCGAAAGTGGCACGGCCGAGGGGCGCCAAAGTTTCGGCGGCCAAAGCCAAGGGCAGGCCGGCCAGCAGCAAAGTGAGGGCGAAGGCGAAGGTTGCGGCCGCTAAGCGCGCCCCCGCCCGCAAGGTCACGAAGAAGCGAGCCAACGCCGCGAGACGGTTGACGCGACGGCGCTGAATCCTTATTAACTCCGGCATCTATTCGGACAGATTCCAACGATGCCGGGCCTCAGGAAGACTGATCGGGGCGGGCGTCGCGTTTGTGGTTGCGGGCCTCGCTCCCGAAAATAACAGCAGCATCGGCCCGGACGCGGCCGGAAACAGGAGAGAACAGCCGTGGCCCGTATTGCCGGCGTGAACATTCCAACCAACAAGCGCGTGCTAATTGCGCTGCAGTACATTCACGGTATCGGCCCGAAGAGCGCGGCCGAGATCGTGGAGAAGGTGAAGATCCCGCTTGATCGCCGCGTCATGCAGCTCAGCGATCAGGAAGTGCTGCAGATCCGCGAAGTGATCGACCGCGACTATCTGGTCGAGGGCGACCTGCGCCGCGAGGTCGGCATCAACATCAAGCGCCTGATGGACCTCGGCTGCTATCGTGGCCTGCGCCATCGGCGCGGCCTGCCGGTGCACGGCCAGCGCACCCACACCAACGCCCGCACCCGCAAGGGGCCGGCGAAGGCAATCGCGGGCAAGAAGAAGTAGGCTGGCACGTCAGGCGTTCGGACCCAGGCGAAGGTTATCCCCTTCGCCTCCGTGTTGCCCTGTGTTTGCCTTGGTGGAGCCGCTGGCATTACGGCGGTGTCGAGATCGATAGAAGGACCTTCGAATGGCTAAGGAAGTTGCCCGCGTTCGTCGCCGCGAACGCAAGAACATCGCCTCCGGCGTGGCCCATGTGAACTCGTCGTTCAACAACACGACCATCACCATTACCGACGCGCAAGGCAACGCGATTGCCTGGTCGTCGGCCGGCACCATGGGTTTCAAGGGGTCGCGCAAGTCGACGCCCTACGCGGCGCAGGTCGCCGCCGAGGACGTTGCCAAGAAGGCGCAGGAGCACGGCATGCGCACGCTCGAAGTCGAGGTCGCTGGCCCCGGTTCGGGCCGCGAGTCGGCGCTGCGGGCGTTGCAGGCGGCGGGCTTTACCGTCACCTCGATCCGCGACGTGACCACGATCCCGCACAATGGCTGCCGCCCGCGCAAGCGCCGGCGCGTTTAAGATGAAGGCCCGCCGTCGCCATCTGGCTTCGGCGGTTTTCGATTGCTCGGTGCGCGGCCCGATCCGCGCGCTCCAGCGTCGGATGGTTGCGTGGCCAGATCCGCAAGCCCTCCGGCAGGGCAGGCCGGACCGACGGCCCCGTCCGGCGGCCTCCGATACAGGGCTGGCACAAGAATGGGTGATACAGTGACGATCCAGAAAAATTGGCAGGAACTCATTCGTCCCAACAAGCTCCAGGTGACGCCGGGCAGCGACCCGAGCCGGCTCGCCACGCTGGTTGCCGAGCCGCTGGAGCGCGGCTTCGGCCAGACGCTCGGCAATGCGCTGCGTCGCATTCTGCTGTCGTCGTTGCAGGGCGCCGCCGTGCAGTCGGTGCACATCGATGGCGTGCTGCACGAGTTCTCCTCGATTGCCGGCGTGCGCGAGGACGTCACCGACATCGTGCTCAACATTAAGGACATCGCGATCAAGATGCAGGGCGAAGGCCCCAAGCGCATGGTCGTGAAGAAGCAGGGACCGGGCGTCGTCACCGCCGGCGATATCCAGACCGTCGGCGACATCGAGATTCTCAACCCCGACCTGCAGCTTTGCACGCTCGATGACGGCGCGGAAATCCGCATGGAGTTCACCGTCAACACCGGCAAGGGCTATGTCGCCGCCGAGCGCAACCGCCCCGAGGACGCGCCGATCGGCCTGATCCCGGTCGACAGCCTGTACTCGCCGGTGCGCCGCGTCTCCTACAAGGTCGAGAATACCCGTGAGGGCCAGATCCTCGATTACGACAAGCTGACGATGACGGTCGAGACCGACGGCTCGCTGACGCCGGATGATGCGGTGGCCTATGCCGCGCGCATCCTGCAGGACCAGCTCAATGTGTTCGTCAACTTCGAGGAGCCGCGCAAGGAAGTCGCCACCGAGGTCATTCCCGATCTCGCCTTCAACCCGTCCTTCCTCAAGAAGGTGGACGAATTGGAGCTGTCGGTGCGTTCGGCCAACTGCCTGAAGAACGACAACATCGTCTATATCGGCGACCTCGTGCAGAAGTCGGAAGCGGAGATGCTGCGCACCCCGAACTTCGGCCGCAAGTCGCTCAACGAGATCAAGGAAGTGCTGGCGCAGATGGGCCTGCATCTCGGCATGGAAGTGCCGGGCTGGCCGCCGGAGAACATCGACGAACTGGCCAAGCGCTTCGAGGATCACTACTGATCCGCATTCACTGATGGCCGGGCATCGCCCGGCCATCCCATCACGGGCGAACGCAGGAAGCCCACCTGAACGGCCTGTCCGCACGCCGCGGCCCGGCAAACACCAGAGGATGACGACATGCGTCACGGAAAAGTCCACCGCAAGCTCAACCGCACCGCCGAGCATCGTCGCGCGATGTTTGCCAACATGGCGGCGGCGCTGATCAAGCACGAGCAGATCGTCACCACGCTGCCGAAGGCCAAGGAGCTGCGCCCGATCGTCGAGAAACTGGTGACGCTCGGCAAGAAGGGCGGGCTGGCGTTGCGCCGCCAGGCGATCGGCGAACTGCGCGACAAGGATCAGGTCAAGAAGCTGTTCGACGTGCTGGCGCCGCGCTACAAGGACCGCCAGGGCGGCTACACCCGCATCATCAAGGCCGGCTTCCGTTACGGCGACAACGCGCCGATGGCCGTGATCGAGTTCGTCGATCGCGACGTCGATGCCAAGGGGCAGGATTCCGGCCCGACGCCCGAAGCGGCTGAGACCGAGGCGGCATGACGCACCGGCTGATGCTGGGCTGACGATCGGGGCGACGCACGGCGTCGCCCTTTTTGTTTGGGTGCCGGCCGGTGTAAAAGCGCTATATATCAGAGCGTTTTCGAGCGAAGTGGGAACCGGTTCGCGTCAAGAAAACGCGCCAAAACAATAATCCGGGGTTCCGCTTCTGATTCCATCTGAAGCGGAAAAGCTCTAGCCTGTTCAGACGGAATCATATGCATGCCGACCGCCGCCGCCCGTGCTGTTTTCACCGTTCTCGCGCTGCTGGTTGCCGCGTTGCCGGCCGCCGCGCAGGAGCGCCGCGTGCCGGCGTCCGCGCAGGATGTGCGGCTGTCCTACGCGCCGATCGTGCAGCGGGTGACGCCGGCCGTCGTCAACGTCTATGCGGCCAAGGTTATGCCGCGCAATCCGCTGCTCGACGATCCGGTGTTCCGCCGCTTCTTCGGCGTGCCGGGCCAGTCGCCCGAGCAGGTGCAGCGCTCGCTCGGCTCCGGCGTCATCGTCGATGAACGCGGCTTCGTCGTCACCAACAACCACGTCATTGAGGGCGCCGACCAGGTCAAGGTATCGCTCGCCGACAAGCGCGAGTTCGAAGCCGAGATCGTGCTGAAGGATACCCGCACCGACCTTGCCGTGCTGCGCATCAAGGGTGCCCGCGAAAAGTTTCCGAAACTCGACTTCGCCGATTCCGATGGCCTGCTGGTCGGCGACGTGGTGCTGGCGGTCGGCAACCCGTTCGGCGTCGGCCAGACGGTGACGCAAGGCATCGTCTCGGCCTTAGCGCGCACCCAGGTCGGCATCAGCGACTACCAGTTCTTCATCCAGACTGATGCGGCGATCAATCCGGGCAATTCGGGCGGCGCGCTGGTCGATATGGCCGGCAGGCTGGTCGGCATCAACACCGCGATCTTTTCGCGCTCCGGCGGCTCGCAGGGCATTGGCTTCGCCATCCCCGCCAACATGGTGCGGGTGGTGGTGGCCTCCGCCGAGCGGGGCGGCAAGGCGGTGGCGCGGCCATGGCTGGGCGCGCGGTTGCAGACGGTGACGGCCGATATCGCCGAGACGCTGGGGCTGGCGCGCCCGACCGGCGCGCTGGTGGTCAACGTGGTGCCGGGCAGCCCGGCGGCGCGCGGCGGCTTGAAGATGTCCGACCTCATCACGGCGGTCGATGGCCAGCAGATCGACGATCCCAACGCCTTCGGCTACCGCTTCGCGACCCGGCCGCTTGGCGGCACGGTGACGGTCGAGGTGCTGCGGGGCGGGCGGACGGTCAAGCTCGCCATTCCGCTCGAGGCCGCGCCCGATACCGGGCGCGACGAGATCACCATCCAGTCGCGCTCGCCGTTCCGCGGCGCGAAGGTGGCCAATATCTCGCCGGCGCTGGCCGACGAGATGCGGTTGCAGGGCGATACCGAGGGCGTGGTGATCGTTGACCTGCCCGACGATTCGACTGCCGCCAATGTTGGATTCCAGAAGGGCGATGTCATTGCCGCCGTCAACGGCCAGAAGATCGCCACCACCGCCGACCTCGCCCGCGCCACCCGCGAGCCGAGCCGGCTGTGGCGCATCACCGTGGTGCGCGGCGGCCAGCAGATTTCCGTCATGCTTGGCGGATAGGTAACTCGGCCATCCACGCTTTCTTCCTTCCTTTCCCTCCCCCGCTTGCGGGGGGAGGGTAGGGTGGGGCGGTTGAAACGTGGATACCCGCGACGTAGGCGTTCGACAGAACGCCGTTCTTTGAACGGCTAGGCGCTGGTATGACGGCAGGGTTCAGGTAGCAACATGGCGGAGCGGCGAAAGCAAGCATCACCAACCCTGTTCGCGGCGGCCGGTATGGAGCGCGATGCGCCGCGGCCGCTGGCCGAAAAGCTGCGACCGCGCACGCTCGCCGAGGTTGTCGGGCAGGACCATGTGCTTGGCCCCGACGGCGCGCTGACCCGCATGCTGGACACGCGCACGCTCGGCTCGGTGATCCTGTGGGGGCCGCCGGGCACCGGCAAGACCACCGTGGCGCGGCTGCTGGCGGACGCCACCGAACTGCATTTCGAGCAGATTTCGGCGGTGTTTTCCGGCGTCGCCGATCTCAAGAAGGTGTTCGATGCGGCGCGCGCGCGGCGCGAGACCGGCACCGGCACGCTGTTGTTCGTCGACGAGGTGCACCGTTTCAACAAGGCGCAGCAGGATTCCTTCCTGCCGGTGATGGAGGACGGCACCGTGGTGCTGGTCGGCGCCACCACCGAGAACCCGTCATTCGAACTGAACGCGGCGCTGCTGTCGCGGGCGCGCGTCCTGGTGTTCAACTCGCTCAACCCCGACGACATCGAGAAGCTGTTTTCCCGCGCCGAGGCGATCGAGGGCCGCAAGCTGCCGCTCGACGCCGAGGCGCGCGCGGTGCTGGTGCGTATGGCCGATGGTGACGGCCGCGCCGCCTTGACGCTCGCCGAGGAAGTATGGCGGGCGGCGCGCGCCGACGAGGTGTTCGATGCGAGCGCGTTGCAGGAGATCTTGCAGCGCCGCGCGCCGATCTACGACAAATCGGCCGACGGCCACTACAACCTGATCTCGGCCCTGCACAAGGCGGTGCGTGGCTCCGACCCGGACGCGGCGCTGTATTACCTGGCGCGGATGCTCGATGCCGGCGAAGACCCCTTGTTCCTTGCCCGCCGCGTCGTACGCATGGCGGTCGAGGATATCGGCCTGGCCGATCCGCAGGCGCTGGTCGTCGCCAACGCCGCCAAGGA
>JBARWE010000053.1:0-17710 GCA_049646625.1 Xanthobacteraceae bacterium
GCCGCCGAAATCGGCAAATGATGGCCGATAATCATAATCCAAGAGGAGGAAGGTATGCGTCCCAAGGTGTCAGCCCTGTTGCTGGGGGCTGCAGTGATGTTCTCCGCCGCAAGCGGCGCACTGGCTCAGGACAAGACCGTCAAGATCGGCGTGCTCAACGATCAGTCCGGCCTTTATGCCGACGTGACCGGCCCCAACTCGGTGCTGGCGGCGCAGATGGCCGTGGAAGATTCGGGGCTGACCGCCAAGGGCTGGAAGATCGACATCATCGTCGGCGACCACCTGCACAAGCCTGATGTCGGCGTCAACATCGCACGGCAGTGGTTCGATCGCGACAAGGTCGATGTCATCGTCGACGTGCCGACCTCCTCGGTGGGACTGGCCGTCAACAACGTCGTGAAAGAGAAGAACGGCGTCTACCTCAATTCGGGAACGGGTTCGTCCGACCTGACCAACAAGGCGTGCTCGCCGAACACCATCCACTGGGCCTACGACACCTATCTGCTCGCCAACGGTACCGGCAGCGCGCTGGTCAAGAGCGGCGGTGATACCTGGTTCTTCCTCACGGCCGACTATGCGTTCGGCACGGCGCTGGAGCGCGACACCACTGAGGCTCTCACCAAACTCGGCGGCAAGGTGGTGGGTGGCGTTCGCCATCCGCTCAACACCGCCGATTTCTCCTCGTTCCTGCTGCAGGCGCAAGCCTCCAAGGCCAAGGTCATCGGTCTTGCCAATGCCGGCGGCGACACCATCAACGCGATCAAGCAGGCCTCGGAGTTCGGCATCGTATCGGGCGGCCAGAAACTTGCCGGCCTCCTGATGTTCATCACCGATATCCACTCGCTCGGCCTCAAGGTCGCCAACGGCCTGAACTTCACCGAGCCGTTCTATTGGGACCTCAACGACAACACCCGCGCCTTCTCCAAGCGCTTCCAGGAGCGCGCCAAGAACAAGAGCATGCCGACCACCGTGCATGCCGGCGTGTACGCCTCCCTGCTGCATTACTTCAAGGTGCTGGAAGCGATGGGCGGCAATTCGCACGATGGCCTGAAGATCGTCGATCAGATGAAGGCGACGCCGACCGACGACATCCTGTTCGGCAAGGGTTCGATCCAGCCGAACGGCCGCAAGATTCATCCCGCCTATCTGTTCGAGGTGAAGAAGCCCGAGGAATCGAAGGGACCGTGGGATTATTACAAGCTGGTTGCCACCATTCCCGCCGACCAGGCGTTCACGCCGCTCGACAAGAGTACCTGCCCACTTCTGAAGAAGTAGGTTGCTGAAAATATAAGATGAAAAAACGCCCGGCAGCGGTAGCTGCCGGGCGGCGTCGTTCTCGGCCTGTATGACTTTACCGGACGACCCTTACCGGATCACATGGACCGGGATGGTGGTGTGAACCAGCACCTCCGAGGTCTGGCTGCCGAGCAGCAGCTTGCTGACGCCGCGGCGGCCGTGCGACGACATCACGATGAGGTCGCAGCCCTTGCGCTTGGCCGTGCGGATGATCGCTTCAGCCGGAAACTCGTCGGTCTCCCGCTCGACTTCGATGGTCACGCCAAGCTCAGCCGCCTTTTTCAGGATCGGCTCGGCGAGTTTCCTGACGTCCTCGTCCATCTGATGCTCATAGCGCCCGAGCGGGTTGTCGAGGCCACCCTGCACGGCGGCCTGCAACGAGGTGGTGGAGAGCGGTTCCGTCACGGTGAGGACGGTGACCTTGGCGCCGAGCGGCTTGGCCAGCGCCAGCCCGTGTTCGACGCCTTTGCTGGCAAGTTCCGAGCCGTCCGTCGCAATCAGGATGTGCTTGTACATGGTTTTCTCCAGTCGCTATCGGGGGTGCCCATGCATAGCGGCACAGGCCACGAGGAAGCAGCCGAGCCATCGTGGCCCTTGAAACGCTGCGATGGCAAGTCTGTCGCGGTCAGCCGGCCAGCCGCACCGAGGCCTGTTTCTGGCTGAGGGCGTTGAGCGTCAGGGTATTCGGGCAGTAACCAGCGTAAGCCTGGCGGGCTGTTCCGTCGTCAAGGCGGTCGCGGCAGCGCCGGTACGCGATGCATTCCGAACAGACGATGCTCATGTCGCGAAATGCCGCCGGATAGGTGCGCTTGATGCGGCCGATATCGAGCGCCAGCGCGCCCATCAGCCGTTCCAGCTCGTTTCCGCGCCAGGACCGCTGCGCCGACAGCGATTCGAGCGTAGAGCGGTCGACGCCGTTATC
Source organism: Xanthobacteraceae bacterium (assembly GCA_049646625.1). GTDB lineage: Bacteria > Pseudomonadota > Alphaproteobacteria > Rhizobiales > Xanthobacteraceae > PRO6. The sequence goes on from JBARWE010000053.1 coordinate 2,219, forward strand.
GCGCGCAAGTTCCTCGCGCTGCGCCGGATCAAGCGCACTGAATTCACGATACAAGCTCTGGCGCGCGCGCCACTTTTTCCAGATTTTCGCAACACTCATGTCTGCCTCCGACCTTGGGTGCAGCCAAATGTGCCCTCAACCCGGGAACCGGTTGTTGATCCAGCGCAACCCCGCCGCTTTCGGGCAGGGTAGGGCGGGGCGGGCCGGCACCGGCTTCAAGCCGCCGATCCCCTGCCGTCCTGCGCGGGGCATGACGGCAGGGGCGCACGGTGTCCGCGGCGCGGGCCGGGCGCCGCGTTAGCTGAACATGTCGGCGGTGATGCTGGCGTACCAGCTCATGTTTTCTTCCTGGGTTGCCTTTCGCACCTCGTCGCTTTCGCCAGGCTTGGAGACGAAACCTTCAACCTCGGCGATCTTGCCGTCCTTCGGCTCGTAACGGCCGCCGACCTTGATGGCGTCGTCGGTGTCGACCAGGCTCCAGCAGGTATTGGTGTAGCGCGCCGGGAAGGTGCGCGCGCCGGTCAGTTCGCCACGGATGACCATCGCCGCCACCTTGGCCTGGCTGTTGGCCGAGAACGCCGACTTCGGCATAGCGCCGGCGATCGAGGCATCGCCCAGCACGAAGATGTTGGGATCGACCGTCGATTTCATCGAGGCGGCGTCGATGGCGCAGAAGCCGCCGGCCGGCGCAAGCCCCGCCTGTTGGGCAATGGCGCCCGCCATTTGCGCCGGGATGACGTTGACGAAGGCGCAGTTCTTGTAGGTCTCGAAACCCGTCACCACGGTGCTGGTCTTCGGATCGACCGACTTGATTCCGTCGTGCACGCCGGGGCCGATCCACTCGATCATGGTGCCGTAGCGCTTCTCCCAGTCCGGCTGGAACACGCCCTGCTTGGAGAATTTGTCCTTCGGATCGAGGATGATGATGCGGGCGTCCTTGCGGCCGGTGGTCTTCAGCACATGGGCGAACATCGAGGCGCGCTCATAGGGGCCGGGCGGGCAGCGGTAGGGGTTGGGCGGGGCGACCATGACGATGACGCCGCCGTTCGGCACCTTGTCGAGCTTTTCCTTGACGAGCCTTGTCTGCTTGCCGGGCTTCCAGCCGTGCGGCATCGCTTCCTCGGCCTCCTTCGACCATCCCGGCACGGAATCATACTTGAGGTCGATGCCGGGCGATACCACGAGGCGGTCGTAAGCCAGGCGCTGGCCGCTGGCGAGCACCACTTCCTTCTTGTCGCGGTCGATCGCGGTGGCGCGGGTATGCGCCAGCGTGATGCCATGGTTCTTCGCCAGCGCGTCGTATTTGTGGACGATGGCCTCGTAGGGCTTGAAGCCGCCGATATAGAGGTTGGAGTGGAAGCAGGTCTGATAGCTGTCGTTTTCTTCAACCAGCGTCACCGCGATGGCGCCCTGGCTGTCCTTGGCGATGTATTTCGCCGCGGTCGCGCCGCCGGCGCCGCCGCCGATCACCACCACGCGCGGTTTGGCCTGGCCGAGCACGGCGGGCGCGCCGAGTACCGTCGCGCCGGTCAGCGCAAGGCTCGAAACCATAAAAGAGCGCCGATTGATAGACATCTTGTCCTCCCTTGCTTTTATATCGCGGTAGGCGATGGCGTTGATGCGATCCTTCCGCCATTGATGGCGCCAAAACCGGCGCCCTGCAAAGCGCTAACTGTCGCGCCGCCCGGAACGGACGGATGTGCCCCGGTAGTCGATACGTCATTTGGCCGGCTTGAGGTTGCCGAAATAGCTCGCGAGCGCCGCTACTTCCTCGCTTGTCAGGCGCCCGGCGATGGTCTGCATGATCGGGTTGTCGCGATGCTTGTCGCGATAGGATTCGATGACGGCGACGAACTGGTCTTCCGGCCAGCCGACGATCGACGGAATGCGGCCGACCTGACGCCCGCTGATCTGGTGGCAGGCCGTGCATTCGGCGGAAAGATATTCGCCGAGCGCGCGGTCGCCACCGGCCTGTGCCGGACCGAGAAGCGCGAGAAGCACCACCGCCATCCCGGCAGAGTATGACACGAAAGCGGTGGTGAGAAGGTTGTGCATCAATCGACTTTCGGCGCGGCTTTGTCGTCGGGCGTGACGTCGAGCACAGCGGCGCGTCCGGTGATTTTGACCTCGCCCTTGCAGTTTGTCATGCACGGTGTCTTGCCCCAGAACGCCTTCTCGGTGGTCTCGCGGTCGTCGTCGTAGAAATTTTTAGCATTGGGGAGCTTGATCGAAGTAAAATTCTTCTCCGACAGTTCGAACTCCTCGTCCTTCACCAGATCGTTCAGATAAAGAAGATAGGCGGTCAGCGCGTAAGCTTCATCTGCCGACAGCGAGTGCGCGTTGCCGTAGGGCATGGCGCGGCGGATGTAGTCGAACACGGTGGAGAGATCCGGCCAGAACGAGCCAATGGTTTTTTCAGGCCGGTCGGCCCTGAGCGAACCTTGGCCGCCGGCCAGCACCGGCCAGCGCCCGGCGCCCTCGCCGAATTCGCCGTGGCAGGCGGCGCATTGCGCCTGGAAAATCTCGTCGCCTTCCTTCACCGTGCCCTTGCCGGGCGGCAGGCCGTGACCGTCCGGCCGCACGTCGGTATCCCATGCGGCGATTTCCTCCGGCAGCGCGACGCGGCCGAGATTGAGTTTGGCGACGCGGGCCGTGGCGGGCGGCGCGGCTTGCGTCTTCTGCGCCTCCGGTTTCGCGGGCTTCTGCGCCTTGGCGAACAAGGGGCCGACGCCGAGCACGATCAGCGCCGCGGCGCCCGCAAGCAGCGCGGTTCTAGCCAATCTCGACATTTTCCGTCTCCCCGTCCGGGCGGACATGCCAGGTCTGAATGCCGTTGTTGTGGTAGATCGAGTTGACGCCGCGCACCTTGCGCAGGTCGTCCTTGCTCGGCTGCACATAGCCGGTCGAATCCATGGCGCGCGACTGGATCAGCAGCGCCTCGCCCTGCCAGTCGAAATCGACGTAGAAGCGGGTCAGCGACTTCTCCAGCACCGGGCCGTCGATGCGGGCGGTGCGCCAGTTGCGGCCGCCGTCCAGCGAGACATCGACGCGATTGATGTGGCCGCGTCCCGACCAGGCGATGCCGGTCAGGACGTTGCGGCCCTTGTGCTTCAGCGGCGCCTGCGGCGAGGGATTGGTGACGACGGATTTTGCATCCATATAGAAGGTAAAGCGGCGTGAGCGGCCATCGGCCAGGAGGTCGGTATATTTCGACGTCTCCTCGCGCGCCTGCCACGGCTGGTCGCCGACCTCGATGCGGCGCAGCCACTTGACCCACAGGTTGCCTTCCCAGCCGGGGATGACGGCACGCAGCGGATAGCCCTGCTCGGGGCGCAGCGCCTCGCCGTTCATGCCGAAGGCGATCAGGACGTCGTCGAGCGCTTTCTCGACCGGCAGCGAGCGGTTCATACCGGCGGAATCGGCGCCTTCCAGCATCAGCCATTTGGCGTTGGGCTTGAGGCCGGCCTCGTTGAGCAGCGTCTTTAGCGTGACGCCGGTGTACATCACGTTGTGCACCATGCCGTGCGTGAACTGGCAGCCGTTGAGCTGGGCGCCGCGCCACTCCATGCCGGAATTGGCGGCGCATTCCAGGAAGTAGATGCGGTTCTCGCGCGGCATGCGCTTCAGGTCTTCCATGGTGAAGACCAGAGGTTTTTCGACCAGGCCGTGGACCATCAGCCGGTGATTGGCCGGGTCGATCTCGGCAATGCCGCCGTGGTGACGCTCGAAGCACAGCCCCGAGGGGGTGATGATGCCGTCGAGTTCGTGCAGCGGCGTGAAGTTGACCGAGGACTCCGGCGAGGCGGTGAGCCATGACACATGGCGGCGCATGACGTGCTTCTCGAACGGCGAGGGCATGCCATAAGGGCGCTTGTCCACGCCGTCGCCGAGATAGCGGTTCCAGTCCTGCACCTCAGTGATCAGCGGGTCCGGCGCCGGCTTTTCGGCGCGTGCCGGGCCAAGGCCGATGCCCGCGCTGGCCGCTGCCGCGGCGCCGAGAAAACCGCGCCGGCTGAGTGGATTACGGATGATGCTGGAAGTCATCGGGTCTGCTCCCTTCGATGGCGGCGGTGCGGCGAGGGGGCTTACGCCCCCAGAACCTTCACGGCGTCGTTGGGGGTGACGGTGATCGTCTTGCGGCGCGCGACGTGGTCGCGGACCACGTCCCAGATCGGTGGGCCTTGCGTGCCCTCGTTGACGCTGGCCCAGCCAGAGACGACGTAGTTGCGCGCAGCGTCGATCGGCTGGCCGGATTTCAGATGCGTGAGATTGGAGATGCGGCTGCCCATCGGCTTGCCGACGTCGATGGTGTAGCCCATGCCGCCGACACGCACCATGTCGCCGCCGCCCTGAAAATACGGATCGGGGTGGAAGATGTTGTCGGCGACGTCCTCAAGGATCACCTTGAGCTGTTCGCCGCTCATCTCCATGCGGTAGCAGGCGGGATAGGTAATGGCGGTGGCGTTGGTGATCGCCTCCCAGGTGATCGGCGTATTCGGCAGCAGCGTCTCGCCCCAGCGGAAGCCGGGCGACAGCGCGATCTCGGCGTCGCGCTCGGCCAGCATCGCTTCGCAGATCAGGTCGTCGAAGGTGCCGTTGAAGTTGCCGCGCCGGAACAGAAGCGACTCGGTGCGGCCGATCTCCCTGGCAAGCTCGGCGGCATAAGGCGCGCGCACCTTCTCGACCAGCGCGGCCATGTCCTTGTCGGGCGCGATGGCGTCAGAGAACACCGGCATCAGCTTGAAGCGGATGTCCGTCACCTTGCCGCCGGCAGCGGCGATATCGAGCCGCGACAGGAATTTGCCGTGCGAGCCGGTGGCGACCAGCACGGTGTCGCCGACGCGGATGAGGCCCGGCATGGCGTCGTGGGTGTGGCCGGTCAGGATGATGTCGATGCCCTTGACACGCGAGGCGAGCTTGCGGTCGACGTCGAAGCCGTCGTGCGACAATAGTACGACGACGCTGGCGCCCTCGGCGCGCGCTTCCTCAACCTGCTTCTGGATGTCCTCCTCGCGGATGCCGAACTCCCAGTCGGGAAACATCCAGCGTGGATTGGCGACCGCGGTGCGCGGCAGCGCCTGGCCAATGACGGCAATCTTGACGCCGCCCTTCTCGAACATCTTGCGCGCCTCGAAGACCGGCTCGCTCCATTCCTTGTCGCGGACGTTCTGCGCCAGGAACGCAAACGGGGCGCTGTCCACCACCTGCTTGACGCGCTCGGCGCCGAGGGTGAACTCCCAATGCGCGGTCATGGCGTCAAGCTTGAGCGCGGACATCACGTCGATCATGTCCTGCGCCTTGCTCTGCAATGCGCTCCAGCTTCCCTGCCAGGTATCGCCGCCGTCGAGCAGCAGCACCTTGTCGGCGCCGCGCTCGGTGCGTACCGCGTTGACCAGTGTGGCGATGCGGTCGATGCCGCCCATGCGGCCGTAGTTGCGTGCCAGCGCCACGAAATCGTCGGAGGTCAGTGCGTAGGCATCGGCGGAGCCGGTCGCGACCTTGAAAAAGTTGCGGAACGCCTCATCGACGAGGTGTGGCGGCTGCCCTTTGGCGTCGCCGACGCCGAGGTTGATCGACGGCTCGCGGAAATAGACCGGCATCAACTGGGCATGGATGTCGGCGATATGCAGGATGGTCACGGTGCCGAGCGGGTCGAAGCGTAAAATGTCGGCCTGCGAGAGTTTCTGTTGCGCGGCGACGCGCCCGAGCGGGCCTAATCCCGATCCCGCGGTGATGGCTGCTGCGGCGGCCGTTGCCTGAAGAAACTCGCGCCGTGAAATCATGCGTCATCCCTCGGGCGAGGCGCACACGCCCGCCCTGTCGCGGACGTCGCCGTCCGCATCGTTTAATCTGTCGAAAGGGGCGGCCGCCAGCCGGCGGCCGTTGTTCAGCCGACCGTCAGCTTGTTCTTCGAGACGTATTCGGAGCCGTCGTCATCCTTCCAGGTGAAGGTGAACTCGCCCGATTCCGTCGCCTTGAAGAAGAACGCCTGATAGGGGTTGGCCGAAATCGCCGGGTGCCAGTCGGCCGCGAACACCGGCTTGCCGTTGAAACTCGCGGTGAACTTGTTGAGAATCTTGCGAGGGATCACCTCGCCCTTGGAATCCTTGCGCTGCCCGGATTCCATTTCATGCGAAATCAGCGTCTTGATCTCGATCAGTTCGCCGGCGGCGGCCTTGGCCGGGACGCGGACGCGCGGGGTGGGTTTGTTCGCCATGGGATGATCCTGCCTTCAACGGTTGTCGGAGGTTGCTCGTTGCGGCCGTCAGCCGCCGCAGCCGCCGATCGTGACCTTGACGTTGGCCTTGGCCGTGTACAGCTTGCCGTCCGACATCTCGGCAACGCAGATGATGTCCTGCGTCTGCGCAAGGCGCATGCGCGTCGAGGCCGCTGCCTTGCCGCAGGCCGGGGTGAAGGTGTAGCTGACGACGCCCGGCTGCGGGTTGCCCGCGGCGTAGACATGCACGCTCTTGACGTGGTCGGCCTCGGTCATCGGGCTTTCGATTTCGACGTTGATCGGCACGACCATGCCGTTTTCGGCGATTTCCGGCACGTCGAGCTTGATCTTGCCCTCGGCCATCGGCTTGTCGCCATAGAGCTTCTTCAGCTCCGCCGCGACTGCATTGGCGTCCGCGAACGCCATCCGGCCGGCCAGCACGCTAGCCAGCGCAGCCAATGCGCCGGCCTTCAGCGCCGTCCGCCGCGACAGGCCCGAGCCATGAGGTTTCATCCCGCAATCTCCTTTTTCATTCTAATTCGCACTTGACGACGTAAGCATCTGTCGCTCATCATTTCGACGCATCATGATATTGTTTTTTGTGAATGTAAAGAGTTCGTCATGTGAATACTCAAGCATAATCGTCGTGACGGGCAAGCCCATCAATAAATGATGGCGCCAGGAGAGGAAACGAAAGGGCCTGAGAATGCGGCTGAAACTGATTGGAACCATGGCCTTTGCGGCAGCCATGACGCTGGCGGCGGGGCATCTTCTCGCGCAGTCGGCACAAGATGACAGCGAGAAGGAAATCGAGCGCTATCGCCAGATGCTGTCGGATCCGTTCTCGAATCCCGGCTATCTGGCGGTCGATCGCGGCGAGGTGCTGTGGGCAACCGCACGCGGGGCCAAGAACGTCAGTCTGGAGACCTGCGACCTCGGCGAGGGGCCGGGCAAGGTCGAAGGCGCGTTTGCCAAACTACCGCGCTATTTCAAGGATGCTGATCGGGTCATGGACCTGGAGCAGCGCCTGCTGTGGTGCATGGAGAAAATCCAGCAGTTCGACACCAAGGATGTCGTCGCCAAGCGCTTCTCGCCGCGCGATTCGGACATGCAGGATCTCGTCGCCTTCATCGCCAACAAGTCAAACGGCATGAAATACGCGCCGCAGCTCAGCCATCCCAAGGAACAGGAGATGGCCGCGGTCGGCGAGGAGATGTTCTTCCGCCGCGGCGGCGTGATGGATTTCTCGTGCGCCACCTGCCATGCCGAGGAGGGCAAGCGCATCCGCCTGCAGGGGCTGCCGAACCTCGCGGTGCCGGGCGAGCAGGCCAAGCAAACGATGGGAGGCTGGCCGACTTACCGCGTGTCGCAGAGCGCGCTGCGCACCATGCAGCACCGCTTGTGGGACTGCTATCGCCAGCAGCGCTGGCCGGTGCCGGAATACGCCTCCGATGGCATCACCGCGCTCAGCCTGTTTCTCGTCAAGCAGGCCGCGGGTGGCGAGATCAACGTGCCGTCGATCAAGCGCTGAGCTGAAAGGATGACGCCCATGAGCAAAATGAGCAAACCCGTCACGCTCGCGCTTGCGCTGGCCTCCGTGACCATGGTTGCGGCCGCCATTGCCGCCGACAAGCCCGCCAAGCCATCGCTGGCCGTGGTCGATGCGTATGTCAACTCCACCTTCGGCAAGGCGCCGCAGGAGTGGCAGGACCGCATCAAGCCCGACGAAACGCTGGCCGCCTGCAACGCCCATCGCAACGACGTGCCCTCGAAGATCGCCGGGGAGATCAACAAGCGCGAACTGGCGCGGGTGGTCTATCCCTCCGACGGAAAATTCCTCGGTGACTGGAAGGCCGGCTACAAGGTCGCCAACAACGGCCGCGGCGGCCAGTTCTCCGACAAGCCGGGCACCGTCGCGGGCGGCAACTGTTTTGCCTGCCACCAGCTCGATCCCAAGGAGCTAAGCTTCGGTACGCTGGGGCCGAGCCTTGCCGCCTACGGCAAGGAGCGCAAATACGACGCTGCGTCGATCAAGGACGCCTACACCAAGATCTATAACTCGCAAGCGGTCGTCGCCTGCTCCAACATGCCGCGCTTCGGCACCAACAAGGTGCTGACCGAGCAGCAGATCAAGGATGTGCTGGCTTACCTGTTCGACCCCGAATCGCCGGTAAACAAGTAAGCGTCGTGTGCGGCGTCATGGCCGGGCTTTGTCCCGGCCGTCGATCCCCTCCCTCGATCCCTCCCCCGCGCGCGGGGGAAGGAAGGGTGGGGGAGGTGGCGGCAGCGTTCACGAACCCCGCCGCTTCAGCCAGTCGGGGAAAAGCTCCTTCTCGTAGCCCTTTTCCTTGACGTAGCGGAACATCGCGAGAAATTCCGGCGGCTCGAGCAGCCCGGCCATGCGCGCTACCTCGCGCTCGAACGGCGGTTTCGCTGCCAACCCCTCGGCCGACTCCGGCATGAACTGGATGGTCGGCGTGAAGCGGATGCCGTAGCGCTGACTGAAGGCTTTTTCGCCGAGCTTGGCCCCGTCGAAATCGGTGACCTCGCGCGCGCCGATGACGTTGAGATGAACGATGTCAAAATTGGTTCTGACGTAATCCTGGATCGCGGGATCGACGAGATGCACCTCGTGCATGCGGCGACATGACGGGCAGCCCTTCAGTCCCCACATGATCGCCAGCCGCTTGCCGTTTTTGGTCGCGGTGTCGATGTCGTCCTTGAGATCGAGAAAACTCTCCAGATACCAGTCGAAGTGATACAGGCCGTCCTCGCCGAGTGTCGGGGCGGTGGCGGCGCGCGCCGGCGCGGCAATGGCGGCAAGGGCGAGCGCGAGTGCTGAACGACGGGTGAGCATGGGTCACTCCTTTTAGCCGATCGTGCCGAGGGCAGGAAAGGTTTCCAACAGCCAGCCGGCGAGCACGGGCATCGCGCCGGTCATGAACAGGACGCCGGTGATCACCAGCCCGGCGCCCATGGTTTTTTCGATTGCGCCCATGTGACGGCGGAAGCGTGCCAGCAGCCCGAGGAACGGTCCGGCGAACAGCGCCGCCAGCAGGAACGGCAGGCCGATGCCGAGCGCATAGGCGGTGAGCAAAGCTGCGCCGCGCGCGGCGGTCGCCTCCGCCCCCGCCACCATCAGCACCGTCGCCAGCACCGGGCCGACACAGGGGGTCCAACCGAAGGCGAAGGCCAATCCGACAAGGTAGGCGCCAACGAATCCCGCCGGCCGCCGGGTCGCCTGCAAGCGGGCCTCGCGATACAACAGCGGGATCCTCAGCCAGCCAAGAAAGTGCAAGCCCATCAGCAGGATGAGGGCGCCGGCAACGATCGCCAGCGTATCGAAATAGGTCGTGACCCAGTTGCCGAGCGTGGAGGCGGTGGCGCCGAGCGCCACGAACACCGTGGTGAAGCCGAGCACGAAGGCCCCCGCCATCGCCACGATGCGCATGGTCTGGCGCGATGTCAGGCGCCCCTCGGCGCCGGTCAGTTCGTTGATCCCGACACCGGCCAGGAAGCACAGGTAGGGCGGCACCAGCGGCAATACGCAGGGACTCAGGAAGGATAACAGGCCGGCGGCAAATGCGCCGGCAATGGAGATGTCGAACACCTGTGGCTCCGTTTGCCTGCCAAAAGTTGTTCTGGTGTAAACATATGAATACGACTATGTTTATCACATGAATGCAATCGGCAAATTCGCAACAGGGGCTGGCATTGTTGCCGGGTGGTTTTTTGCGGCGGCGCTGCCGGCGGTCGCTGCCGAACTGGTGATGTTCGAGCGTGCCGGCTGCGTCTGGTGCGTACGCTGGCATGGCGAGGTCGGAGCGGTCTACGAGCGGACACCGGAAGGGCGGATGGCGCCGCTGCGGCGCGTCGATGTCGGCGCGGGCCGGGTCGACGAGCCGGCGCTGGCAACGCCGGTGCGCTACACGCCGACCTTCGTGCTGGTCGATCGCGGGCGTGAAGTCGGCCGCATTACCGGCTATAGCGGTGACGATGCGTTCTGGGGCTTGCTCGGCAAGATGCTTGCGGACCACCGCGCGAGTGTGCTCTCCACCCGTACCGCCACCACGACGGAATGATGAAGATGGCAGGCGCTTCCAAGACCGCCGTATCCAAGGCGATCGTATCCCAGTCGCTGGAGCACGAACTGCGCGACGGCGCGGAGTTTTCTCCCGAACTCGATCAGTTCATGCGCAAGGCGCGCAAGGCGAGCGATTTCCTCAAGGCGCTGTCGCACGAGAACCGGCTGCTGCTGTTATGCCTTTTGGCCGAGCGCGAACGCACCGTGACGGAACTGGAAAACATCCTGTCGCTGCGCCAGCCGATGGTGTCGCAGCAGTTGGCGCGGCTGCGGCTCGACCAACTCGTCACCACGCGGCGCGAGGGCAAGGCAATCTATTACAGCCTCGCCACCGACGATGTCCGCAGCATTATCAGTGTCATCTACGATATCTTCTGCCGTGCTCCGCACGAGCCGGACGAGCGGTGATCGGGATGGCCGCGTTTTTCGATCGCTGAACCATGATGCCGCTCTCGTCGCTGGCGGTTGCCGCGGTCGGGATGGTGGTGGGGTTTGCCTGCGGCTTCACCGTGCGGCGCGCCAGGTTGTGCTCGTTCGGCGCGATCGAGGATGCGTGGATGGGCGGCGACACCCGGCGCCTGCGCATCTTCGGGCTGGCGCTCGGCATCGCGCTGATCGGCACCCAGCTCCTCGTCGTGTTCGGGCTGTTGGCGCCGGAATTTTCCACCTATGTGCCGCCGGCGCTGCCGTGGTTCTCGATCGCGCTCGGCAGCACGCTGTTCGGTGTCGGCATGGCGCTGGTCGGCACCTGCAGCTTCGGCTCGCTGGTGCGGCTCGGTGCCGGCGACCTGCGCAGCCTGATCGTGATGATCGTGTTCGGCGCGGTGGCCTATGCGACGCTGCGCGGCATGCTGGCGGCGTTCCGCATCGACGTGCTGGAGCGGCTGGCGGTCGATGTGCCTGGCGCGGTGCAGGGCGATCTGCCCTCGGTGTTGCAATGGCTCGGCGGTCACGACGGGCGGGTGCCGCTGGCGCTGGGCGGTGGCGGCGTGATGATCGCCGTGGTGTTTGCCGATCGGCGGCTGCGCCGTTCGCCGCGGCTGATTACCGCCGGAATTGTGCTCGGTCTCGGCGTGGTGCTGGGCTGGTGGGCGACCGGGGTTGCGGTCGATGCGTTCGAGATCGTGCCGAAGGCGCAGAGCCTGACCTTCGTTTCCCCGGTCGGGCGCGCGCTCTACGCGGTGCTGACCACGCCGGTGGGGCTGGCTGATTTCGGCGTCGCCAGCATCTTTGGCGTCATCCTTGGTTCGTTCGCCTCGGCGCTCTACGATGGCGAATTCCGCTGGGAAGCGTTCGACGATCCTTACGAAATGCGCCGCCATCTCACCGGTGCGGTGCTGATGGGGTTCGGCGGCATCCTCGCCGGGGGCTGCACCATCGGGCAGGGTATCTCGGCCGGCTCGATGATGGCGCTGTCATGGCCATTGGCGATTGCCGGCTTCATGATCGGCGCGCGGCTTGGCATCGCCTTCCTGATGGAAGGCTCGATCGTGCATCTGTTTCGCCACCGCGCGCATTGAGGCGCGGCCCTGCGGGCGCTTATCCCGGCACGAAGCGGTAGGCCCCCTCGGCCGGCTCGACACGGCCGAGCGCGCCCGGCAGGTGATAGCCGAGAATGCGTGCCTTCTCCGTCACCGCGCGCGCCAGCACGGCCTTGCGGCTCTTGATCGCCCGTTCGGCATCCTGATCGGAGGCCGGCTTCCAGTCGGGATGCGCGAACGAGATCTTTGCGTGCGTCAGCGCATCGCCGAGGATGAACAGCGTTTCGCCCTCGTGCTTCATCTCGAAGGAGACGTGGCCCGGCGTGTGGCCGGCAGTATCGAAGGCGGCGATGCCCGGCAGCCATTCCTCGCCGGCGCGGCGACGTTCGAGCTTGTCGCCAAGCCCCTTGATGATGCGCTGCGCGCCGGCGGCGAACATATGCTGATCCTCCGGCAGTTTCTCGAACACCTTGGCGTCGGACCAGAAGGCGAACTCGGCATCGTTGACGAGCCATTGCGCGTTGGGAAAGGCCGGGCTGTCGAAATCGTCGATCGCGCCCCAGAAATGATCGGGGTGAAGATGCGTGAACAGCACATGGGTCACGCTGTCGGCGGCGATGCCGGCTTCTTCGAGGCTAGCCGCGAGCTTGCCGCTGCCGGGTAAAAAATTCGGCCCCGAACCGCAGTCGAACAGGATCGTGTGCTCGCCCCGCTTCAGGCAGGTGATGTTGAGGTGCGTGATGACGACGCCGTCATTCGCGCCGGTCAGCGTCTCCAGCGTCTGGGTCGGGATTCCGCGCGCGACCATGCCGAGCGGCAGCTTGAAGCTGCCGTCGCTCAGCACGGCAAGGTCTTTGCCTGCGCGCGCCACCACTTCGGCCTGCGCGCGCAAAATGCCGCCTGCCAGTGTCAGCGAGGCTGCGGTGGCGAGAAACGAACGGCGGGTCAGCATCGCGGCCTCCTGCGTTGGCATATGATGCACTACAATAAGGAAGCGGCGTGCGCAGGCAACTGCGCATTTTGCTGCGTCGCCATGTGGCAGGGCATGCGGGGCGCGCACGGTCGCGGGGGCGGCATCGATGTGCTATAAATGCTGCTTCAAGCGCCATGCCTGAGCGGCAGCCAGCCGCCCCCAGCCTGTGGAGGGTTTCCGTGCCTATCGTCAATCGTGTCGCCGACCTGCACTCCGAAATCGTTGCCTGGCGCCACGATCTGCATGCCCATCCCGAACTGATGTACGACGTGCATCGCACCGCCGGCTTCGTCGCCGAGCGATTGCGCGAGTTCGGCTGCGACGAGGTGGTGACGGGGTTGGGGCGCACCGGCGTCGTCGGCATCATCAAGGGCCGCAAGGCGGCTAACGGTGGCCTCAAGGTGCTTGGCCTGCGTGCCGACATGGATGCACTGCCGATCGAGGAAGCGAACGACCTGCCGTACAAATCGAAGACGCCCGGCAAGATGCACGCCTGCGGCCATGACGGCCACACCGCGATGCTGCTGGGCGCGGCGCGCTACCTCGCCGAGACCCGCAACTTCGCAGGCGACGTCGTCGTCATCTTCCAGCCCGCCGAGGAGGGCGGCGCCGGCGCCGACGCGATGATCAAGGACGGCCTGATGGACCGCTTCGGCATCGAGCAGGTGTTCGGCATGCACAACGGCCCCGGCATGCCGGTCGGCGCGTTCGGCATCCGGCCCGGTCCGATCATGGCCTCGACCGATCATGTCGTGATCCGCATCGAAGGCGTCGGCGGCCACGCAGCGGCGCCGCACAAGGGCATCGACCCGATCGTGGTCGGCGCGCAGCTTGTCACCGCGCTGCAATCGATCGTGTCGCGCGGCGTCGATCCGGTGGAATCGGTGGTGGTGTCGATCTGCCAGTTTCATGCCGGCAATGCCTTCAACGTGATCCCGCAGACCGCCGAGCTGGCCGGCACTGTGCGCACGCTGAAAGCGGAGACGCGCGCCTTCGTCGAGAAGCGCATGCGCGATATCGTCGCCGGCGTGGCGCAGGCGACCGGCGCCACCATCGCGCTCGACTACCAGCGCGGCTATCCCGTCACCGTCAACCACCCCGAGCAGACCGACATCGCGATCCGCGTCGCCGGCGAGGTGGCGGGGCAGGACAACGTGATGGTGGAGATTCCGCCGATCATGGGCGCGGAGGATTTTTCCTACATGCTCGAAGCGCGGCCGGGCGCCTTCATCTTCGTCGGCAACGGCGACAGCGCCGGCTTGCATCATCCCGCTTACAACTTCAACGACGAGGCGATCCTGTACGGCACCTCCTACTGGATCCGGCTCGCGGAGACGACGCTGGCAGCATAATTCATGCCGCGCGCGGCGGCCGCTTCAGAAGCGGCACGGCGAGCCGCAGGTCGGCAACGAAGCGGGCGTATTCGCGGGCTTTTGCCTCCGCGTCGGGCAGCCGCAGCAGATAGGACGGATGCACCGTCACCAGCGCCTTGGCGCGCTCGTCGAGGTCGATGAGGCGGCCGCGTGAACGGCCGATCGGCGTGATCCTGCCGAACACGCTTTGCGCCGCGGTCGCGCCCATCGCCACCACCAGCATCGGGTCGAGCGCGGCACGCTCGCGCTCGTACCACGGCCGGCATGCCTTAATTTCCGGCGTGGTCGGTTTCTGGTGCAGGCGGATTTTGCCGCGCGGCACGAATTTGAAATGTTTGACCGCGTTGGTGACATAGGTCTTGTCGCGGTCGATGCCGGCGTCGTGCAGGGCACGGTCGAGGATTTTGCCGGCCGGGCCGACGAACGGGCGGCCGGTGAGGTCTTCCTTGTCGCCGGGCTGCTCGCCGATCAACATGATCGGCGCATCCGGTGGGCCTTCGCCGAACACGGTCTGAGTGGCGTTACGCCACAGCGGGCAGGCCCGGCAGTGCGCGGCTTTCTTGCGCAGGTCGGCAAGGTCTGATCCAGCAAGGTCTGACGGATGGCCGGTCGGATCGGGCACGGGGATGCTCCGGCAGTGGAGGAGCGCGCCGGGATCAATGCGCGGCAGGAGCCTTTCGTTCCTGAGCCGACGGGGTGAGATAAGGTTCTGGCGGAAAACCATAAATAGCGCTGCGACAAGGCTGGTTGACTCGGGCCGAGAGGGGCGCTTTACTAGAACATATCATGAACAAATAACAGGAGCCTTCGGCCGTAGCGGGCGAAAGCAGCGAAGGCCGTGCGCGGGTGCGCTCTCGCCCGCTGTCTTTGTGTTCGGAGAGATTGGACGAAATCGATGCATGCCGAGAGCGATCAATGGTCCCGTCATGGGGAGATGCCCGCGCGCCTGGCCGCGTTGCGCCGCTCGATTGCGCGCATCGAGGCGGATGTGACGGAGCGGGCGACGCTCGGGCATGCCGGAGCCGATGCTGCGCTTGGCGGCGGGTTGGCGCGCGGCGCGGTCCACGAGGTGTTTGCGGAGACGAGCACGCAGGCGGCGGCCGCGACCGGCTTCGTGGCCGGCCTGGCGGCTTGCGTGATGCGGCGGCGGCCGCTGCTGTGGGTGCGGCAGGAGTTTGCCGCGCTGGAGTGCGGGCAGCTTGCGATGCCCGGGATGGGCGACCTCGGCCTCGATCCGCGCGCCATCGTTCTGGTGCGTGCCCCGGATGCCGCCGCGGTGCTGCGGGTCGCGGCCGATGCGCTTTCGTGTAGCGCGCTCGGCGCGGTGGTGCTGGAGACCTGGGGTGCGGTGCGCGCGCTCGATC
>JBARWE010000054.1:0-3623 GCA_049646625.1 Xanthobacteraceae bacterium
ACGGTTTTTATTACGACTTCGCCCGCAATGAGCCGTTCACGCCTGAGGATTTTCCGGCGATCGAGAAGAAGATGCGCGAGATCATTCAGCGCAACAAGCCGTTCACCAAGGAAGTCTGGTCGCGCGAGCGTGCGAAAAAGGTGTTTGGCGACAAGGGCGAGGCCTACAAGATCGAACTGATCGATGCGATTCCCGAAGATCAGGATCTGAAGATTTATGCTCAGGGCGACTGGTTCGACCTGTGTCGCGGTCCCCACATGGCCTCGACCGGCCAGATCGGCAACGCCTTTAAGTTGATGAAGGTGGCCGGCGCCTATTGGCGCGGCGACAGCAACAACCCGATGCTGACCCGCATCTACGGCACGGCGTTCGCCAAGCAGGCCGACCTCGATGCCTATCTGCACCAGCTTGAGGAAGCCGAGAAGCGCGACCACCGCAAACTTGGCCGCGAACTCGACCTGTTCCACTTCCAGGAGGAAGGGCCGGGCGTGGTGTTCTGGCACCCCAAGGGCTGGACCCTGTTCCAGACCGTGGTGTCCTATATGCGCCGGCGCCTGGCGGCCGATTACGACGAGGTCAACGCGCCGCAGATCCTCGACAAGTCGCTATGGGAGACCTCCGGCCACTGGGGCTGGTATCGGGAAAATATGTTCGCGGCGCAGTCGGCCGGCGACGAGGCCGAGGACAAGCGCTGGTTCGCCATCAAGCCGATGAACTGCCCCGGCCATGTGCTGATCTACAAGCACGGGCTGAAAAGCTATCGCGACCTGCCCTTGCGGCTCGCCGAATTCGGCGTGGTGCATCGCTACGAGCCGTCCGGCGCGATGCACGGCTTGATGCGGGTGCGGGCCTTCACGCAGGACGACGCGCATGTGTTCTGCACGGAGGAGCAACTGGCCGCCGAGTGCCTCAAGATCAACGACCTGATCCTGTCCACTTACGCCGACTTCGGCTTCACCGGCGACCTCACGGTCAAGCTCTCGACGCGGCCCGAGAAGCGCGTCGGCTCGGACGAAAGCTGGGATCACGCCGAGCGTGTGATGGCGACGGTGCTCAGCGAGATCGAGGCGCAATCGGGTGGCCGCATCAAGACCGCGATCAATCCCGGCGAGGGCGCGTTCTACGGGCCGAAGTTCGAGTACATTCTGCGCGACGCCATCGGCCGCGACTGGCAGTGCGGCACGACGCAGGTGGACCTCAACCTGCCCGGCTTGTTCGGCGCCTTCTACATCGACGCCGACGGCGCCAAGAAGGTGCCGATCATGGTGCATCGCGCGATCTGCGGCTCGATGGAGCGCTTCATCGGCATCCTGATCGAACACTATGCTGGGCACTTCCCGCTGTGGCTCGCCCCGGTGCAGGCGGTCGTCACCACCATCACGTCGGAAGGCGACGAATACGCGGCGAAAGTGGCGGAGGCGGCGCGCCGCGCCGGTCTGCGGGTCGAGATCGATCTGCGCAACGAGAAGATCAACTATAAGGTGCGCGAACACTCGCTGACCAAAGTCCCGGCGCTGCTCGTCGTCGGCAAGAAGGAGGCCGAGACGCACACCGTCTCGATCCGCCGGCTCGGCCGCGAGGGGCAGACCGTGCTGCCGCTCGACGAGGCGCTGGCGGCGCTTGTCGACGAGGCGATCCCGCCCGACCTGCGGCGCGAGCGGCAGCGTGAGGCGGCGGAATAAACGCGGCCTCCTCCCTTCCTCCGCTGCCCCTTACCCTCCCCCGCTTACGGGAGAGGAATAAAGCGAGGGGAAAGGATAATGGGAGAGGCGTTAAGGTGCCATGCCGCAGCCAGGGCGCACATGGCATGCTCATAAACCGGGACGGATGACCATGAACAACGCGGTGCTCGACTTCCTCAAAACCCGCCGCTCGGTGAAGCCGCGCGACATGATCGGCCCCGGCCCGAGCGCCGCTGAATTGGAGACTATCCTGACCATCGGCGCGCGCGTGCCGGACCACGGCAAGATCGCGCCATGGCGTTTCATCGTGTTCGAGGGCGAGGCGCGCAAGCGAGCCGGCGAGATCATCGCCGACGTCTATATGAAAAAACATCCCGACGCCGAGGCGAAGGATATCGCAAGGGCGCGCGACAGCCTGACCGAGGCGCCGCTGGTGATCGCTGTGGTGTCGTCCCTGAAATCGCATCCCAAGGTGCCGCCGTGGGAGCAGCAACTCTCCGCCGGCGCCAGCGCCATGAGCATCGTCATGGCGGCCAATGCGCTGGGCTACGGCACCAACTGGCTGACCGGCTGGTTCGCCTTCGACCGCGATGTGCTGAACGGCCTCGGCCTTGCGCCGGAGGAGCATATCGCCGGCTTCGTGCATATCGGCCGCGCCGCCGAGAAGCCGGAGGACCGCCCGCGCCCGAACCTGTCCGACATCGTCACGCGGTTCGGATAGAATCCCATACCCTTCATCGTCATGCCCGCGCACAGCCGTTCAAGGAAACGGCGTTCTGCCGAACGCCTATGTCGTTGGGCACCCGCGTCTTGAACGACCCTCACCCTACCCTCCCCCGGCAAAAGGGTGTTCACGCCCGTCTTCGACGAGCTATGCGGGGGAGGGATAAAGGGAAGGGGCGTGGATGGCCGGAACAAGTCCGGCCATGACGGCGGCGGAAGAAATCTCTGCGGAGTGCTTAGCGGGCCAGCACCTCGACGTCGCCATCGACGCCGTTGACCACGTTGAATGTACGCTCATAGACGCGCCCCTCGTTACGCGCGATGGCGCGATATTCCCCCTCCGACAGCACGACGTTCGGGAAGGCGCCGATCGATTCCTTGACCACGTCGCCACCCGGCGTCAGCACCGACCATGCGGTGTTGGCCAGCGCCTCGCCGCCCTTCTCGCTCACCAGCTTGAGGGTGATGACCGCTGCGCGGTGCGTCACCGTGACGTCGGTCAGTTTGCCGACCTGCACGCGGATGTCGGAGCGCACCACCGAGTTGCCGTCGCCGTAGTTGGAAATGATGTGATAGGTGCCCTCCGGCAGCATCACCACTTCGCCGACGGCGACGTTCGAGACCAGCGGCTCGCGGTTGCCGACATCGAACTGGCTGCCCTTGTAGATGCCGAACGAAATCTGGTTCGGCGGGATTTTGGCGCTGCCGACGCGACCCTCGATGCGCAGCCCCCCGGCCGGCAGATCGAACAATTCGCGGACCATATCCTGATGCAGGCCGACGGTACGCACCGCGCTGGCAAGCCCAAGCCCGACATGGATGATGTAGTTGCCGGGCGGCAACGCGATCTGCGGGGTGGCGGTACGCTCCTCGCGGATCAGCTTGAAGGCGCCGGTCGCGGGATCCGGCTTGTCGGCGTAGATGCGCCAGATCAAGCCGCCGTTGATCAGGGGCTGATCCTTGCCGAAGCGGGCGGCGAGCGCCAGCATGCCCTGCGGCGCACCGGACGGCACGGGCGGCAGCGCCTGCGCCGGTGCGGCAAGCGGCAATGCCGCCGCTGGCGGATGGGTGAGCTGGGCCGGCAGATCGGGCGGCGACAGGGTGCCGGAGGGCGGGGCAAGGCTCGTTGCGTTGCCGCCGGGAACGGCGGCTGGCGGCACCGGCGGCGGCTGTTCGGTGAACATCTGCGCGCCGGCCGCCTGCGGCGCCAGCCACAGC
>JBARWE010000055.1:0-9473 GCA_049646625.1 Xanthobacteraceae bacterium
CCGCCTCGTCCTCGCGGTCGAGCGGCTGGCCGGCGTCGATCAGCGCCCTGGCGACGGCGCGATAGATCAGCCCGGTGTCGAGATGGCGCAGGCCGTAATGGGCGGCGAGCCGCTTGCCGAGCGTGCCCTTGCCCGAGGCGGCCGGGCCGTCGATGGCGATGATCATGCCAGGTCCGCCCCGAGCGCGGCCATCATCGGTACGAAGCCGGGGAAGCTGGTGGCGATGAAGGCGGTGTCGTCGACCGCGACCGGCCGGTCGGCGGCCAGCCCCATCACCAGCGCCGACATCGCGATGCGGTGGTCCATGCGGGTTTCGACCAGCCCGCCGCCCGGCACACGACCCTTGCCCTCGACGATCAGGTCGTCGCCGGAGATCTCGACCGCAACCCCGTTGACCCGCAGCATGTCGGCGGTGGCGGTGAGCCGGTCGGATTCCTTGACGCGCAATTCGTGCAAACCCCGCATTACCGTGGTGCCCTCGGCGAAGGCGGCGGCGACCGCCAGCACCAGATATTCGTCGATCATCGCCGGCGCCCGCGCCGCCGGCACCTCGACGCCGCGCAGTTTCGAGGCGCGCACGCGCAGATCAGCCATCGGCTCGCCGGCGGCGTCGCGGCGGCCGATCTCCTCGATCTCCGCCCCCATCTCGCGCAGCGTCGCGAACAGCCCGGTGCGCAACGGGTTGATCATGACATCGGCCAGCGTCACCTCGGAGCCGGGCACGATCAGCGCCGCCACCAGAGGAAAGGCGGCCGACGACGGGTCGGCCGGCACCGCGACCGCCGTGCCGGCGAGTTCCGGCTGGCCGGTGAGGCTGATGCGGCGGCCATGGGCGCCCTCGGCGCTCACGAGAACCTCCGCGCCGAACTGCCGCAGCATCAGTTCGGTGTGGTCGCGGCTCGCTTCCGGCTCGATCACGGTGGTAAGGCCGGGTGCCGACAGCCCGGCCAGCAGCACCGCCGACTTGATCTGGGCCGAGGCGACCGGGCTGCGATAGACGATCGGCAGCGGTTCGCGGGCGCCGGCAAGCGTCAGCGGCAGCCGGCCGCCCTCGGCGGCGGCGATGACGGAGGCGCCCATCCGCTCCAGCGGATCGAGGATGCGCCGCATCGGCCGGGTGCGCAGCGAGGCGTCGCCGTCGAACGTCGCGCTGATCGGACAACCGGCGACCGCCCCCATCACCAGCCGGCAGCCGGTGCCGGAATTGCCGAAATCAAGCGGCTCGGCCGGTTCCGCGAAGCCCGCCACGCCGACGCCGGCGACGCGCCAGGTTCCGTCGGCGTCGCGTTCGACACGCGCGCCAAGCGCGCGCATCGCTTGCGCGGTGTTGAGCACGTCCTCGCTTTCCAAAAGCCCGGCGATGCGTGTCTCGCCGACCGCCAGCGCGCCGAGGATCAGCGCGCGATGCGAGATCGACTTGTCGCCGGGCACGCGGACATGGCCCTTGAGCGCGCGGCCGGCGCGCGCGGCCAGCGACGCCGCCCCGGCGGCGGATGATGAAGGAGAGGTCACAGGCGGCATCCGAAGCGAAAAACCGGTCTCGGCGCGGCTCCTAGCACGATGCCCGGCCGGCGTCATCCGCGCGCCCCGCCGCCGCCGGCAACCAAGGCTATTGACAGGGCCACGCCAACTAGCCAAGTGATGCACCGCTCCAGCATCTCCAGGATCGCGAACGTGGCCAAGTCCGAGCTCGGAACCAAACGTATCTGCCCGACAACCGGCAAGAAGTTCTACGACCTCAACAAGACCCCGGTGATCTCGCCCTACACCGGCGAAATCGTGCCGATCGCGCCGCCGGTGGTGCGCGGCCGCGCCGATGTTCGCGGCAATGCGCCGGCGGCCGAGGAGGCCGACCACGAGAAGGCCGAGGAGATGGTGTCGCTCGAGGAGGCCGATGCCGAGGAGACGTCCGGCAAGGTCAAGGCGGTGCTGCCGGAGTCCGAGGACGACATCGAGGTCGAGGACAATCTCGACGACGACGATGATGATTCGACCTTCATCGCCGACGAGGAAGAAGAGGACGACGACGTCACCGACATCATCGGCGACGTTTCCTCCGATGAGGAGACTTGAGATCGACCCTGATTTGTGATCAAGGGTCTTTCGACGTATATCCGGTGCGTTGCACCGGCATCCCAGTGCGGGGCCATAGCTCAGATGGGAGAGCGCTTGAATGGCATTCAAGAGGTCGGCGGTTCGATTCCGCCTGGCTCCACCACCCGCCTCCGCCGGTGATATCCCGCCCCGGCCCTTTCGCAGGACGACCCCCCGATGATGGACGACGCCCCCACCGGGGCACTTGCGGGCCTGCGCGTCATCGATCTGTCGCGGGTGCTCGGCGGCCCGTACTGCACCCAGATTCTGGCCGATCACGGCGCCGACGTGATCAAGGTCGAGCCGCCGGCCGGCGACGAGACCCGTGACTGGGGGCCGCCGTTCCATGAGGACGACGCGGCCTATTTCATCGGCACCAACCGCAACAAGCGCTCGATCGGCCTCGACCTCGCTTCCGCCGAGGGCCGCGCCGTTCTGCTGCGGATGCTTGAGCGGGCCGACGTGCTGATGGAGAATTTCAAGCCCGGCACACTCGACAAGTGGGGCATCGGCAATGCCGCCTTACGCGAAAAATTCCCGCGGCTGATCCATTGCCGGATTTCCGGCTTCGGCGCCGACGGCCCGCATGGCGGCCATCCGGGCTACGATGCCATCATCCAGGCGATGACCGGGATGATGGCGGCGACCGGCTCGCCGCAGAGCGGTCCGACCCGGATCGGGGTGGCGCTGGTCGATATCGCCACCGGGCTTTATGCCGCCAACGGCATCCTGATGGCGCTGGCGGAGCGCGCGCGCTCCGGCCTCGGCCAGTTCGTCGAGACGACGCTGTTCGAGACCGGCCTTGCCATCATGCATCCGCATACGGCCAACTATTTCTTCACCGGCAAGCCGCCGGCGCTGACCGGCAACGACCACCCCAACATCTCGCCCTACGCGGTGTTCCGGGCCGGCGACGGCAACATCTTCATCGGCGTCGGCAATGACGGCGCGTTCAGGAAACTGTGCCGCGAACTGGGCAAGCCGGAACTTGGCAGCGACCCGCGTTTCGCCCGCAACCGCGACCGCGTCGTCAACCGCGCGGCGCTGCGCGTCGAACTGGAAAACCTGTTGAAGGACCACGCCAGCGAGCCGCTGTGCCGCCGCCTGCTCGCCGCCGGGCTGCCGGCCGGGCCGGTGCAGGGCATCGACAAGGCGCTGGCCTCCGACCATGTCCGGCATCGCGGCGATATCGTCGAGCAGGACTGGTATCGGGGCGTCGCCTCGCCGGTGCGGTTCGAGCGCACCAAGGCGAGCCTGCGCCGCCTGCCGCCGAAATTCGGCGAGCACACCGAGGCGGTGCTGGGCGAGTTCGGCTATGGCGCGGACGAGATCACCGGCCTGCTGGCCTCCGGCGCGGTGTGCGGCACGGTCCGCAAGCACTAGCCGCCACCGAGACCCGCCCATCGGCCGGCGCGCCTTTTCGATTATCCCATTTGCAACGCGCCGCCTGCCCGCTACCATCCGTCACGCACGCGTCACGCCGCGCTGCTAATCCGCCGCGATCAGAAGCGGTGATCACAGCAGGAGGAACCGATGGGGATTCAACGATTGGGGCTGGCGGCCGCGGTCGCGGCAAGTTTCGCCTTCGCGGCAACCGCGCAGGCGGCCACCGAAATCCAGTGGTGGCACGCCATGACCGGCGGCAACAACGAGGTCGTGGTCAAGCTCGCCAACGATTTCAACGCCGCGCAAAGCGACTACAAGGTGGTGCCGACCTACAAGGGCGGCTACGCCGACACCATGAACGCCGGCATCGCCGCCTTCCGCGCCGGCAATGCCCCGCACATCCTGCAGGTGTTCGAGGTCGGCACCGCGACCATGATGGCCGCCAAAGGCGCGGTGAAGCCGGTCTACCAGCTCATGAAGGACGCCGGCGAGAAGTTCGATCCGCAGGCCTACCTGCCGACCATCACCGGCTACTACTCGACCTCCAAGGGCGAGATGCTGTCGTTTCCGTTCAACTCGTCGTCCACGGTGATGTGGATCAACCTCGACGCGCTGAAGAAGGCCGGCATCGACGAGATTCCGAAAACCTGGCCGCAGGTGTTCGAAGACGCCAAGAAGCTGAAGGCTGCCGGCCACGCCACCTGCGGCTTCTCCAACGCCTGGGTCACCTGGGTCAACCTCGAGCAGTTCTCGGCCTGGCACAACCTGCCGCTCGCCAGCAAGGCCAACGGCCTCGACGGCTTCGACACCGTGCTCGAATTCAACGGCCCGTTGCAGGTCAAGCACCTGGAGACGCTGATCGAGCTGCAGAAGGACAAGACCTACGACTATTCCGGCCGTACCAACACCGGCGAAGGCCGCTTCACCTCCGGCGAATGCGCGATTTTCCTGACCTCGTCGGGCTTCTTCGGCAATGTCAGCAAGCAGGCCAAGTTCAACTGGACCAACGCGCCGATGCCCTACTATCCCGATGTGCAGGGCGCGCCGCAGAACTCGATCATCGGCGGCGCCTCGCTGTGGGTGATGGGCGGCAAGTCGGCGGAAGAGTATAAGGGCGTGGCGAAATTCCTCGCCTTCCTGTCCGACACCGACCGTCAGGTCGCGGTGCACAAGGCGTCGGGCTATCTGCCGATCACCAAGGCCGCCTACGCCAAGGCCAAGGACGAGGGCTTCTACAAGGAGCACCCCTATCTGGAAACTCCGCTCAAGGAACTGACCAACAAGGAGCCGACCGAGAACTCCCGTGGCCTGCGGCTCGGCAACATGGTGCAGCTCCGCGAGGTGTGGGCGGAGGAGATCGAGCAGGCACTGGCGGGCAAGAAGACCGCCAAGGAAGCGCTCGATGCCGCCGTCAGCCGCGGCAACCAGATGCTGCGCCAGTTCGAGCGCACGGCGGTGAAGTAATTGACGGTGCTGAACGTGCGTCCAGCGTGTCATTGCCGGACTTGAGCCGGCAATCCATCTTGCGAAAATGATGGATGCCCGGGTCAAGCCCCGGGCATGACATCAAGAGAATTCATGCAGAAGCAAGCCGTCTTCCAGTCCCGCCTATTGCCGCTGCTGCTGATCGCGCCGCAGGTCGCGATCGTGCTCGTGTTCTTCTACTGGCCGGCGGCACAGGCGGTGTGGCAGTCGTTCCTGCTGCAGGACGCCTTCGGGCTGTCCACCACCTTCATCTGGTTCGAGAACTATCAGGACCTGCTGCGCGACCCGGATTACTTCAACTCCGTGGTCCGCACCTTCGCCTTCTCGGCGGCGATCGCGGTCTGCTCGCTGTCGTTGGCGCTGTTGTTCGCGGTGATGGCCGACAAGCCGCTGCGCGGCGCGACCGCTTACCGTACGCTGATGATCTGGCCCTACGCGGTGGCGCCGCCGGTGGTCGGCGTGTTGTGGGTATTCATGCTCAACCCCTCGCTCGGCGTGCTGGCGCAGGGCTTGCGCAATCTCGGCTTCGACTGGAATCCGCTGCTGGACGGCAATCAGGCGGCGGCGCTCGTCATCCTCGCCTCGGTGTGGAAGCAGATTTCCTACAATTTCCTGTTCTTCCTCGCCGGGCTTCAAGCGATCCCCTCAAGCGTGATCGAGGCCGCAGCGATCGACGGCGCCCGCCCGGTGCGCCGGTTCTGGACCATCGTGTTTCCACTGTTGTCGCCGACGATCTTCTTCCTGATCGTCATCAACGTGGTCTACGCCTTCTTCGACACCTTCGGCATCATCGACACGATGACCCGCGGCGGCCCGGCCAAGGCCACCGAAACGCTGGTCTACAAGGTCTATCTCGACGGCCTGCTCGGCGGCAATCTCGGCTCCTCGGCGGCGCAGTCGGTGATCCTGATGGCGATCGTCATCGCACTCACCGCGATCCAGTTCCGCTTCGTCGAACGCAAGGTGACGTACTGATGGTCGAGCGCCGGCGCTTCGGAAACCTCATTCCCCACCTGATCCTGTGGGTCGGCATCGCGCTGGTGGCGTTTCCCGTCTACCTCGCCTTCGTCGCCTCGACCCAGGACAATGCGGTGATCGCCAACGGCCAGATGTCGCTGTTGCCTGGCGACCGCTTCCTTGAAACCTACTATCGGACGCTGTTCGTCGGCACCTCAGGCTCGACCCGTGAGCCGGTCGGCACCATGCTGTTCAACTCGTTCGTGATGGCGATGGCGATCGCGGTCGGCAAGATCGCGATTTCGATCCTGTCGGCCTATGCCATCGTCTATTTCCGCTTTCGTTTCCGCATGGCGGTGTTCTGGCTGATCTTCATCACCCTGATGCTGCCGGTCGAGGTGCGCATCTATCCGACCTACAAGATCGCCGCCGACCTGAACCTGCTCGACAGCTATGCCGGGCTGACGCTGCCGTTGATCGCCTCGGCCACCGCGACGCTGCTGTTCCGCCAGTTCTTCATGACCGTGCCGGATGAATTGCTCGAAGCCTCGCGCATCGACGGCGCCGGCCCCGTGCGCTTCTTCAAGGATACGCTATTGCCGCTGTCGCGCACCAACATCGCCGCGCTGTTCGTGATCCTGTTCATCTATGGCTGGAACCAGTATCTGTGGCCACTGCTGATCACCACGCGCGACGACATGCAGACCATCCAGATCGGCATCCGCAAGATGATCACCACGAGCGACGCACTGACCGAGTGGCCGGTGGTGATGGCGACCGCGGTGCTGGCGATGCTGCCGCCGGTGGCGGTGGTCGTTATCATGCAGAAGCTGTTCGTGCGCGGCCTTGTGGAGACCGAGAAATGAACATGAGCGCCGCCCATGGCTGACGTCACCTTACGCGACGTGCGCAAGACCTACGCCGGCGGCGTCGAGGCGATCAAGGGCGTCACCCTCAAGGTCGACGACGGCGCCTTCTGCGTGCTGGTCGGCCCCTCCGGCTGCGGCAAATCCACGCTACTGCGTATGATCGCCGGGCTGGAGACGGTGACGGCGGGCGAGGTCGATATTGGCGGTCGCCTCGTCAATGCCGTCGAGCCGGCCGCGCGCGACATCGCCATGGTGTTCCAGAACTACGCGCTCTATCCGCATATGAGCGTCTACAACAACATGGCCTACGGCTTGCGCAATCGCGGCCTCGCCAAGGCCGCGATCGAGGCGCGGGTGCGCGAGGCGGCGCAGATTCTGGAGATCGAGGCGCTCTTGGCGCGCAAGCCGAGACAGTTGTCCGGCGGCCAGCGCCAGCGCGTCGCGATGGGCCGCGCCATCGTGCGCCATCCGAAGGTGTTTCTGTTCGACGAGCCGCTGTCCAACCTCGACGCGAAACTGCGCATCGCCATGCGCGTCGAGATTCGCAAATTGCAGCGCCGGCTCAAGACCACCGCGATCTACGTCACCCACGACCAGTTGGAGGCGATGACGCTGGCCGACCTCCTGGTGGTGATGAATGGCGGCGTGGTCGAGCAGATCGGCGCGCCGCTAGAGGTCTATCGCAAACCGGCGACGACTTTCGTTGCCGGCTTCATTGGCGCGCCGCCGATGAACCTTTTGCCGCTCGCCCATGCCGCGCCGGATGGCCTGGGCCACCGCCTGCCGCCCGACGCCATCGTCGGCGTCAGGCCGGAGGACCTGACGGTCGCTCAGGGGGCGCCCGATGGCGACCTGCGGCTACCCCTCACCATCGAGGCGGTCGAGCACATCGGCGCCGAATCCTTCATCTACGGCAAGACGGCCGCCGGCGACGACCTGATCGTGCGGGTTGCCGCCAACGGCACGCCAGCGCTCGGCAGCCTCGTCACCGCCACCGCATCGCGCGACAAGCTGCACCTGTTCGGGGCCGATGGCCGCCGCTTGGCCGACTAGCAGGCGCGGCATCGCGCCTGCCGCGCCATCCTTGAAATGGCGGCGGTCCCGACCATATTATTTCTCATCCGGGCGGCGGAGCGCTGGCCGGACGGGGTGCCGCAAGGGCCTCAACCCACAAAGTCGCTTTCGAGAGGACTTTGACTATGAGTCGTGTTCCAACGCTGTCCAGCCCGTTCCTGCTTGGGTTCGATGAAATCGAGCGTGTGCTCGATCGCGTCGTCAAGGGGGCGGACGGCTATCCTCCCTATAACATCGAGCGTTGCTCACGCTGCGACGGCGAACCCGAGCGGCTGCGCATCACGCTTGCCGTTGCCGGCTTCACCCGCGACCAGCTCGATGTGACGATCGAGGAAAACCAGCTCGTCATCCGCGGCCGCCAAAGCGACGACAAGGCGCGCGACTACATCCACCGCGGCATCGCCGCGCGGCATTTCCAGCGCACCTTCGTGCTGGCCGAAGGGATGGAGGTCCACGGCGCGGACTTGCGGAACGGGCTGTTGTCGATCGAACTGGCCCGCCCGGAACCCGAGCGGATCATTAAGACGATCGCCATCAATGAACACGAATAATACCTGACGGCGGACTCGACCGCTTCAACCGACAAGGAGTCGAGACCATGACCAACGCCATTTCTGCCAATACCCCGCGCGTCTCGCTGGAGACGCTCGCCAGCCTCGGCGCCGGCCAGCTTGCCTACGTCAAGCAGATCCGCTCCGAGGACGTGCCGAACCTGTTCCCGCAGGCGCCGGAACTGGCACCCGGACTTAAACTGTTCGCGCTGCACAGCGCCGACGGCACGCCGATCATGCTGACCGACTCGCGCGAGGCAGCACTCGCCAATGCCTGGAGCCACGAGCTTCAGACCGTCAGCCTGCACTAAGTTTGAGATCGCAATAGGCAAAGCCGTCGCGGACGACGCGCTCGCCGCGCTTCACCGCGATGCGCCGGGAGAACATCGGCCCGGCCACCACGCAGGTATGGAACTCGCCGTTCTCGCCGCACGGATCGACCCCCGGCGGCAGTTCGGCGATGAGCGCGGCGTCAAAGCGGCGCCCGCAGAACCGTACCGGCAACCGGCTTAAATCGACGCTGACCAGATACGCCTCGATGCCGCTCGCGACGATGTCGCGGGCAAGCGTTGCCGTCGGCAGTCCCCACAGCGGAAACAGCGGCGCGATGCCGGTGCCGGCGAGCCGCCGTTCGCGGTAGGCGCGCACGTCGTCGAGGAACAGATCGCCGAAGATCACATGGGTCACGCCGGCGCGCCGCGCCCCGGCAAGCGCCACGGCCATGCGCTCTTCATAGACCCCGTTCGGGCACGGATAGGGGATCGGCACGATCAGCGGCACCAGCGCCGCGGCCTCGCATTGCGCGCGCAGCACCTCCTCGCGCACGCCGTGGATCGAGACGCGGCCGAACGTCTCGGTCACCGTGGTCAGCGCGCCCGTCACCGTCACGCCGTCGTTGCAGCGCGCCCGGTTGAGCGCCAGCGCGCAGTCCTTGCCGCTCGACCAGGCAACGATTGCCTTCACCGCTTCGCCTGGCCCCGCTTCGCCGGGCGCTTCGCGGGCGGCGGCTTGGCCGGCCCGATCGCCTTGAGCGCGGCAGCGGCGGCCTCTTCCCCGC
>JBARWE010000056.1:0-5975 GCA_049646625.1 Xanthobacteraceae bacterium
CCGCCGCCCCCGGCGTCGGGTGTCAAACCGCCTCCGGCGCTGCCGCCCGCCGCGCCGGCTAAGCGCGGTGAGAGCGAGCGCCCTGACCGTTCCGGCCGGCCGCAGCCTGCCGCGCCGCAGACTGCACCCCCGACGCCTCCCGCCGCGCCCTCACCTTCTGCCACGCCGCCGGCCGGTGTGCAGCCGCCCGTCGGCCGCGATGCCGGATCGCCCCGCCCCGGCCCCGACCAGAGCCGTCGGCCGCCGCCGTCGAGCGCTCCGTTACCGGCTGCCCCGCCGCCCGCCGCAACGACACCGCTGCCCGAGCGTGGCGAGCGCCAGGGGCCGCGCCGGCTTGAGGATTTCCGTGGCCAGCGGCAGGAGCGGCAGGAGGGTGGCCGCACCGTCATCACCGAGCCGGGCCGCGTCATCGTGCGCGATCCGACCGGCCGCTCGTTTGTTCGCCACAATGAGATCGACCGCTTCCGCCGCGGCGCGCGCGACGTGCGCGTCGAGAGCCGCGGTAACGAGCGGCGCACGGTGGTGGTGCGACCGGACGGCTCGCAGATCATTACCATCGACGACCGTGACGGCCGGCTGCTGCGCCGCCTGCGGCGCGACCGTGACGGCCGCGAGATCGTGATCATCGACAATTCCCGCCATCGCGGACCGCGCGGCGCCGGCGGCTTCTTTGTCGCGCTGCCGCCGCCGGTGATCCGCATTCCGCGTGAGCGCTATATCGTCGACTACGCCGATGCCCGCCCCGAGATCATCTACGAGACCATGCTGGCCCCGCCGGTCGCCCCGCCGCCGCGCGCCTACTCGCTCGACGAAATCCGCTACAGCCCGTCGGTACGCGAGCTGATGCCGCGCGTCGATCTCGACACGGTCAATTTCGATACCGGCTCATGGGAGATCGCACCCGACCAGGTCGACAAGCTGAAGGTGATTGCCGACGCCATCAACCGCGCCATCTCGCGCGATCCGCGGGAGGTGTTTCTGATCGAGGGGCACACCGATGCGGTCGGCAGCGACATCGACAACCTGTCGCTGTCGGACCGCCGCGCCGAATCGGTTGCCGCGATCCTGACCGAATACTTCCAGGTGCCGCCGGAGAACCTGACGTCGCAGGGCTATGGCGAGGAGTATCTGAAGGTCCAGACCGATGGACCGGAGCGGCAGAACCGCCGCGTCACGCTCCGCCGCATCACCCCGCTGCTGGCGGGCAAGTAGGCTGGCCGGTTGAGGAGAATCAGGCGGCCGGATGTCTGCCGGCCGCCGGTGTCGTGGCGCTACCAGCCGGCCGTCTTGTCGGGCCAGCGGCACAGGTCGTTGATGATGCAGCGCTCGCATAGCGGCTTGCGGGCGAGGCAGACATAGCGGCCGTGCAGGATCAGCCAGTGATGGGCATGACGCTTGAACTCGTCGGGGATGACCCGCTCAAGCGTCGTTTCGACCGCGAGCGGCGTCTTGCCCGGCGCCAGGCCGGTGCGGTTGCCGACCCGGAACAGATGGGTGTCGACCGCGATGGTCGGCTCGCCGAAGGCGATGTTGAGCACCACATTGGCGGTCTTGCGGCCGACGCCCGGCAGCGCCTCCAGTGCGGCGCGGCTTTGCGGCACCGCGCCGCCGTGCTCGGCGATCAGCCGCTCAGACAGCGCGATGACGTTCTTCGCCTTGGTGCGGTAAAGCCCGATGGTGCGGATCAGATCGCGTAGCCGCTCCTCGCCGAGCGCCAGCATCTTGTGCGGCGTGTCGGCCAGCGGAAACAGCTTGCGGGTGGCCTTGTTGACGCCGGCATCGGTTGCCTGCGCCGATAGCACCACGGCCACCAGCAGCGTGTACGGATTGAGATGTTCGAGTTCGCCCTTCGGCTCCGGGTTGGCGGCCCGGAAGCGACGGAACGCCTCCGTCACCTCGGCCGCCGTCCAAGGTTTGGGCGCGCGCTGGCGGGCCGCCCTGGTGGGTTTCGGCTTTGCCGGCGCCGGCTTGGCTTGCGTCGGCGCCATGCGTGCGCCGGTGCGCCGGCTCGCGCCGGATGCGGAAATATCTGCGTTCTTGTTCGCCGGGCGGGCCATGGTTGAGGTATAGTCAGCGCCGATGAGCCGAGGCAACGACTTTCAGGACCACCCTGCGGACCGGCCGCTGTTCTCGGCGCTGATCACGCCGAACCGTTCGCTCGGCCGCACCGGCTTCGTGGTGTTGATGGCGGCGATTTCCATCGTCTCGTTCGGCGCCGGCATGATATTTTTGCTGATGGGCGCCTGGCCGGTGTTGCTGTTCTTCGGCCTCGACGTCGCGATGATCTGGTGGGCGTTCCGGGTCAACTATCGCACGGCGCGGGCGTTCGAGGAGATTGTCGTGACTTCGACCAGCGTGCGGGTGCGGCGCATGACACATCGCGGCCACCGCTCGGAATGGACGCTCAATCCGCTGTGGGTCAGGCTCGATCGCCGCGAGGTTGCCGACTACGGCGTCGACCGGCTCTATCTGGTGTCGCGCGGGCAGCGGCTGGCGGTCGCGGGCTTTCTCGGCGCCGGCGAAAAGGCCGAGTTCGCCGACGCGCTGGCGCTGGCGTTGCAGGCGGCCCGCCGCGGCCCGGTGTACAATCCGCTCGTCTGACCGGCCTCGATCGCTATGATCGTCGTGTCGGAAATCGGGTGGTTTGCCGTGCCGGAGAAGCCTACATCGGCGGCATGACCCACATTGTCCCATACACCTCCATGCGCAAGGGTGCGGTTCCCATGACAGAGGCCCTGCTTGATCATCGCGCCGCCCGCCCCGCTGTGCAGGCCGCGGCGCTGCGCGACTACGACAGCGTGCGCCGGGCCATTGCCTTCATTTCGGCCAACTGGCGGACGCAGCCGCCCGTCGAGGCGGTGGCCGATGCCGCCGGCGTCACCGCCGACGAACTGCACCATCTGTTTCGGCGCTGGGCCGGACTGACGCCGAAGGCGTTCATGCAGGCGCTCACCCTCGATCACGCCAAGACGTTGCTGCGCGATTCGGCCAGTGTGCTCGATGCCGCGCTCGCCTCCGGGCTGTCGGGGCCGGGCCGGCTGCACGATCTGTTCGTTACCCACGAGGCGATGTCGCCGGGGGAATGGAAAAGCGGCGGCGCCGGCATGACGCTGCGCTATGGCTGCCACCCCTCGCCGTTCGGCACGGCGGTGGTGATCGCCAGCGAGCGCGGTCTGGCCGGGCTTGCCTTCGCCGATGCCGGCGAGGAGATGGCGGCGCTGGCCGATATGCGCCGGCGCTGGCCGCATGCGACCTATGTTGCCGATCAGGCCGCGACGGCGCCGTTGGCACGGCGCATCTTCGACCCCGGCCAGTGGAGCGCCGAACAGCCGCTGCGGGTGGTTCTGATCGGCACCGACTTCGAGGTGCGCGTCTGGGAGACGCTATTGAGAATCCCGATGGGCCGCGCCACCACCTATTCGGATATCGCGACCCGGCTCGGCACGCCGAAAGCCTCGCGCGCGGTCGGCGCCGCGGTCGGCAAGAATCCGATCTCGTTCGTGGTGCCGTGCCATCGCGTGCTCGGCAAGAGCGGTGCGCTGACCGGCTACCACTGGGGCGTCACCCGCAAGCAGGCGATGCTTGGCTGGGAAAGCGGCCGCGCGGCTTAGAGCAGGTTTGCTTTAGGTGGAATCAGCAATCCGTCATGCCCGGCTTTATGCCGGGTATCCACGTCTTTGGAATTTCAGCGAAGAAAGACGTGGATGGCCGGGACGAAAGGGCGTTCACGCCCGTCTTCGATGGGTGATGACCCGGCCATGACGGTGGTTCAATCTGGCTGAAACGGACTCTACGCCGCGAGGTCGAGCGTCGAGGCCACTGTGGCATCGGCGTTAAGGCGATAGATGATCGGCACGCCGGTCGCCAGCTCGCGCTTGAGGATGGTGTCCGGCGTCAGCTTCTCCAGCACCATAATCAGCGCGCGCAGCGAATTGCCGTGTGCCACCACCAGCGTGCGCTCGCCACGCAGCACGCAGGGCAGGATTTCCTGCACATAATAAGGCAGCGTGCGCGCCAGCGTGTCGCGCAGGCTCTCGCCGCCGGGCGGCGGCACGTCGTAGGAGCGCCGCCAGATGTGCACCTGCTCCTCTCCCCATTTCTTGCGCGCATCGTCCTTGTTGAGGCCGGACAGGTCACCGTAGTCGCGCTCGTTGAGGGCGAGGTGGCGGGCGATGGGAATGGTGGTCTGCCCCAGTTCGGTGAGCGCCAGGTCGAGCGTGTGCTGGGCGCGCTGCAAGACCGAGGTGAAGGCCACGTCGAACACCAGCCCGTGCTCCTTGAGGCGGCGGCCGGCGGCCTTGGCCTCCTCGATGCCCTGCGCGGTCAGGCCGGGGTCTTTCCAGCCGGTGAACAGGTTCTTCAGATTCCATTCGCTCTGGCCGTGGCGCACCAGCACGAGAACGCGTTCGCTCATTCGCTTCGTCCGTTTCGCTTGATTCAGATTTCGGTGAGACCGAGCACGTCGGCCATCGAATAGAGGCCCGGTGCCTTGTCGCGCGCCCACAACGCCGCCTTGAGCGCGCCGTGCGCGAAGATCATGCGATCTTCCGCCTTGTGGGTGAGTTCGATGCGCTCATAGGGGCCGGCGAAGATCACGCTGTGGTCGCCGGTCACGGTACCGCCGCGCAGGCTGGCGAAGCCGATGTCGCCGGCCGGGCGCGCCCCGGTGATGCCGTCGCGGCCGCGCAGCGAGCGGCTGGCGAGGTCGATGTTGCGCCCCGCGGCGGCGGCGCGGCCGAGCATCAGGGCGGTGCCGGAGGGGGCATCGACCTTGGCGCGGTGATGCATCTCGACGATCTCGATGTCGAACGCCTCGCCGAGCGCGCGGGCGGCGGCCTTGGTCAGCGCCGCCAGCAGGTTGACGCCGAGGCTCATATTGCCGGACTGCACCACGGTGGCGCGCGAGGTGACGCTTTTGATGACCGCCTCGTCAGAGGCCGTCAGCCCGGTGGTGCCGATGACGTGCACCAGCCGCCGCTCGGCCGCGACCGCGACATTGGCGATCGAGGCGGCCGGCGCGGTGAAATCGACGATGCCGTCGGCGTTGACGGAGAGTGCCCACAGGTCGGCCGACAGCAGGGTGCCGCAGGCCGGCAGTCCGGCCAGCGTGCCGGCGTCCTGCCCGATCAGTGCCGAGTCCGGCGCTTCCAGCGCGCCGGCCAGCGTGGCGCCGGGCGTCTCATGGATGGCGCGCACCAGCGCGCGGCCCATCCGGCCACCGGCTCCGGCAACGATCAGGCGCATATCGGACAACTGAATTATTCCCTATTCCATTTCCACTGGACAGGTAGGCGGAAATATGGGATAGATACCCATCCGCCTCGCCCAATGGAGTAGTTGCGGCTGGCGCGTGTTCCTATCGGCTAACCGTCGATCCCTTCGCAAACGAGCGGATCGGCGCGCCGCTGCTAAGAGACTGCACGGTGACCTATAGCCGCTTGCTTTTCGTCTGTCAGCTTTCGTTGTTTACGGCTGCGGGCCGTCATAACCCTCGACGATGATCAGATCACCCTCGCCGTGGGGCTTGCGGATCGCCAGTAGCCGCTGGTACTCCGGCGAGTTGTAGCAGGCCAGCGCGGTGTCGTAGTCCTTGAACTCGATGACCACGTTGCGCGCGCGCGAGGTGCCTTCCTTGCACTCGAAGGTGCCCGCGCGGACCAGGAAGCGCGCGCCGTATTTGTGGAAGACCGGACCGTTCTCAGCGATGTAGCGCTTGTAGCCGTCGGCGTTATGCACGTCGAGCCGTGCCACCCAGTAGCCCTTTGCCATCTTGCTCCCCTGCTAGGTCTGTGCCGCGATAATCTCGGCGACGATCGCCTCCGCTGCCGCCTTCGGGTCGCTGGCGGCGACGATCGGCCGGCCGACCACGAGGTAGTCGGCGCCGCTGGCGATCGCCCGCGCTGGCGTCATGATCCGCTTCTGGTCTCCGGCCGCGCTGCCGGCGGGGCGGATGCCCGGCGTCACCAGGCTCATGC
>JBARWE010000057.1:0-1706 GCA_049646625.1 Xanthobacteraceae bacterium
CTTCCCGCTCGCCGCGGCGGCGCTGGCCTATGGCGCAAGCCTCGTCGCGCTGCCGGCGATCGCCTATGCGCTGGTGGCCGTCGTGCTGGTCGCGGCGATGGGGCCGCTGATCTACCGGCTGGTCTACGAGCCGATCGCACAAGCCTCGGTGCTGGTGCTGCTGATCGTCTCGGTAGCGGCGCACCTGGTGCTGGTCGAGCTTGGCCTGTTCGTGTTCGGTCCGGGCGGGGCGCGCACCGAACCCTTGATCGGCTGGAGCCTGACGCTCGGCGGCGTGCCGGTCGCGGCGCAGTCGCTCGCCATCTACGCCGTGACCGCCATCGTCGTGCTGGTGCTCTATCTGCTGTCCGAACGCACGCTGTACGGCAAGGCGCTGCGGGCGGCGGCGATCAACGCCACCGGCGCGCGGCTGATGGGAATCTCGGCGGCGATGGCCGGGCGTGTCGCCTTCCTGCTCGCCGCGATCATCGGCGCGATCACCGGCGTGCTCGTCTCCTCCGTCACCATGATCTACTACGACACCGGCTTCCTGCTCGGCCTGAAAGGCTTCGTCGCCGCCATCATGGGCGGGCTGGTCAGCTATCCGCTGGCCGCGGTCGGCGCCATCGGTCTCGGCGTGATGGAGAGCTTCGCCGCGTTCTTCGCCAGCGCGTTCAAGGAAGCCATCGTCTTTTCGCTGATCATCCCGATCCTGTTCTGGCGCTCGCTCGCCACCTTCCGGCTGACGGATGACGAGGAATGAGCGCGCGCCAGCTTCTCCCCATTCTGACGATCGCGGCGATCCTCGTCGCGCCGCTGGTCGTCTCCGACTACGCGCTGACCATCCTGACCTATATCGGGCTGTCGTCGATCGTGGCGCTGAGCCTGGTGCTGCTGACCGGCAAGGGCGGGCTGTCGTCGTTCGGCCAGGCGGCTTACGTCGGCATCGGCGCCTACATCTCGGCGTGGTTCACGCTCAACACCGCGCTGTCGCCATGGCAGACGCTGCCGCTGATCGTGATCGTGGTCGCGATCGGCGCCTGGTTCGGCGCGCTGATCACCGTCCGCCTGTCCGGCCACTACCTGCCGCTCGCCACCATCGCTTTCGCGGTGGCGATGTATTTCGTGTTCGGCGGCTCCGATTTCATCGGCGGCATGACCGGGCTGTCCGACCTGCCGCGGCTGTCGATCTTCGGCTATGAACTGCACACCGCCGCGCACAGCTACCTGCTGGTCTGGCTGGTGCTGCTCGCCTTCATGTGGGGGGTGCGCAACATTCTCGATTCGCGCGTCGGCCGTGCCATCCGCGCGCTGCGCGGCGGCGTTCTGATGGCCGAATCGATGGGCGTCGACACCATCAAGGCCAAGGTGCAGATCTTCGTCATCGCCTGCGTGATGGCGGCGATCGCCGGCTGGCTCTATGCGCACTTCCAGCGCTTCGTCAGCCCGGCAGCGTTCTCGCTCAACCAGGGCATCGAATACCTGTTCATGGCGGTGATCGGCGGCGCCGCCAGCATCTGGGGCGCCATCGTCGGCGCCGGCCTGATCACCTCGCTGAAACAGGTGCTGCAGGACACCCTGCCGGCGCTGATCGGCACAACCGGCAACTTCGAAACCGTCGCCTTCGGCATCATCATCATCGTGCTGTTCCACGTCGCGCCCGAAGGACTGGTCGCCGCCGTGCAGCGCAAGCTCGGCTGGACCGCGCCGCCCGGCCGGCTGCGCAC
>JBARWE010000058.1:0-4646 GCA_049646625.1 Xanthobacteraceae bacterium
GGTGACGGCGGCGCGCTCAGTCGCCGCACCGGGCGCGGACTGCGCGGCGACCCCGCCGCCCAACCCGCCATCGATCATGCTGCGAGCGCCCGGCAGACCGGCAACGGCAACGCCCTGATGGGCAGCGCGCATCACGCGCGTCCATACCTCAACGGGAAGCCCGCCGCCGGTCGCCTTCTTGGTCGGCGAATTGTCGTCGTTGCCAAGCCAGACGCCGGCGACGAGGTGGGCAGTGTAGCCGACGAACCAGGCATCGCGGAAATCCTGGCTGGTACCGGTCTTGCCGGCCGCCGGCCAGCCGGGAATCTCGGCCTTGCGTGCGGTGCCGCTGCGCAGCGTCTCGGTCATCATCGCGTTCATCATCGCCACGCTGCGCGGGTCGATCACCTGCGCGCGGGCCGCGCTCTTG
Organism: Xanthobacteraceae bacterium; assembly: GCA_049646625.1. Classification (GTDB taxonomy): domain Bacteria; phylum Pseudomonadota; class Alphaproteobacteria; order Rhizobiales; family Xanthobacteraceae; genus PRO6. Next base: position 410 of record JBARWE010000058.1, read on the forward strand.
CGGGCGTACAGCACCTTGCCGGCGGCGGTGCGGATGCGGGTGATGACGTAAGGCGACACCCCGCGCCCGCCATTGGCAAAGGCCGCATAGGCACCGGTCAGTTCCAGCAGCGAGACCTCCGAGGTGCCAAGCGCGATCGAGGCGTTGGCTTCAAGTTTCGAGGCGATACCGAGCCGGTGCGCGGTGCGCACCACGCTCTGCGGCCCGACCTCCATGCCAAGCCGCACCGCCACCGTGTTGAGCGACATCGATAGTGCCTGCGTCAGCGTCACCGCGCCGAAATATTCGTGGGTGTAGTTCTCTGGCCGCCAGCCCTTGATGTTGATCGGTGCATCCTGCCGGATCGTGTCCGGCGTCAGCCCCTGCTCGATTGCGGTCAGATACACGAACGGCTTGAATGCCGAGCCGGGCTGGCGCTTCGCCGTCACCGCCCGATTGAACTGGCTCTCGGCGTAGTTTCGCCCGCCGACCATGGCGCGCACCGCCCCCTCCGGTGTCATCGCCACCAGCGCGCCTTGCGAGACGTTGAACTTGCCGCTCTTGGCGGCCAGTTCGTCGATGACCGCCGCCTCCGCCGCGCCTTGCAGCTTCGGATCGATAGTGGTCTCGACCACGATGTTCTGCTCGACCTGCCCGACGAGATCGTCAAGCACCTCGCCGATCCAGTCGGCGACGTAGTTGACCGTGCCGGCGCTCGGCGGCCGCATCGCGTAGGAGGGGTTGCGGCTCGCGGCACTCGCCTGCGCCTCGGTGATGAAGCCGGCATCCGCCATCGCGCTCAGCACCACGCGGGCGCGCCGCGCCGCCCCTTCCGGGTTGCGGTTGGGGGCCAGCCGGCTCGGCGAGCGCACCAGTCCCGCCAGCATCGCCGCTTCCGCCAGCGTCACCGCCCGCGCGGGCTTGCCGAAATAGCGCTGGGCGGCGGCATCGACGCCATAGGCGCCGGAGCCGAAATAGACCCGGTTGAGGTAAAGTTCGAGGATGTCGTTCTTGGCGTATTTGTGCTCCAGCCAGAACGCCAGCTCGACCTCCTGCAGCTTACGCTGCAAGGTGCGCTCCTGGGTGAGGAACAGGTTTTTCGCAAGCTGCTGCGTCAGCGTCGAGCCGCCCTGCGACACGCCGCGATGCAGGACGTTGGCAACCGCCGCGCGGGCAATGCCGAGCGGGTCGATACCATAATGCGAATAGAAGCGGCGGTCCTCGATGGCGATGAAAGCCTGCGGCAGGTAGCGCGGCAGCGATTTCAGCGCGACGTTGTCGCCGGCCATCTCGCCGCGCATCGCCAGCACGCTGCCGTCAAGCGCGGCGATCTGGATGGTTGGCGGGCGCTTCGGCACTTCGAGCGACTGGATCGGCGGCAGATGCGCGCCGACCCACACCACGACGCCGACCACCGCGATCACCGCCCACAGCCCCGCGACCGCGCTCCAGTAGACGCCGCGCGACAACAGCTTGCGCAAGCGCCCCGGCTTGCGCTTGCGGCCGCGCGCTGCCTTGCGCGGCGCAGCCTCCTTCGGCCGCGGTTTCGGCTTCGGCTTGTCCTGTTCGGGGCCGAGGATGCGATCCTGCAGGTTGACGCGCAACTCGGCAAGCGACGACAACGGGCCGAATACCGGCTCCTTGCGCACCTGCCTCGTCTTCCGCGCCATCAGCTGTGCTCCCGCCTTTCCTCAAGCGCATGAGGTAGTGTGGTGGTTCAGAAGTTCGCTTCAAATTCTCAGCGAGTTTCTTCGAGCGAACTTCTGAACCTAAACCACACTAGATTCATAACGTTGCTAGTGTCCTTCCGAATTCGAAGTTCGCTATCGAGTCCGCTGCGAAATGAGGCGAACTTCGGCTTCGGGACACTAGCAGGACGCGCTTAAAGGCCCGTTACGCAAAGGTTAACGGGTGGCGACGCCTGTGGCGCCTCCGGCAGTAGTCTTACGTCCCGGCCGGGGCGTAGCGTGCCTCGCCCGAGGCCGGCGGCGGCACGGCGAGGCCGCTATCGGCATATTCATTGAGCTTGTTGCGCAGCGTGCGGATCGAGATGCCGAGAATGTTCGCGGCATGGGTGCGGTTGCCGAGGCAATGCTTCAGCGTCTCCAGAATGAGGTCGCGCTCGACCTCGGCGACGGTGTGGCCAACCAGCGCCCGCGTCACCTGCTCGGCCGCCGCCGTGGCGTGGGCCACCGCCGGCGGCGTCCGTGCCGCATCGAAGCGGTCGCCGTCCGGTGAGACGATGGCGTCCGCGCCGATCTCGTCGCCAGAGGCGATCAGCACGGCGCGATGCAGCGTGTTCTCCAGTTCGCGCACGTTGCCCTGCCAGCGGTTGGCGGCGAGCACCTTGCGTGCCTCCGCCGACAGTGGCCGCACCGGCACGTTGTTGGCGAGGGCATATTTCTTGACGAAATGTTGCGCCAGTTCGAGCACATCGGCGGGCCGCTCGCGCAACGGCGGGATCTTCAGATTGACCACGTTGAGGCGGAACAGCAAATCCTCGCGGAAGCTGCCGGCCCGCACCGCCTCGACAAGGTTGCGGTTGGAGGTGGCGATGATGCGGATATCGACGGCGACCGGCTTTCCGCCGCCGACGCGGTCGATGACGCGCTCCTGAATGGCGCGCAACAGTTTCGATTGCAGCCGCACATCCATTTCGGAAATCTCGTCGAGCAGCAGCGTGCCGCCCGACGCCTCCTCGAACTTGCCGATACGCCGTGCCACCGCGCCAGTGAACGCCCCCTTCTCGTGTCCGAACAATTCGGACTCCAGCAGGTGCTCGGGGATCGCGGCGCAGTTGATCGAGATGAACGGCTTTTTGGCGCGGCGCGAGCGCGCATGCACATGGCGCGCCAGCACTTCCTTGCCAGTGCCGGATTCGCCGGTGATCAATACCGAGGCCTCAGAGCCGGCGATCTGCTCGGCCAGCCGGATGACCTTGGCCATCGCCTCGTCGCGATAGATCAGGTCGCGCGCATCGTCGGCAACCGCGGCCAGCACCGCCGCGATCAGTTCCGGGTCCGGCGGCAGCGGGATGTATTCCTTGGCGCCGGCTCGGATCGCGGCAACGGCGGAGGCTGCATCGCAATCGATGCCGCAGGCGACGATCGGCACATGGATGTGCTCGGCCTCAAGCCGCAGCACCAGGTCGCGGATGTCGAGGCCGACATCGACCAGCAGCAGATCGGCGCCCTTGCCACCGCGCAGCACTGCCATGGCCTGCGCGCTGTCGGTCGCGTGCGTCACCGTGGCGCCGTTGTCCATGGCGATACGGGTCGCGGTGGTCAGTTGCCCCTTCAGGGTGCCGACGATGAGAAGCCGCATGGATCGCTCCTTTGTCTACGATGGCGCCGCCACGCGCTATTTGTCCGCCTTGATGATTTCCGTCATGGTGACGCCGAGCTTGTCCTCGACCAGCACCACCTCGCCGCGCGCCACCAGGCGATCGTTGACGTAGATGTCGATGGCCTCGCCGACGCGGCGATCGAGTTCGAGCACGCTGCCGGGGCCGAGTTTCAACAGTTCCGCCACATCCATGCGCGAGCGGCCGAGCACAGCCGACACCTGCACCGGTACGTCGAACACCGCCTCCAGGTCGGAGGCGACACGCCCGGCCAGATCGTCGTCGGCGCCCAGCGAGGGATCGGCCAGCGGCGGCGCGTCGGCCGCGTTGAGGTCGGGCAGCGGCACGTTGCCGCCCTGCGGATCGCTATTGCGTGTGTCGGTACTCATGGCTCACGTCCTCGGTCGGAAAGAGAGGCGGCGCGATCGGCGCGCGCGGCGATAAAGCGTTCGACCAGTTCGGCGACGCGGCTATCGATCGCCGCGCGTGTGCGCGCCACGCCGCCGTCGGCCCACTCGATGCTGCAATCGCCAAGCTCGATATCGGGATCGGCAAGGATGATCAGGCGGCCGGCAAAGCCGCGCTGCACCGCAAGCCGTTCGATCTGCGGCTGCGCGCTGTCGTAAAGCGCGGCGTTGATGCGCACCACGAGGTGCGGCACCGCGACCAGGTGGCGGAAGCAGTCGTCGAGCAGCGCCGTGGTCTCCGCCAGCGGCTCGGCCGCAATCAACGCGGCCGCCAGCTTGCGCGCCACCGCAAGCGCCACCTCGACCGCCTCGGTTTCGATCCGCGCCGTCACCTGGTCGACGCCGCCGGCCACCGTACCAAGCGAAGCCGCCACGGCTTCGAGTGCCGCCATGGCGCGGCGGGCGGTCTCCGCCTCCGTCTCGCGCCGCCCCGCCGCAAGCCCGCGCT
>JBARWE010000059.1:0-18078 GCA_049646625.1 Xanthobacteraceae bacterium
CGTCGGTCCGCGCCAGCAGCCGCGCGCCGTCCGCCCGCCGCGCCGCGCCGACCAGGTCGGTCAGCGCCGCATAGGCCGAGCCGAAATAGACGGCAGCGATAACGATCAGGGCGGCAGCCGTGCCCGCAAGCCAGCGCATGGGATCATGACCTAGCGAATGGATGACAATGGTGCGGCACCACGGTCGGTTCCGATGCCCGCCGCGCCCGGCCGGCCACCATGGCAACGGCGTGGGCGCTGGTACGGCAATTGTCAACGGCGCGTCCGCGCGCCGGGCGCAATTTTGCCGCCGGCTGTACCGCGCTCACCTGAAATCGCTATAAAGTCGTCTTGACGGCGGGCCGCCGCGCAGGTCCATGATCAAGCCTACGATCCGGCCGCACCGCGGTGAGGGTCGACGGAATTTCAGATCGGGATCGTATTGCCGCCGGCGGCCTTGAGAAGGCCGGCGCAACGGGAGAGACGCCAATGTCAGTTGAACGACGGGTTTTGTTGCGGGCGGCGGTGTGCGCCGTCGCGGTCGGCGCGTTTGCCGGGGTGGCCGTGGCGCAGGAAACGGTCAAGATCGGCCTGATCGTGCCGATGACCGGCGGGCAGGCCTCGACCGGCAAGCAGATCGACAACGCCGTCAAGCTGTACATGCAGCAGCACGGCGACACGGTCGCCGGCAAGAAGATCCAGGTGATCCTCAAGGACGACGCGGCGCTGCCCGACAACACCAAACGGCTGGCGCAGGAACTGATCGTCAACGACAAGGTCAACGTGATCGCCGGCTTCGGCGTGACGCCGGCGGCGTTTGCCGCGGCACCGCTGGCAACGCAGGCCAAGGTATTGCAGATCGTGATGGCAGCCGGCACCTCGATCATCACCGAGCGCTCGCCCTACATCACCCGCACCAGTTTCACCCTGGGGCAGTCCTCGATCATCATCGGCGACTGGGCGGTGAAGAACGGCATCAAGAAGGTGGCGACGCTGACCTCCGACTACGCGCCGGGCCATGACGCGCTGAAATTCTTCAAGGATCATTTCGTCGCGGGCGGCGGCCAGATCGTCGAGGAGGTCAAGGTGCCGCTCGCCAACCCGGACTTCGCGCCGTTCCTGCAGCGCATGAAGGATTCCAAGCCCGACGCCATGTTCGTGTTCGTGCCGGCCGGGCAGGGCGGCAATTTCATGAAGCAGTATGCCGAGCGCGGCCTCGACAAGAGCGGCATCAAGGTGATCGGGCCGGGCGACGTGATGGACGACGACCTGTTGAACGGCATGGGCGATTCGGCGCTCGGCGCGGTGACGGCGCATATGTATTCGGCGGCGCATCCCTCGCAGGCCAACAAGGATTTCGTCGCTGCCTACAAGAAAGCCTACGGCCAGCGCCCCGGCTTCATGGCGGTCGGCGGCTATGACGGCATCCACCTGCTTTACGAGGCGCTGAAGAAGACCGGCGGCAAGGCCGACGGCGATTCGCTGATCGCGGCGGTGAAGGGCATGAAATGGGAAAGCCCGCGCGGGCCGATCTCGATCGACCCGGAGACGCGCGACATCGTGCAGAACATCTACATCCGCGAGGTCAAGAAGGTGGACGGCGAACTCTACAACGTCGAGTTCGCGACCTTCGAGGCCGTCAAGGACCCTGGCAAGACCAAGAAGTGAGGAGAACGACGGAGACGTCTCTCCCCATCAGGGGAGGGTGGCTGGCGCGACACCGCCAGCCGGGTGGGGTGTTGGCGATGATTGCGACGGTCGAACGGGCGAGGGTGCTCCGCAAGCGTATGACCCCGCAAGAAATCAGGCTTTGGGTCAGGTTGCGATCGTTGAGAGCGATGGGATGGCACTTTCGCCGGCGGGCGCCTGTCGGACCGCATGTCGTCGACTTTGCCTGTCTCCGGCAGCGGCTGGTCGTCGAGGTTGACGGCGGCCAGCATGCCATGCAGCCGCACTATCAAAACGATCTCGTGCGGAGCGAATTTCTGAAGTCGAACGGTTTCCGCGTGTTGCGATTCTGGAATTCCGATGTCGACCGCAATCTGGAAGGTGCCGTCGAGACGATACTATCGGAATTGTCCGGCCCCCACCCCGACCGGCTCGCGCCGGTCGCCCCTCCCCCGGCCGGGGGAGGGAGGAAGCGCCGCCTCCCATGACCAACTTCCTCACCATCCTGTTCGACGGCGTGGCCTATGGCATGCTGCTGTTCGTGCTGGCGAGCGGGCTGGCGGTGACGCTCGGGCTGATGAACTTCGTCAACCTCGCCCACGGCGCGTTCGCGGCGTTCGGCGGCTATGTCTGCGCCGTGCTGGTCAACCAGCTTGGCGTGCCGTTTTCCCTCGGGCTGGGGGGCGCGTTCCTCGCCGGCGCGCTGGCGGGCGTCGTCGCCGAGTGGGCGCTGTTCCGCCATCTTTACGGCCGCAGCGAACTCGAACAGGTGCTGTTCACCATCGGCTTCGTGTTTATGGCGGTGGCGGCCACCGACTATGTGATGGGGTCGTCGCAGGTGTTCATCAACCTGCCGGACATCCTGCGCGGCCAGATCGACCTGTTCGGCGTCGGCATCGGCCGTTACCGGTTGATGATCATCGTCATCTGTGGCCTGTTGACGCTGGCGATCCAGGGCACGTTGGCGCACACCCGGTTCGGCGCGCGGCTGCGGGCCTCGGTCGATGATCCGCGCGTGGCGGGCGGGCTTGGCATCAACGTGCCGCGGGTGTTCGCCTTCACCTTTGCGTTCGGCTGCGGCCTGGCCGGACTGGGCGGCGCGCTCGGCGCCGAAATCCTCGGGCTTGATCCCTACTTCCCGCTCAAATTCCTGATCTACTTCCTGATCGTCGTCACTGTCGGCGGCTCCTCCACCATCACCGGGCCGTTCATGGCGGCGCTGGTCCTCGGCGTCGCCGACGTTGCCGGCAAGTATTATGTGCCGAAACTCGGCGCCTTCGTGATCTACGCGCTGATGATCGTCATCCTGATCTGGCGTCCGCACGGCCTGTTCGGCCGGACCATGGCACGATGAGCGACATGACCACTTTGTCCCCCGTGGCCGCGAGCATGGCCCGCGTCGGCCACTGGCGCTGGCAGGAGACCGCGTTCTGGCTCTTGGTGGTGGCGAGCTATTTTCTGTTCTCGGACCGCTACCTGATCCTCACCGAGATTGCGTGGCTGGCGCTGTTCGCGCTGTCGCTCGATCTCATCATGGGCTACGCCGGCATCGTTTCGCTCGGGCATGCGGCTTTCTTCGGCGTTGGCGCCTATGGCGTCGGCCTGCTCGCCAAGCACGGCATCATCACCGAGCCGGTGCTGGCGCTGGTGGCCGCCGGGCTGATGGCGATGGTGCTCGGCTTTGTCACCAGTTTCCTCGTCATCCGCGGCACCGACCTGTCGCGCCTGATGGTGACGCTCGGCATTGCGCTGCTCCTGCGCGAACTCGCCAACCGTTTTTCCGATATCACCGGCGGCTTCGACGGCTTGCAGGGCTTTACCATCGCTCCGGTGCTCGGCCTGTTCGAGTTCGATATTTTTGGCCGCACCGGCTTCGTCTACTGCACGGCGGTGCTGTTCGTTCTGTTCCTCGCCGCGCGGCGGCTGGTCAACTCGCCGTTCGGGCTGTCGCTGCGCGCCATCCACTACAACCGTCTGCGGGCCGCTGCCGTCGGTGTTCCGGTCGATCGGCGGCTGGTCGCCGTCTACACCGTCTCGGCGTTCTATGCCGGCGTCGCCGGCGCGCTGTTCACCCAGACCACGGCGCTCGCCTCGCTCGACGTATTTTCGTTCGAGCGCTCCGCCGACCTGTTGTTGATTCTGGTGATCGGCGGCGGCGGCTATCTGTATGGCGGGCTGATCGGCGCGGTCGTGTTCAAGATCCTGCAGGAGATCTTTTCCTCACTCACTCCGCAATACTGGCTGTTCTGGATCGGCCTCGTGTTCGTCGTCATCGTGCTGGTCGGGCGTGAACGGATGCGGCGCTGGGCGCGAGCGGTGCCGGACTTTTTGCTGCGACGGCTCGGCCTGTCGCGCAGCGCCGGCGGCCGCGGGGGCGCGGAGCCATGACGCTGGCGCTGGAAACGATCGGCCTCGACAAGCATTTTGGCGGCCTGCACGTCACCTGCGACCTCGCGCTCAAGGTCGAAGCCGGCGCGCGCCATGCGTTGATCGGCCCCAACGGCGCCGGCAAGACCACGGTGATCAACCTGTTGACCGGCGTATTGACCCCGGACAATGGCCGCATCCTGCTGGAAGGCCGTGACATCACCGCGCTGCCGGTCAATCGCCGGGTGCGGGCGGGGCTGGCGCGCACCTTCCAGATCAACCAGCTCTACCCCGAACTGACGCCCTTGGAGACCATCGGCCTTGCGGTGTCCGAGCGCCACGGCCATGGTGCCGACTGGTGGCGGCGGCGCGGCACCCGGCCCCGGATCAATGACGAGATCGCCCGCCTGCTCGCCGATTTTCGCCTCACCGATGTTTGCAACGAGCGCACCGTGACGTTGCCCTACGGCAGGCAGCGGCTGTTGGAGATCGCGGTCGCCATCGCCTGCGGTCCGCGCGTCCTGCTGCTCGACGAGCCGGCTGCCGGCGTGCCGGAGAGCGAGCGCCACGACATCCTCGCCGCCGTCGCCTCGCTGCCGCGCGACGTTACCGTGCTCTTGATCGAGCACGACATGGACCTGGTGTTCTCCTTCGCCGACCGCATCTCGGTGCTGGTGGGTGGGGCGCTGCTGGTCGAGGATACGCCGGAGCGTATCGCGCACGATCCGCAGGTGAGAGCGGTCTATCTCGGCGAGGCGCACGATGCCTGACCTGCTCGTCATCGAGGAGTTGCGCGCCGGCTACGGCGAGGCCGTGGTGCTGCCGCGCTTCTCTCTGAACGTCGCGCAGGGCGAGGTGCTGGCGCTGCTCGGCCGCAACGGCACCGGCAAGACCACGCTGATCAATTCCATCGTCGGGACGACGCGGCGCTTTGCCGGCCGGCTCGCGCTCGACGGCCGCGACATCACCCGCCTGCGCCCGGATCAGCGCGCCCGCGCCGGCATCGGCTGGGTGCCGCAGGAGCGCAACATCTTTCGCTCGCTTACCGTCGAGGAGAACATGAGCGCGGTGGCGCAGCCGGGCAAATGGGACATCGCAAAAGTCTACGCGCTGTTTCCGCGGCTTGAGGAGCGCCGCCGCAATTTCGGCAACCAGCTTTCGGGCGGCGAACAGCAGATGCTGGCGATTGGCCGCGCGCTGGTGCTCAATCCGAAAGTGCTGCTGCTCGACGAGCCGACCGAGGGACTGGCGCCGATCATTGTCGACGAACTGTTGGCGGCGCTTGGGCGCATCACGCGCGCGGGCGGCGTCTGTGCCATCATCGTCGAGCAGAACGCACGAAAGATTCTCGGCCTTGCCGATCGCGTTGTGATATTGGAGCGGGGCGGCATCGTGCATGATGCGCCGAGTGCAGCCTTGAGGGCCGACCCGTCCGCGTTGGAACGCTTTCTTGGCGTCTCGGGCGGTGCGAGCGCGCCGCACGCTCCAGCCTGATGCCGCACCCGGGGAGAAAAACAATGCAGCGCACCAAGCCACCATTTCGCGCCGATCATGTCGGCAGCCTGCTGCGTCCGTTCCGTGTCAAGGATGCCCGCACCAAGCGCGCCAACGGCGAGATTTCGGCCGAGGAGTTGCGCCGCATCGAGGATTCGGAAATCGAGAAGGCCATTCACAAGCAGCGCGAGGTGGGCCTCAGGCTTGCGACCGACGGCGAGTTTCGCCGCTCGTGGTGGCATTTCGATTTTCTCGCCCATCTCACCGGCTGCGAACTTTACGAGACCGAGGGGATCAAGTTCGCCGGCGTGGTGACGCGCGGCGAAAACATCCGCACCGACGGCCGCATCGATTTTCCCGACGACCATCCGATGTTGGCGCATTTCAAGTTTCTCAGGGACAAGTGCGCCGGCACCGGCCTGACGCCGAAGATGACGATTCCCTCGCCGGCGGTGCTGCACTTCCGTGGCGGCCGCCAGGCGATCTCCAGCGAGGTCTATCCCGAACTGGGGCCGTTCTTCGAGGATCTCGGCCGCGCCTATCGCAAGGCGGTCAGGGCGTTCTACGACGCCGGCTGCCGCTACCTGCAATTCGACGACACGGTGTGGGCCTATCTGTGCTCCGAGGACGAACTGAACAAGGTGCGGGCGCGCGGCGAGAAGGTGGAGGGGCTGCAGCAGACCTATGCCCGCGTCATCAACTATGCGATCGCCGAGCGTCCCGCCGACATGGCGATCACCACCCATGTCTGTCGCGGCAATTTCCGCTCGACCTGGATTTCGTCAGGCGGCTACGAGCCGGTGGCCGAGACGCTGCTGGCGCGCACCAATTACGACGGCTATTTCCTCGAATACGATTCTGACCGCGCCGGCGGTTTCGAGCCGCTGCGCTTTTTGCCGAAGGGCGACAAGGTGGTGGTGATAGGCGCCGTCACCTCCAAGTCGGGCCAGCTTGAGAACAAGGACGACATCAAGCGGCGGCTCGACGAGGCGTCGAAGTTCGTGGCGCTTGAGCAACTGGCACTGTCGCCGCAATGCGGCTTCGCCTCGACCGAGGAAGGCAATATTCTGACCGAGGACGAGCAGTGGGCGAAGCTGCGTTTCGTCGCCGAAGTCGCTGACGAGGTGTGGGGGCGGTAGAGGTCGCGCGCCCGGACGTTACACGTCGGAGAGAGACGCACGCGCCTGAATTCTGCGCACCCGCTCGCGGTGGGCGATGTAGAGGCCGCTGGCGATGATGATCGCCGCCCCGAGCAGGGTCCAGTTGTCGGGAAATTCGCTGAACATCAAAAGGCCAAGCAGCGTGACCCACACCAGTTGCGAATAGGTGAGCGGGGCCAGCACCGAGGCGTCGGCATAGCGGTAGGCCACCACGACGATCCAGTGGCCGGCGGTGGAGGCGATGCCGATCGCCACCGCGATCGCCAGTTGCTGCCATGTCGGCGCGACCCAGACGAACGGCGCCAGCACCGTCAGCACGACAAGGCCGACCAGCGCCGAATAGGCCATCGTCGTCGCCGGGCGGTCGACGCCGCTGATTTGTCGGGTCAGTATCAGCGCGAACGCCCAGCCGAGCGCCGAGACAATGGGAAAGATCGCCGCCGCCTGAAAGGCGCTGCCGCCCGGCCGGATCACGATCAGCACGCCGATCAGCCCGACGATGGTGGCGAGCCAGCGCCGGATACCGACCTTTTCCGCCAGCACGACGATCGACATGCAGGTGACGAACATCGGCGCGACGAACGCCGTCGCAGAAGCTTCGGCGATCGGCAGGTAGCGCAGGCCCCAGATGAAAAACAGTGCCGAGGAGGTCAGCCCGAGGCCGCGCAGGATTTGCAGGCCGGGCCGGCGTGTGCGCAGCACGCTGCCACCGCCGGACGGATACAGTGTCGCCGGCAGCATGATCAGCGCGAACACGACGAACCGGATCCAGGCGATTTCGATCGGCGGCAATTCGCGCGTCAGGTATTTGGCCAGTGCGTCCGAGCACGCCAGGAACACCGTCGAAGCGATCACCAGCGCGATGCCGCGGAACGGGCGGTCGGTGCGCTGCGGGACGTCGCCGGGCGGGCGGTCTGCAGCGGAGTGGGAAGCCGGAACGGGCGCGCGCAACCGGGGCAACATCGTTTCTGTGAGATTCGGCGGAAAGGCTCACTCAACGATAATCGGATGGAGCGGGCAAGGGAGTGCGCAGCCTGATCGGCTCCGCGCAACCCGGCCATGCCGCAACGGAGGAGCGGCGCGACGCTCACCGGCATCACGATCGGTCTGCCGGACAGGCGGGTTGCTGCCGCAGGTCAGGCCTTCTTGAGAAACTCGGTGCGCAACACGAGTCCTTTGACCTGTTTCGTGCTGCATTCGATTTCTGCCGGGTTATCGGTCAGCCGAATGCCTTTGACCAGCGTTCCGCGCTTAAGCGTCGTGCCCGCGCCCTTGACCTTCAAATCCTTGGTCAGCGTCACGGAATCCCCGTCGTTGAGCCGGGTTCCGTTGCTGTCTTTTACGATGATTTCGTCGCTCACGTCGGGCCTTTCCAAGGGGAAATTTGCTGGGTGGTCGATATCGCAAGTCCTGCCATGGGGGTCAAACACGCCCATCGTGTCGCCGGCCGCGATCTGCCATCCGCCGCGATGCCGGCCGGGCCGCGCGAGCGGCGGGTGCCGGAGGCGTACGGCTTACCCGGGGCGACCGATTTGCGCTATTTTTGGAGTGGTATCAGACGGCTATTTCAAGCTGGTGGGGAGGTAAGCTGGTGGGGGAGGCAAGCTGGTGGGGGAGGAAGGACTCGAACCTTCGAAGCCATACGGCGGCTGATTTACAGTCAGCTCCCTTTGCCACTCGGGACACTCCCCCGGCCGTGCCAGGTGTCTTCCCCACCGCGGGGCCTGACGGCTCCCGGCTGGGCGCGTTTATGGGCGAACGGTGTTGCGAAAGTCAACCGCGCTCGGCCGGGTTTTGCCGAACCGGGGGGCTTTTTTGCGGCCGATGGCGAATTGCCAAACGGGGGCGCCTCGTGACACAAGCGCGCCATGATGGATCGTCCGCCGCGCAAGCGTTTTTCGCCTGGCCGCAAGGGGCCGCGCCCCTCCGGCGCCCGCCCTCCGCGGCATGAAGCCGGCGTGGAGCGCGACAGCGTCATCCTCTATGGCTGGCACACGGTGGCGGCGGCGCTCGCCAATCCGGCGCGGCGCATTCGCAAACTCACACTCACGGAGAACGCCGCGCGGCGGCTGGCGGAGGCCGGCATCGTTCCCTCGGTCGCGCCGGAGATCGTGCGGCCGGCGGACATCGACCGGCTGCTTGGCCCCGACGCCGTGCATCAGGGATTTTTCGCCGAGGCGGAGCCGCTTGCCGGACCGAGCCTTGATGCGCTGCCGCGCGAGGGGCTGATCCTGGTGCTCGACCAGATCACCGACCCGCACAATGTCGGCGCCATTTTGCGCTCGGCTGCGGCATTTGCGGTGAAAGCGGTGGTGACGACCGCGCGCCACAGCCCGGAGGCGACCGGTGTGCTGGCCAAGTCGGCGTCGGGCGCGTTGGAACTGGTGCCGCTGGTGACGGTGCCGAACCTCGCCCGCGCGCTCGCGGCGATGAACGAGCAGGGCATTTTGACCGTCGGCCTCGACAGCGAAGGCGGCGCCGACCTCGCCAGCGTGCCGCTGACCGCGCCGCTGGCGCTGGTGCTTGGTGCCGAAGGCAAGGGCTTGCGGCAACTCACCCGCGAGACCTGCGCCAGCGTGGCGCGGCTCGACCTGCCGGGCGACATCAAGAGCCTCAACGTATCGAACGCGGCGGCGGTGGCGCTCTATATCAGCGCCTCGCGGCTCAATCTGATGGGCTGACGGCGCCGCGCACCCGCTCAGTGGTGATGGCGGCCAGGTCGCGGCAGCCGGTCAGCACCATGGTGGCTTCCAGTTCGGCTTGCAGGATGCGCAGCACATGGGCGACGCCGATGGCACCGGCGGCGCAAAGCCCGTGGACGAAGGCGCGCCCGATCAGCGTGGCGCTTGCGCCAAGCGCCAGCGCCTTGAACACGTCGCTGCCGCGCCGGATGCCGCCGTCGACGAGCAGCGGCACGCGGCCGGAGACCGCCGCGGCGATCTCCGGCAACACCTCGATGGTGGCGGGCTGGCCGTCGAGCACCCGCCCGCCATGGTTCGAGACGATGATGCCGTCGGCGCCGGTGCTGAGCGCGCGGGCGGCATCCTCCACGGTCATGATGCCCTTGAGCACGAGCGGCAGCTTGGTCTGCCCGCGCAGCCAGTCGATATCGCGCCAGGTTGGCGCGGCGCGGAGCAGGGCGCTGTTGAACAGTGTGTCGCCCGCCGTGCCGGCTGCATCGGCTGCTTGCGGCAGCGGCGGCAGGCCGCGCAGGTTGACCGCCGCGATGCCGGGAGGAAAAGCGAAGCCGGCGCGCTGTTCGCGATTACGCAGGCCGCTGATCGGCGCGTCGACGCTGACCACCAGCGCGCGAGTGCCGGCGGCTTCCGCGCGCTGCACCAGATCGCGGGTAAAGCCGCGGTCGTGCTGGATGTACAGTTGAAAGAACAGCGGTGTCTGCGCCTGGCCGGCGATCTCTTCGAGCGGCACGCTGGCCTGCGTGCTGACCACCATCGCCGTCTGCATGGCCGAGGCGCCGAGCACGGTGGCGAGTTCGCCGTCGGGGTGGGCGAGTTTCTGATAGGCGACCGGCGCCAGCAGGATCGGCGCGCGCAACCGCAGGCCGAACAGGTCGCACGCCGTGGTGCCCCCGGCGAGGTCCGCGAGGATCTGTGTGCGCAATTTGAGCCGGGCGAAGGCGGCGCGATTGTCGGCGGCGGTGGCCTCGTCGGCCGCGCCGCCATCGAGATAGGCCCAGGCGCCGGGCGTGACGCGCTCGCGCGCCAGCGCCTCGTAGTCGGCGACCGCCGCGACCTGCGGCGGAATCTGCGTCAGCTTGGCGAGCGGCGCGGTTGTCATCGGCTCAGGTGTCGCACCACTGGCGCAGCAGGTTGTGGTAAAGCCCGGTCAGGCGGCCGACCGCCGGCTGATCGGGATTGTCGATCGCCAGTCCCTGGATGGTGTTGTCGAGTTCGAACAACAGCGAGCGTAGCGCGTGTTCGCGCACCAGGCTCTGGGTCCAGAAGAAGGCCGCGAGCCGGGTGCCGCGCGTCACCGGCGTGACCTGATGAAAGGAGCCGGATGGATACAGGATCATGTGGCCGGCCGGCAGCTTGAAGTGGTGGCGGTCGAACTCGCCCTGCACGATCAGTTCGCCGCCGTCATAGTCGTCGGGATCGCTGATGAGCAGCGTCGACGACAGATCGCCGCGAATGCGCGTTCCACCCGGCACGGTGAAGATGGCGTTGTCGATGTGGTCGCCGTAGTTGCCGCCGCCGGTGTAGCGGTTGAAGCGCGGCGGCAGCACCTTGAGCGGCAATGCCGCGGCGACGAACTGGCTGACCTGGCTGAGGCGTTCGAGCAGAAACTCGGATAGTTGCTGCGCCAGCGGATCGGCCTGCGACAACTGTTCGTTGGCCTTGGCGCGGATCGCGACATGACCGGCGGTCAGGCGGCCATCCTGCCATTGCGCCTGCCCGAGCAACTCGCGAAAGCGCGTCAGTTCGTCCGGCGTCAGTACGTCGGGAATGATCTGGATCATCGTCGGTCCTTGTCTCGATGGCTCTTTAGCATTGCGTGGCGCCCTGCCATAGCGCAGGTCGCGGCCAGGACAATTTAGATTGTTTCGCAACAGCGCCGCGCGGGGCGGCCGGCGGGCGGCGCAGGGAGCCGGCAACCGTTTGCAGCGTGAGGAGGGCGGCGGGCTGGAGCGGGTGGCGGGAATCGAACCCGCGTATTCAGCTTGGAAGGCTGCTGCTCTGCCACTGAGCTACACCCGCGCCGTTGCGGCGTCCGGCCGCGTGGCGCAAAGCCTCTAGCATATCGGGGCCGTCGCCTTCAACATGCCGCACGTTTGGCAGGCCGTCAGGCCGGGCGGTGAGCGGCGCGCGGCGCTGGCGTCGGTGCGTGGAGGGCGAGCGCCTGCACGGTCGTTGCGGTGATGCGGGCCGTGATGCCGGCGACATCGTGCACGTTGCAGGCCCCGCCGGACAACCGCTGCAACCGTTCGGCGCCGTTGATGGTCTCATGCGTCATCGCCAGCGCGAAGTGCAGCGCCCAGTAGATGTCGGCCTCGGGCAGCCCCGGCAGCGCGTGCCGCAGCGCGGCGGCGAAACGGCGCAGGTGGCCGATCTCGCGCGTCCTGATACCGCGGATCACCGGCACCGATTCCGCCGAGGCGCGCACCATGAAACGCGCCGCCGCGGAACGCTGCCGGTCGGGGCCGAGACAGTCGCGCAAGGGCGGACCGACCAGCGCCCCGATGATCCCGCTGATATCGGCGCGGCCGCCGCCGGCATCCTCCGCCGTCTTCAACTCAGTAAGCCGCTCTCGGTTCAGCGCGACGCTGCGGCTGACGTAAAGCTCGGCGATCAGTTCGTCCTTCGAGCCGAAGTGATAGTTGACGGCGGCGAGGTTGACCCCCGCTGCCGCCACGATGTCGCGCAGCGTCACCTCGCTGAAGCCGCGATCGGCATAGAGCCGTTCGGCGGCGCTGAGGATGGAAAGCCGGGTCGCGTCGGCAGCCATGACGGTCCAAAGAATTTAGAGGGACGGGAAGCGATCGGGGATTGCAATTCAAACGCTTGTATGAAACTATCGTTTTAACGTCAGGTCTGTCAATGCCGGAGAAGGCGCGACGGCCTGGCGGCCCGCACAGTGTCCCGCGCCGCGATACCGGCATGAAGCGGATGCGGCGGGCTGTGTCCGTGTTCAGCAACCTCCGCGAGGACCAATCGATGGATTTTTCCCTGTCCAGCCGCCAGCAGGAATGGCTCGATCGCGTCACCAGTTTCATGCAGACCCATGTGCGCCCGGCCGTGCCGATCTACGATCAGCAAGATGCAGCCGGCGAGCGCTGGAAGGTGATCCCCGTCATCGAGGATCTGAAGAAGAAGGCGAAGGCGGAAGGGCTGTGGAATATGTTTCTGCCGCCGTCCTCGCATGACGACGAGGAGTTTCACGGCGCCGGCCTGACCAACCTCGAATACGCGCTGTTGTCGGAGCAGATGGGCCGCATCGCATGGGCCTCCGAGGTGTTCAACTGCTCGGCGCCGGATACCGGCAACATGGAAGTCCTGATGCGCTACGGCACCAGGGAGCAGAAGCAGCAGTGGCTGCGCCCGCTGCTCAACGGCGAAATCCGCTCCGCCTTCCTGATGACCGAGCCGGCGGTTGCTTCGTCCGATGCCACCAATATCGAGACCAGCATCCGCCGCGAAGGCGACGAATACGTCATCAACGGGCGCAAGTGGTGGTCGTCCGGCGTCGGCGATCCGCGCTGCAAGGTCGCTATCGTGATGGGTAAGACCGATCCTGCGGCCGCCCGTCATCAGCAGCAGTCGCAGATTCTCGTGCCGCTCGATGCCAAGGGCATCACCATCGAGAAGATGCTGCCGGTGTTCGGCTTCGACGATGCGCCGCACGGCCATGGCCAGGTGCTGCTCGACAACGTGCGGGTGCCGGCGAGCAACCTCCTGCTTGGCGAGGGACGCGGCTTCGAGATCGCGCAAGGCCGCCTCGGTCCCGGCCGCATCCATCATTGCATGCGCACCATCGGTGCCGCCGAAGAAGCGCTGGAGAAGATGGTGAAGCGGCTCGCCTCGCGCTCCGCCTTCGGCAAGAAGATCATCGAGCATTCGGTGTGGGAGCAGCGCATCGCGGAAGCCCGCATCGACATTGAGATGACGCGCCTTCTGTGCCTCAAGGCCGCCGACATGATGGACAAGGTCGGCAACAAGACGGCGCAACTGGAGATCGCGATGATCAAGGTGGCCGCGCCCAACATGGCGCTGCGCATCATCGATCAGGCGATCCAGGCGTTCGGCGGCGGCGGCGTTTCCGATGAAGCCGGGCTTGCCAAGTCGTATGCGCACATCCGTACGCTGCGGCTTGCGGACGGCCCCGACGAAGTCCACAATCGCGCCATTGCGCGGCTGGAGTTGCGTCGCTACGCCAACAGCGCCGAGAAGAAGTAAGCGAGGGCGAGGGTGGTCGGTTATCGGCACGACGAGGACTATTCGGGCACCAAGCCGGTCGAGGAGCGCCATCGCATCGACGAGACGCACCTCGACGCCTGGATGCGCGAGCATGTCGAGGGCTATCGGGGGCCGCTCAGCGTCCTGCAGTTCAAGGGCGGCCAGTCGAACCCGACTTACCGGCTGAACACGCCGTCGCGGTCCTATGTGCTGCGGCGCAAGCCGTTCGGCAAGCTGCTGCCCTCGGCGCACGCGGTGGACCGCGAGTTCCGGGTGATCTCGGCGCTGGGCCAACAGGGCTTTCCGGTGGCGAAGGCTTATGCGCTGTGCACCGACGACGCGGTGATCGGCGCGGCCTTCTACATCATGTCGATGGAAGAGGGCCGCGTGTTCTGGGATCCGACGCTGCCCGCGCTGCCGCGTGAGGCACGCCGCCCGATCTTCGAGGCCAAGATCAAAACGCTGGCGCGGCTGCATCAGTACGATCCGCAGGCGATCGGGCTTGGCGACTACGGCCGGCCGGGCAATTACTTCGCCCGCCAGGTCGATCGCTGGACCAAGCAGTATCGCGCCTCGGAGACGCAGACGATCCCGGAGATGGACCGGCTGATCGAATGGCTGCCGCGCACCGTACCCGAGCAGGAGCGGGTGTCGGTGGTGCATGGCGACTTCCGCCTCGACAACATGATCTTCCACGCCACCGAGCCGCGCGTGATCGCCGTGCTCGACTGGGAATTGTCGACGCTCGGCGATCCGTTGGCCGACTTCACCTATCTCTTGATGCAATGGGTGATGCCGGGGCTGGACGGCGCCGACTTCGCCGCCCTCAACCTGCCCACCATGGATGAGGCGGCGGCGCTTTACTGCGAGGCCACCGGCCGCGCCGGCATCAGCAATCTCGACTGGTATTTTTCGTACAACCTGTTCCGGCTCGCCGGCATTCTGCAGGGCATCGCCGGCCGTATCCGCGACGGCACCGCGGCCAGCGACAAGGCGAAGGAATCGGCGGCGCGCACCGTGCCGCTGGCGCAGGAGGCATGGGCCTATGCGCAGAAGGCGGGGGCCGTGTAAATCGAAGCGTCGTACCCGGTGCTCAGATCGGCTTGCCGGCGTAAGGCATCGAGGCGGTCAGGCCGCCGTCCACCGGGAACGCCTGGCCGTTGACGTAGGACGCCTCGTCGCTGACGAGAAACAGCGCCATTGCCGCAATTTCGTGCGGCTGGCCGGCGCGCTTGAGCGGATTGAGCTGGCCGATCTTACCTTTCGTGCCGCGCTCCGCCGCGCGTTCAAAGATCGGCCGTGTCATGCCGGTCTCGATCAGACCGGGGCACACGGCGTTGATGCGCACGCCGGTGCCCGACAGCGAGTAGGCGGTGGTTTGCACCAGACTGATGACGCCGGCCTTGCTCGCCGCATAGGGGTGGCCGCTGGCGCCGGCTTTCAGCCCGGCGACCGAGGCGGTGCAGACGATGGCGCCGTGACCTTGGCCGGTCATCAGGGGAATGGAATGCTTCACCGCCAGGAACGGCCCGATCAGATTGATGCGCAGGATTTCCTGCCAGTGCTCGGGGGTCTGCTCGGCCAGCGGCACCAGCCCGCCGCTGATGCCGGCATTGGCCCAGATCGCGTCGAGCCTGCCATAGGTTGCAACGGCACGGGCGATAAAGCCCTGCACGTCGCTCTCGTTACCGGCGTCGGCGATGTATGCTTCGGCGATGCCGCCGGCTTCCGTCACCTGCGCCACGGTCTCGATCACGCTCTCGCTTTGATCGACCGCGACCAGCGTTGCGCCTTCGCGGGCGAACATCAGCGCGGCGGCGCGGCCGATGCCGCTGCCCGCGCCGGTGATGACCACCGATTTGCCTTCGAGGCGACCCATCAGCATTCTCCGTCGGTCGAGATGTGGCGCGGCGTCGGCCGCGCGGAAAACCACGCAAGCTACAGTAGTGAAGGTATGCCCGATGTCCAATCGCCAGATACAGGTTGCAACCGGCGTTCCGCCGAAGCCGGACGGCGTTGAGATCACACGCTGGTGGTGGGTGCGGCACGCGCCGGTGCGGGTCGATCAGGGCCGCATCTACGGCCAGATCGATCTGCCGTGCGATTGCACCGATACGGTGGTGTTCAGCGCGGTGGCGCGCATCCTGCCGCGCCAGGCCACATGGTATGCGAGCCAGCTTCAGCGCACGCACCAGACGGCGCAGGCGCTGTTCGAGGCCGGTGCCGGCCCCGCCACGCTGGTGCAGGAGGCGGCGTTCGCCGAGCAGCATCTCGGCGCATGGCAGGGCCGCAATCGTGCCGAGTTCTTCGCCAGCCGCGCGCCGGCCATCGGCAGTTACTGGTTTGCCCCGGCGGAGGAGCGCGCGCCCGGTGGCGAAAGTTTCATCGACGTGTTCGAGCGGGTGCGCGCCGCAATCCGGCGGATCAACGCCATGTATCGTGGCGGCGATATCGTCGTGGTGTCGCATGGCGGGCCGATCAAGGCGGCGATCGCGCATGCGCTCGGGCTTGAGGCCGGGGCGGGGCTTGCCTTCGCCATCGACAACTGCTCGGTGACGCGGCTCGATCATCTTGCCGGCGAGGGCGAGATCGGCTGGCGCGTGCCGATGATCAATCAACAGCCGTGGATCGCCGACCCCTCGCACGCGAGGATGCACCAGCCGGCCGGGCCGGAGATCGCCGCCCCGACCAAGCTCGCTTGAAGCGCTTTCGAACGAACCGGAAGCCGGTTCGCCTTAAGAAAATTCACCACAGCAATAATCCGGAATTTTTGCAACGCATCATCATCGGGAGAGAGACGCATGACCTTGTTCGACATGGCCGGGAAAGTCGCGCTCGTCACTGGTTCCTCGCGCGGTATCGGCCGTGCGATCGCCGAGCGGATGGCCGAGCACGGCGCGAGCGTGGTGATTTCCTCGCGTAAGCAGGATGTCTGCGATCAGGTCGCGGCCGGCATCAACGAACGGTACGGCAAGGGTCGGGCGATCGCCGTTGCCGCCAATATTTCCAGCAAGGAGAGCTTGCAGCATCTTGTCGACGAGACGAATACGGCGTTCGGCCGGATCGACGTGCTGGTCTGTAACGCCGCGTCGAACCCGTATTACGGGCCGCTCGCCGGCATTTCCGACGATCAGTTCCGCAAGATTCTCGACAACAACATCGTCGCCAACAACTGGCTCATCAGCATGGTGGCGCCGCAGATGATCGCGCGCAAGGACGGCGCCATCACCATCATCTCCTCGATCGGCGGCCTGAAGGGGTCGACCATCATCGGCGCCTACTGCATCTCCAAGGCGGCCGACATGCAGCTTGCCCGCAACCTCGCCTGCGAGTACGGGCCGCACAACATCCGCGTCAACTGCATCGCGCCGGGCCTGATCAAGACCGATTTCGCCAAGGCGCTATGGGACGATCCCGAGAACCTGAAAGCCTCGACCTCGCGTGCGCCGCTCGGGCGCATCGGTGTCCCGGACGAGATTGCGGGCGCTGCGGTGTTTCTGTCGTCGGCCGCCGGCAACTTCATGACTGGTCAGACCATGGTGATCGACGGCGGCGTCACCGCGAGCTAAACGGGTTTGAAATTCGGAAGGCGTCATGAGCCTTGCACTTCTTCTCTCCGCGGCGCTGGCCGGGGCGGCCTATACGCTGATTCCCGGCCCGGCGTTTCTGGCCCTTCTCGGCATCGGCGCCAGCCGTGGCCGCGGGCCGGCAACCGGCTTTCTGGTCGGGCATTTCGCCGGCGATATTTTGTGGGCGACGCTGTCGCTGGTCGCGATCGTCGGCGCCCATGCCATCGGCCGGACGTTCTTCGATGCGCTCGGCCTCGTCTGCGGCCTTTATCTGTGCTGGCTGGGCGTTGCCGCCCTGCGCGCCACCCGCGGCGGCGACGGCGATCTGTCGGCCGTGCCGAAGCGGCCGGTGCTGCGCGGCCTCGCCTTCGGGCTGACCAACCCGAAGGCTTATCCCGTGTCGATTGCGATGTTCACCGCGCTATTGTCGGGGTCGGCCGAAACGCTCGGCTGGTCGGCGCTGCCGGCGTTGTTGATGGCGGCGTGCGTAGGCTTCGTCGTGGCCGATGCGATCCTGATCGTTGTCGCCGGCGCGCCATGGGTCCGCCGCGTCTATCGGCGCTACGACATCTGGATCACAAGGGCCTCGGGGTTGATCTTCATCGGCTTCGGGCTGCACGCACTGAGCGAGGCTGTTGCCGGGCTGTTTTTCCGCAAGGTCTGAGCCGGAACGGCGCGAGCGCCTGGCTGCCTACTCCAGCGCCGCATTGACCAGGCTGCGCACGATGTTGCGGAAATATTCGCGCTGCCCCGGCCCTTGCGTCAGCAACAGCGCGAACAGCTCCTCCCGCGGGTCGATCCAGAAGAACGTGCCGGCGATCCCGCTCCAGTAGAACTGGCCGACGGAGCCCGCGATCGGCGCCAGCCCCTCATGCGTGCGCACGCAGAAGCCGAGGCCGAAGCCGTGGCCGGGCGGCAGCATGGTGC
>JBARWE010000060.1:0-48599 GCA_049646625.1 Xanthobacteraceae bacterium
GACCGGGGTGCCGGTCGGCGGCGTGCTCAGCGCCCGCTCACTCGCCCTTCTATCGGCATATCTGGAAAGACTTGGCGTCACTCTGACGGGCGAGGCGTATATTTTTCGAAACCGATCCGGCCGCCCCTACTCAAAGGACACGCTGGGCGACGACTTCCGCACCATCAGGGTGGCTCTGTTCGGCCCGTTGGAGCGTCGAATGCTTGGGCACGACTTCCGGCGATCCGGGGCGGTAGAGGCGATCACCGGCCACGCCAGCGCCGAGGCACTGGCACACGCAATGGGCAACACCCTCTCGGCCTCGAATAGTCTCTTCGCCACCTATGTCCCGGTCAACGTGACGACAATTCAGAGCGTGTTTGAAGCGCGAAAAGAGGGCCGGAGGGCATTGCGATGAGCGAACGAAACCGGGCCAAAAGTTGGAACGAGCCGGCCCTGAAAGTTGGAATGGAGAATGATATGCCAGCTAAGCCATTGAAAACTGGCGCGAGAGACGGGGCTCGAACCCGCGACCTCCGGCGTGACAGGCCGGCGCTCTAACCAACTGAGCTACTCCCGCAAGGCCAAGGGCCTGCAAGTGAGGCCCGGACTTATAGGCGCCGCAGGTCCAAGTCAAGGACCGCCCACGGCCCCCCGAAAGAACGGCCAAAGGCCACCCCGGAAACGGCCGGACAGCGCCCTCACGCCCGGCACGAATCGGCACGACGACGGCACTTCTGCACACGACAATGCGAAAAATGCGCTGTTTACGGGCAAAACGGCGTAGGCAGGCGCCCGGCGAATCATTTAAGCCCTGATATGCCTTTAGTTCTGCAGTAACGACCCCATTCAGGAGGGCCAATCATGGCAAAAGCAGCAGCGAAGAAAGCGACCAAATCGGCGACCCCGGCGACCGTAACGCTCAAGCATCTGGCGGCGGCTCTGGCGGAGGAACACGAACTCTCCAAGAAGCAGACCGAAGCCATCCTCAGCGATATGGTGGCCCGCATCACCAAGCACCTGAAGAAGGGTGACCGCGTCCGCATCGTCGGCCTCGGTATCCTGCAGGTTCGCAAGCGCGCCGCCCGCATGGGCCGCAATCCCGCGACCGGTGAGCAGATCCACATCAAGGCCAGCAAGAAGGTCGCCTTCCGCGCCGCCAAGGAGCTGAAGGAAGCGATCTGACGTCCGGCCTCGGACTTAAGATTACGTCTGACAACGCCATTCCGGTTTTGCCGATTTCGGCGCAACCGGGATGGCGTTTATTTTTCAAGGTCAGGTTACGAGGTAACAGCACGGGACAACACACCGCCAAGCAAAAGGTGACAGGCGCCCGTGCGCCGTCATAATGACCGGCAGCGTTTCAATCGGCCAGCTCCCATGACCCTGCCCCTGCCCTACGTCCACACCGTCACCGAGCGCTTTTTGCGCTACGTCACCATCGACACCCAGTCCGACCCCGACTCGTCCACCTTCCCCTCGACCGAGAAGCAGAAGACCCTCGGCCGGCTGCTGGTGCGCGAACTGCACGAGATGGGGGTTGCCGACGCGGCGCTGGACGAGCATGGCTACGTCTACGCCACGATCCCGGCGACCACCGACAAGACCGTGCCGGTGATCTGCTTCTGCTCTCACATGGACACCTCGCCCGATTGCTCCGGCGACAACGTCAGGCCGCAGATCGTGCGCGACTACCAGGGCGGCGACATCGTGCTGCCAGCCGACCCGACGCAGGTGATCCGGGTCAGCGACAACCCGGCGCTGTTGGACCAGATCGGCCACGACATCATCACCACCGACGGCACCACGCTGCTTGGTGCCGACAACAAGGCCGGCCTCGCCGAGATCATGGATGCCGCCAAATTCCTGATCGAGCATCCCGAGATCCGGCACGGCACGATCCGGCTGTTGTTCACCCCGGACGAGGAGATCGGTCGCGGCGTTGACAAGGTGGACCTCACCCGGCTCGGCGCTGCCTTCGCCTACACCATCGACGGCGAAACGGCGGGCCACATCGAGGACGAGACGTTCTCGGCCGATGCCGCCACCATCACCATTCAGGGCGTCAGCATCCATCCGGGGTTCGCCAAGGGGCGCATGGAGCACGCCATCAAGATCGCCGCCCGCATCGTCGAGCGGCTGCCGCAGGACACCTGCTCGCCGGAGACCACCGAGGACAAGGAGGGTTTTCTGCATCCTGTTGCGATCGACGGCACGCTGGAACAGGCGACGCTGAGCCTGATCGTGCGCGACTTCACGGTCGAGGGGCTGAAGCAGAAGGAAGCGCTGCTCGAACGGATCGTCCGCGAGGTGATGACGGATTTTCCCCGCTCGACCTACACGCTGGAGATCAGGGAACAGTACCGCAACATGAAGGAGGTGCTGGACCGCCACCCGGACGTCGTCGCGCACGCGATGGAGGCGATCCGCCGCGCCGGGCTGCCGCCGGTGCGCTCCAGCATCCGCGGCGGCACCGACGGCTCGCGGCTGTCGTTCATGGGGCTGCCCTGTCCCAACATCTTTGCCGGCGAGCATTCGTTCCACGCCCGCACCGAATGGGTCAGCCGGCAGGACATGGAGAAAGCTGTCGCCACCATCGTACATCTGGCGATGGTGTGGGAGGAGCGCGCCTGATCTGTGCTTCCACCCTCGATCGTCATGCGCGGGCATAGCCGTTCGAAGAACGGCGTTCTGTCGAACGCCTATGACCCGGCATCCACGACTTGACGGCTGTTCAGCGATGGAAGGCGTGGATGGCCGGAACAAGTCCTGCCATGACCGGGTGCGGTGTTTCCACTAAAAGGTAAACATCGGCCTCCGTATTATCATTCCGTTAACGCAAATATTTTCTTGCTTAAGCGCTGCCTTAATCATTTGGCTGCAAAGATTGCGGTAAAGAAACCGTTGCGTTGGCGTGCATGGTGTTGCGTTAGGCGATGAGTCAGTCTGCCGATAGGCCCGAGGTCGTTCCCGTTCCGGCCGAGCCGATCGTCGTGCCGTCGGCGCGCAGCCGCCGGCACGCGCAGCAGCGCGTGCGCGAGGCGCGCGACCGACTGACCTCGACCAGTGGCACCCGGCCGGCGTTCGATCACGAACTGCTGCGCCAGTATGCCCAGTCGCGGCTGTCGGCCTCTGTCGTCATCGTGCTGCTGGTGGTCGCCGCGAGCGCCATCTTCGCGCTATGGACCCGGCCGATCCCGGCTGCGCTGTGGGCCGGTAGCGTATTGTGCATCCACGTCCTGATCGTGCGGGAGTGCCATCGCTTCATGGCCGAGCCGTCCGCCCCGGCCACAACCCGCAAATGGCGGCTGCGCTTCACCCTGCTCGATTTCCTCTACGGCCTGTCGTGGGCGACCATCCTTGCCTACCCGAGCGGCTCGGGCATGGTGCTCAATGTGCTGATCATGGTGGTGATGCTGCTGGTGGTCGCCGTGTCCAGCATGCTGGCGGCGAGCCTGCCGATCTCGGCCTTCGCCGCCACCGTCCCGGTCACGCTGGCGATCGCGCTCAACTTCGCGCTGCGCGACACGCTCGACAGTTATGTGCTGGCGCTGCTTGCGGTGGCAACGCAAGGCTACCTCGCCCTGCTGGCGCATCGCCTGCATTCGACCACGCTGGCGACGCTTGAAGCGCGCGCGGAGAAGGATGCGCTGATCGGCGAACTGGAACAGGCCAAGGCCATTTCCGACGAGGCGCGTCGCCGCGCTGAATCCGCCAACGTCGCCAAATCGCGCTTTCTCGCACAGATGAGCCATGAACTGCGCACGCCGCTCAACGCCATCCTCGGCTTTTCCGAGGTGATGAAGAGCGAGATTTTCGGCGCGCACACGGTGCCGGCCTACAAGGATTACTCCGCCGACATCCATAATTCGGGCGTCCACCTGCTCAACCTGATCAACGAAATCCTCGACCTGTCGCGTATCGAAGCCGGGCGCTACGAACTCAACGAGGAAGCCGTGACACTTGCCGAGGTGGTGGCCGACTGCCACCACCTGCTGAAACTGCGCGCCACCAACCGCGGCATCACCATCCACGAACTGTTCGAGCAGAACATGCCGCGGGTGTGGGCCGACGAACGCGCGACCCGGCAGGTGGTGCTGAACCTGTTGTCCAACGCCATCAAGTTCACCCCGCCCGGCGGCGAAATCTGGCTCAAGGTTGGCTGGACCGCCTCCGGCGGGCAATATCTCAGCGTCAAGGATAACGGCTCGGGAATCCCGGACGAAGAAATTCCGGTCGTACTGGCCTCGTTCGGGCAAGGCACCAACTCCATCAAGTCCGCCGAACAGGGCGCGGGGCTTGGTCTGCCGATCGCCAAGAGCCTGATCGACCTGCACGGCGGCACCTTCACGCTGAAGTCGAAGCTGCGCATCGGCACCGAGGTGATCGTCACCTTCCCGCCCGAGCGGGTGATGTCGGCGCTGGCGCCGCTCAGCGAAAACTCACCGCCGATCCAGCCGGAATGGGAGACCCCCGCCGCCGCGCCGCGGCGCTCGCGGCTGCGCCGGTCGCTCGCGGGCATCGACGCGAGGGCGTCATGAGCACGGTTGCGCAAAGCCGCAACCTTGCGGCAGGGTGGCGCATGGCCGACACGACACCGATCGACACCCCGTGCATTGCCGTCTGCGCGATCGATCCGCGCTGCGGGCTGTGCATCGGCTGCGGCCGCAGCATGCAGGAGATCGGCCGCTGGGGCGGCATGTCGCGCGACGAGCGGCTTGCCATCATGGCCACGCTGGAGGAACGGCGGCGCGCCGCCGGGCTGCCCGACGACCCGTTCCAGGACGACGTCGGCGACGAACCGGATGCCTCCAGATGAGGGCCGCGGCGTGATCCGTTTGCTGCTCATCGCCTTGATGGTGGCCGGCACCGCCGGCACGGTGATGGCCTATGGCGACCCGCATCGCCTGGCCCAGGCACGCCACCTGTTCACCGAGCTTTTGATCCGCGCGCGCGGGCCGCAGCCGCGCATCGTCGAAATCCCGCGCACCGCCAGCGGCGAGTTCACGCTCAGCGCCAGCATCAATGGCGTCAACGCGCCGATGGTGGTGGATACCGGCGCGACCTCGGTGGTGCTGACCTATGAAACCGCCAAGGCCGCCGGCCTGCCGCTGGAAATGCTCGACTACGGCGTCCCGGTCGAAACCGTCAACGGTCGTGCCCGTGCCGCGCGCCTGACCCTTGACCGCGTCGCGATCGGCGGCCTGGTCGAACGCGCGGTGCCGGCGCTGGTGGTGCCGCGCGGCCAGATGACGACCAACCTGCTCGGCATGAGCTTCCTCGACCGGCTGGAAAGCTGGGAGATGCGCGCGGACAGGCTCAGGATGCACGGCTATCCATGATTGGCGCGGCCCGGTCAGGCCGCTACTGCCGCCTCGTCGCGCACGCAATCGAGCGCGGCCCGCAATACTTCGAAGCCCGCCCCCGGCTTCACCCCCTGCTCCGCCAACACGCGGCGGAAGGCGCGCGCGCCCGGCACGCCATGAAACGCCCCGACCATATGACGGGTGATGGCGTGCAGCCGGCCGCCCGCTGCAAGATGCGCCTCGATATACGGCTGCATCGCCAATAGCGCCGCCTTCATGTCGGTCTGCGGCGGAGGCTTGCCAAATATCTCCGCATCGACCGCGAGCAGCCGCCACGGCTCCTGATAGGCCGCGCGCCCCATCATCACCCCATCGACATGGGCAAGATGCCGCCGCGCCTCCTTGATGCTGCCGATGCCGCCGTTGATGACGATCGGCACCTGCGGCAATGCGCGCTTGAGCCGATAGACGCGCTCGTAATCGAGCGGTGGCACCTCGCGGTTTTCCTTCGGCGACAGCCCCTTGAGCCAAGCCTTGCGGGCATGCACGATCAGCGCGTCGGCGCCGGCTGCGACCACCGCGCGCGCCAGCGCGTCGAGCGCGGATTCGGGGTCCTGATCGTCGATGCCGATGCGGCATTTCACCGTGACGGGAATCCGCACCGCTGCTTTCATCGCGGCGACACCATCGCCGACAAGCTGCGGCTCCGCCATCAAACAGGCGCCGAACCGGCCATCCTGCACGCGGTCGGATGGACAGCCGACGTTGAGGTTGATCTCGTCGTAGCCGAAATCCTCGCCGATTTTCGCGCATGTTGCGAGGTCGGCCGGTACGCTGCCGCCGAGTTGCAGCGCGACCGGATGCTCACTCCCATCGAACCCAAGGAGCCGCGCGCGGTCGCCATGGATCACCGCCCCCGTTGTCACCATTTCGGTGTAGAGCAGCGCACGGTGGGTCAGCCCACGATGAAAGACGCGGCAGTGCCGGTCGGTCCAGTCCATCATCGGGGCGATTGAGAAGCGGTGCGTTAACATACTGATTAAGCTACAGTTCTAAACGAAACTAAACTGTCTATTATGTGACCCAGGCGGTCAGGCCGCCGATTGGCTGGCGCTTCAAAAGATCGGCATCCGGCTGGCGCGGCGATTGCCCGATACCTCCGAGGGGTATATATCCCGCCCGCATCAGTTGCATCGGGCGGAAGCAAAAGCATCGACCGCGCCGGATGGAAGCAAGGTTTGACAGCGGCGGCATCACCGTGGCAACGCTCCAGCTTCCGCCATAGTTCTGGATACGATCGTCTCAATGCGTCTCAAACATGGTCTGGCATTCCTGGTCTGCGCGGCGATCGTCATGATCGCGGCGCAGTTCGTTGCCGGCCCTGCTTTAGCGCATTCGGGCCATCTGCACACCCATTCGGCGCCGTTCTACTCCGCTGCGGCCCAGGCCGCGCATCAGGATTATCCCGCGCCGATCGCCGGCGCAGCCTCGGCCGGCGAATCGCACCTGACAGCCTCCCCCTCGGAGCGCGGCGAGTTACCTCCAGCGCAAGCCAGCGGGTGCGCGGGCGGGTGTTGCAGCCACGGCGTCGGCTGTTGCGGGGCGGCCATCGCCGCATCCGCGTTTCCCCTGCCGGACTTCGGCACGCAGGATCAGCGCCCCTCCGCCCCTGTCGGCTACGGCGCGGGCGCTGACCCCGACACGCTGACACGACCTCCCCGAACCCTCGCCTGAGCCTGGTTCGCGCTTCGGCGCGAGCTGTTGCCGGCATTCTGCCGATGCTCCGCGCTGCTCGCGAGGTTCCGCCATGCGCTTTCGCCGTTCACTGCCGTTCATTCTCGCATTCATTCTTCTGTCGCCCGGCCAGCAGTCATCGGCGCACGAAGGTCACGATCACGACGCGGCTGCAACACCTGCCGCTTCTTCCGCGCTACCACGGGCGGAAGCTGCCTCGGACACCTTCGAACTCGTTGCAGCGGCCAGAGCCGATGAAATCGTCATCTCCATCGACCGCTTCCAGACCAACGAGCCGGTGCAGGATGCAACCGTAACGGTCGAGACGCCGCAGGGCAGCGCCGAGGCCGAGCCGATCGGCGACGGCACTTACCACCTGCCCGCCGCCTGGGTCACAACTCCCGGCCACTACGATCTGATCGCGACCGTGGTTCAGGGAGGCGCGGCCGAGGTGCTGACCTTCGCGCTTGAAATCCCCGAGGCATCCGCCGGCCCGACCCATCCTTCGGAATTCGACCGGATCTTCCCCGGAGGCTTTTACGCGCTCTTCGCCGTGCTGGCCGCGTTCGTGCTGGGCGGCCTCCTTGGCCTGCTTGCCGGCCGCCGCAGATCCGCCGCCGCGGCAATCCTGGCGGCCGCGCTGGTGCCGTTGCTGGCGTCCGGCGCGTTCGCGCATGAGGGCCACGACCACGGCCCACCTCAAGCCGCGCAGCCGGCTGGCACCGGCGATACCGCACGGATTCTTGCGGACGGCTCGGTGTTCGTGCCGAAAACCACGCAGCGCATCCTGGCCATTCGGACGATCGTTTCGCAGCCGTCGGTCCACCGGCGCACGATCGAACTGCCGGGCCGCATCATCCCCGATCCGAACGCGAGCGGTTTCGTGCAGACCGCGGTGGGCGGGCGGCTCTCGGCGCCCGAAGGCGGCTTCCCCCGCCTCGGCACGCGCGTGAAAAAAGGCGACGTGCTGGCGTATGTCACTCCTCCGCTTCAGGCTATCGACGTCTCCGACATGCGGCAGCGGCAGGGAGAACTCGATCAGCAGATCTCGATCGTGGAGCGCCGGCTCGCGCGCTACCAGACCCTCGCGCCGAGCGGCGCGGTAGCCCAGGCGCAGCTTGAGGAGACGAGGCTCGAGCTACAGGGCCTGCGAGACCGACGATCCGCTCTCGACAGGGCAACGCGCGCACCCGAGCCGCTGATCGCTCCTGTCGACGGCGTCATCGCAGATGGCAACCCGGTGGCCGGCCAGGTGGCGCAGACCAACCAGGTGATCTTTCAGATCATCGACCCGGCGCGACTATGGGTCGAGGC
This sequence comes from Xanthobacteraceae bacterium, assembly GCA_049646625.1. GTDB lineage: Bacteria > Pseudomonadota > Alphaproteobacteria > Rhizobiales > Xanthobacteraceae > PRO6. The sequence goes on from JBARWE010000060.1 coordinate 8,334, forward strand.
ACTCAGCTACGAAGCCCTGCCGGAAACCCGCAGCGCGACCGCGCGGCTCGGCGACAATGATCTCAAGCTGACCTTTCGCGGCGCCGGCTTCGCCGATCGCAACCAGTCGATCCCGATTCATTTCGCCATCGATGGCGAACCGTCCGGGGTGCGGGTCGGCCAGTTCGTCACGGTATTCGCGGAAACCGCCGACGAGCAGCCCGGTCTCGCCCTGCCAAGAGCCAGTATCGTTCGCACGACGATCGGCCAGGACACGGTATTCGAGCACGTCTCGGCGGAGCGTTTCGAGCGAAGACCGGTACGCATCGAGCCGCTCGACGGACAGCGCGTCCTGATCCTGCAAGGTCTCGCCGCTGGAAAGCGGGTGGTCGTGCAGGGCGCCGAGATGATCGACCACATCCGCTAGGGGCCGCGCCATGTTCCGATTTCTCGTAACCCAGTCGCTGCGAAACCGGGTGTTCGTGCTCGCGGCAGCGATGGCGCTCGTCATCTTCGGGCTGATCACGGTGGCGCGGCTGCCGGTCGACGTCTTTCCCAACCTCAACAAGCCGACGGTCACGATCATGACCGAGGCCGAAGGTCTTGCGCCGCCCGAGGTCGAGCAGCTCGTTACATTCCCAATCGAAACGCAGATGAACGGCGTGCCGGGCGTCACCCGCGTCCGTTCGACCTCCGGCGTCGGCCTGTCCATCGTCTTTGTCGAGTTCGATTGGGGAACGGATATCTACCGCAATCGGCAGCAGGTCGGCGAGCGGCTTGCGCAGGTACGCGAACAGTTACCGCCGAACGCCGCGCCGCAGATGGGTCCGATCAGTTCGCTGATGGGACAGGTTCTGATGATCGCCGTGACAAGCCCCGAGGCGACGCCGATGGAGGTGCGCGAAGCCGCGGACTTCGTGATCCGGCCGCGGCTTCTCACCATCCCCGGCGTGGCGCAGGTGATCCCGATGGGCGGTGAGGTCCGCCAGTATCGGGTCTCGCCCAATCCGCCGGCGCTGCGGGCACTCGGCGTCACTTACGAGCAGATCGAACAGGCGCTGGCCCAGTTCGGAACGAACGCAGGCGGCGGCTTCACCGATCAGTATGCCCGCGAATATCTCATTCGCAACATCGGGCGCACGACCAGCCTTGACGATCTTCGCAACGTGGTGGTCGCGCGCGTCAATGGCGGACCGGTCCACCTCTGGCAGGTGGCAGCGGTCGAGTTCGCCGCCAAGGTCAAGCGTGGCGATTCCGGCTACATGGGCGAGCCGGCGGTGATCGTCTCGGTCGAAAAGCAGCCGACCGTTGATACCGTCCGCCTGACGCGCGAGATCGAGCAGGCGCTCAAGGATATCTCCGGCACGCTGCCCAAGGGCATCAAGGCCGACCAGATCGTGTTCCGGCAGGCCGACTTCATCGAGACATCAATCCACAACGTGGAGCGGGTTCTGATCGAAGCGACGCTGGTGGTTGCCGTCGTCCTGTTCGCCTTCCTTCTCAACTGGCGCACGACGGCGATTTCGCTGAGCGCCATCCCGGTGTCGATCCTGACCACCGCCGTCGTCTTTCACATCCTCGGCCTGTCGATCAACACGATGACGCTCGGCGGCCTCGCCATCGCGATCGGCGAGCTGGTCGATGACGCGGTGGTCGACGTCGAGAATATCTTCCGGCGGCTGCGCGAGAACAGGGCGGCCGGCAATCCCAGATCCGTCACCGAGGTGATCATCGCCGCCTCGCAGGAGGTGCGATCCGGCATCGTCTACGCGACGATGATTGTCATCCTCGTATTCGTGCCTCTGTTCGCACTATCGGGAATCGAGGGGCGGCTGTTCGCGCCACTCGGCGAAGCCTACATCATTTCGATCCTCGCCAGCCTCGTGGTGTCCATCACCCTCACCCCGGTGATGGCCTACTATATGCTGCCCGGCCTCAAGCGATTGCAGCATGGCGACAGCGCGCTGGTGCGCGTGCTCAAGCGATGGAACGCCCGCCTTCTGGGCTGGGCGTTCGGACACAGCCGGACCGTGATGATCGCGGTCGGCCTTGCCGTCGCCGCCGCGGCCGCCGGGGCAACATTGCTGCCGCGCGCCTTCCTGCCGCCGTTCAACGAAGGCACCTTCACCATCAGCATGATGTTCAACCCCGGAATTTCGCTTGCGGAATCCAATCGGGTCGGCCTCATCGCCGAGCGCCTCGTGCTCGACGTCCCTGAGGTCAAGGTCGTCGGGCGCCGCACCGGGCGCGCCGAACTGGATGAGCATGCCGAGGGCGTTCACACCTCCGATATCGAGGTGGCGCTCAAAAGCAACGGCCGCTCCAAGACCGAGATCGTCGACGATCTGCGCCGCCGGCTTGCGGTGCTGCCGGCATCGACGAATTTCGGCCAGCCGATTTCACACCGCCTCGATCACATGCTGTCCGGCGTCCGCGCCGAAATCGCGTTGAAGGTGTTTGGAGACGACCTCGACACGCTGCGGACAACGGCCGAGCAGTTGCGCCAGCAACTTGCCGATATCCCCGGCCTGGTCGACCTGCAGGTCGAAAAGCAGGTGCGGATACCCCAGATCGAAATCCGCGTCGATTACCGCCGCGCCAGCCTTTACAGCGTCCCGCCGGCCGCGGTCGTCAATCAGATCAGCCGGCTGTCGAACGGTCGCGTCGTCTCTCGCGTCGTCGACGGCTATCGCCGTTTCGACGTCACCATGCGCCTGCCGGACCGGCTGCGCACCACGCAAAAGCTCGGTGACCTCTTGATCGAAACCCCGGTCGGCTGGATTCCGGCACGCCAGATCGCCGACATCCGCGAGACCGACGGCCCGAACCAGATTCTGCGTGAAAACGGACGGCGGCGCGTGGTGGTGCTTGCCAACACCGACGGCCGCGCCGACACCGCGAAAGTCGTCGCCGCGATCCGTGGCAAGCTGGCGGCTTTGAAGCTGCCGGAAGGCGTGTTCACGCAATTCGAAGGCACCTTCCAGGCCCAGGAAGAAGCAACCCGCACGATCGGCGCGCTCGCCGCACTGTCGCTTTGCATGATCTTCGCCATCCTGTTCAGCCGCTATCGCTCTGTCGCGCTGACACTGATCATCATGGGCAACGTGCCGCTGGCGCTGATCGGTGCCGTGGCCGCGCTGTGGCTATCCGGCCAGCCGCTGTCGGTCGCATCGATGATCGGTTTCATCACGCTGGCCGGCATCGCAGCCCGCAACGGCATCCTCAAAATCAGCCACTACATCAATCTGGCGCTGCACGAGGGCATGCCGTTCGGGCATGAGTTGATCGTGCGCGGCAGCCTCGACCGGCTGACGCCGGTCCTGATGACGGCGCTGTCGGCCGGCTTCGCCCTGTTGCCGCTGCTGATCGACCCCGCCTCACCGGGTAAGGAAATTTTGCACCCGGTCGCCGTCACGATCTTTGGCGGCCTGGTCAGCGCAACTCTTCTCGATGCCGTCCTGACACCATTGCTGTTCCGGCGGTTCGGCGCAAAACCGCTTCAGCACCTCCTGCAGGCGCAGGACCTGCGCGCCGCCAGCGAACCGATGAAACCTCGTGAATCCTTCTGAAGCACGCAAAAGGAGACGTTATGAAACTGAAGTGGACCGCGGCCATCATGCTTCTCATCGCCACGCCGTCGCTGGCCCTGGCGCATGCACCGAAGATCGGCGTCAACGGCGGCGCGCAAGCCGACGCTGGCAGCCTTCATGTCGAAGTCGTGCCGAGCGGCAACACCCTTCAGGTGTTCCTGCGCAACCATGCCGACAAAGCGGTCGCCACCGCCGGCTACAAAGGCACCGCCATCTTCGTCGTCGATGGCAAGCCGCTGCGCATTCCGCTGACCGCCGCCGGCGACAACAGGCTGACCGGCACATCCGCGGTCGCCATTCCAGGCGCACCAAAGGGCGCGGTGCAGATCATCACTCCGGCCGGCAGTACCATGCAGGCAAAGTTCAACTGACGCACTCCGGCAACGGCCGACCTTCGCGGCCGGTCACAAGGCCAGGCGCAGACGCTCCTGCGCCTCAATGATCCTGGCGCGGCGGCTCTCGGCCTCGTCGCGCTTTTCACGCTGCTCATCGATCACCTCTTCCGGCGCGCGGGTGAGGAAATCGACATTGCCAAGCTTGGCATCGACCCGCTTGATGTCGGCCTCGACCTTTTGCAGTTCCTTGGCAAGCCGCGCCTGCTCGGCGGCGATGTCGATCACGCCCTTGAGCGGCAGCGCCGCCACCTCGCCGCGCACCAGCAACTGCACCGCACCTTGCGGCACGGCATCGGCAAACGTGACGGCTTCGATGCGCGCCAGCCGCGCAATCATATCGTGCCAGCGCTGCATGCGAGCGCGGCTGCCGTCAGAGGCGCCGACCAGCACCAGCGGCAACAGCGTCGCCGGCGCGATCGCCATCTCGGCACGCAGCGAGCGGATCGCGGTGACGAGATCGACCACCCAGCCAATTTCCGCTTCCGCCTCCTCGTCGCGAAAATCCTCGGCCGGCTCGGCCACCAGCGGCGGCATCGCCGCGAGCGGATCGCCGACCATCACCGTGGCAAGGCCGGACACATCCGCCAGCGCCACCGGCGCCGTTGCCAGCGGCCATTCGGTGAGCGTCAGCAACGTGTCGCGCGGCGCCGTCACCGCCCACAGTTCTTCGGTGAGAAACGGCATGAAGGGGTGCAGCAGCTTGAGAATCTCGTCGCGCACCCACGCCACCGTGGCGCGGGTCTCGTCCCTCGCGGCACCACTTGCGCCGGTCAGCACCGGCTTGGCGAGTTCAAGATACCAGTCGCAATAGACGTTCCAGACGAAACGATAGATTGCATTGGCCGCATCGTTGAAGCGATAGCTTTCGATCGCCTCGGTCACCTCACGGGTGGCGATCGCGGCCTCGTGGGCGATCCAGCGGTTCAGCGTCTCCCTTGCGCGCGTCGGGGTGAAGCCGGCCGGCAGCACGCATTCGTTCATCTCGGCGAAGCGGCAGGCGTTCCACAGCTTGGTCGCGAAATTGCGATAGCCCTCGACGCGGCTCTCGGCGAGCTTGATATCGCGGCCCTGCGCCGCCATCGCGGCCAGCGTGAAGCGCAGCGCGTCGGCGCCGTAGTCGTCGATCAGGTGCAGCGGATCGATGACGTTGCCTTTCGACTTCGACATCTTGGCGCCCTTCTCATCACGGACGAGCGCGTGGATGTAGACGGTCGGGAACGGCACGTCGCCCATGAAATGCAGGCCCATCATCATCATCCGGGCGACCCAGAAGAAAATGATGTCGAAGCCGGTCACCAGCGCGCTGGTCGGATAGTAGCGCGCGGTGTCGTTATCCTCGTCCGGCCAGCCGAGCGTCGAGAACGGCCACAGCGCCGAGGAAAACCAGGTGTCGAGCACGTCCTCGTCGCGGGTAATGAAGCCTTCGCGCTTGTTGCGGTCGAGCGCCATCTCGCGGCCCTGCGCGACGCTGATCACCTCCTGCTCGACATAATAGCCAAGCGCCTTGCCGATCGCCTCTTCCTCGGTCTCGGCGACGAACACTTTTCCGTCCGGGCCGTACCACGCCGGAATCTGGTGGCCCCACCAGAGCTGACGCGAGATGCACCACGGCTGGATGTTCTCCATCCATTCGAAGTAGGTCTTTTCCCAGTTCTTCGGCACGAACACGGTGGCGCCGCTGCGCACCGCGGCCATCGCCGGCTCGGCCAGCGTCTTGGCGTCGACATACCACTGATCGGTCAGGAACGGCTCGATCACCACGCCGGAGCGGTCGCCGTGCGGCACCATATGCGTGTGCGGTTCGATTTTTTCCAGAAAGCCGAAATCATCGAGCCGCTGCACGATCTGCTTGCGCGCGGCGAAACGCTCCATGCCGTGCAGTTCGGCAATCAGGTCCTCGGCGCCCGCCGGCAGATCGTGCTTGTAGTCGGCGTTCTCCGCAAGGTCGAGGCGGCCTTCCTGGTCGAGCACGTTGATCTGCGGCAGATGGTGGCGGCGGCCGACTTCAAAGTCGTTGAAGTCGTGCGCCGGCGTGATCTTGACCGCACCGGAGCCTTTCTCGGGATCGCTGTACTCATCGGCCACGATTGGAATACGACGGCCGACCAGTGGCAGAATGACATTGCGGCCGACCAGATGACGATAGCGCTCATCTTCCGGGTGCACGGCAACGGCGCTGTCGCCCAACATGGTTTCGGGCCGCGTGGTGGCGACGACGATGAAGCTCGCCGGGTCCTCGGGATTGAAATCCGCCCCTTCGAGCGGATAGCGCAGATGCCACAGGTGGCCCTTGACCTCGACCTGCTGCACCTCAAGGTCGGAGATTGCGGTCAATAGCTTCGGGTCCCAGTTGACCAGCCGCTTGTCCTTGTAGATCAGCCCTTCCTCATAGAGGCGCACGAACACCTTTGCGACGGCGCGCGACAGCCCCTCGTCCATGGTGAAGCGCTCGCGCGACCAGTCGCACGAGGCGCCAAGCCGCTTAAGCTGGTTGACGATGGTGCCGCCGGACTCTTCCTTCCACTTCCACACCCGCTCGACGAACTTCTTGCGGCCCATCTCGCGCCGGCCCGGCTCCTTGCGCGCGGCAAGCTGGCGCTCCACCACCATCTGCGTGGCGATGCCGGCATGGTCGGTGCCGGGCTGCCACAGCACGTCGCGGCCGCGCATCCGCTCGAACCGGCACAGGATATCCTGCAGCGTGTTGTTGAGGGCGTGCCCCATGTGCAGCGAGCCGGTGACGTTCGGCGGCGGGATCACGATCGAGAACGGCTCGGCATCGACGCGGTCCGCGCGCCCGGCGCGGAATGCCCCCGCCTCCTCCCAGGCGCGTGCAATGCGGGTCTCGATATCACTCGGCTGATAGGTCTTTTCGATCATGGGTCCGGGTCGGGCAGTTGAAGGCGTTGCGATCGGTGCGGGCGAAAGCCGGACGGCCCGGCGCGGTTCCGGCGCCGGGGCGACGTCCGGGTCTCGCCCCGCTTATAGCGTTTTTATGCGCGGGAGAAACGCCCCTGGCGCCACGGGCGCGGACCGATGCCGCGAAACTCCGGGCGGCAGACGAGGCTCAGCGGCCGCGCGAGACCCGCTCGATCTCGGCCCGGACAATACGCTCGACCAGCGTCGGCAGGTTGTCGTCCAGCCACGATTTGAGCATCGGCCGCAGCATCTCCTTGACCAGATCCTCAAGGGTGCGCGCATTGTTGCTCAGCACCGTGGTGGCGAGGCTGTTGAAGGCCGATTCAACGGCCGATACCGTCGCATGCGACAGCATCGGCTGCGGCGCGGCGGCTACCGGCGGCTCGACTGGCTCGACCGCGCCGGCGTCACGGCGACCGAATCCGCGCGGCTCGAAATCCTCCGGCTCGGCCCGCAGCGGATCGAAGGCCTCCGTGTCGCGCCCGGCATGATCGCGATCCGGCACGCCGGCGCCGGACACCGGCTCCTCTGCCACCGGACTTTCGGCAAACTCAAGATCGTCGTCGGGCGCGCCCGGCCAGCCGGCATCGATCGCCGCAGCCCTTTCCTGAACCGCCATCTCCTCAGTCAACTCCAGCACATCGTCGATGTCGGGTGCCGCCGCCGGCTCGGCATCGAAGCTAGCCAGCATGGCGTCGATATCCGCCTGATTGTTGGGGGGCGCGGCTGCCGGCTCAGCGACCGGCTGCGGCAACGCGGCAGCCGCCGCTGGCCGCATCGGCGGCGCCGGTTCGGCCGCCGGCTTGTCGTCGGCAATGATGCGACGGATCGATGCGAGGATCTCTTCCATGGAAGGCTCGCGGGCCTCCTGAGCTTTCACAGGCTGCGTCATCTTCGCTCCGCGTCCTCGACGCCTGATCGTGCTTGCAACCGCGAAGCGCGCAAGCCGATCTGTCCAACCCGATCTGTCAAAGCGTTGCGCTACTCCGGGCGTAATGGCTGATGCGAATCGCCTCCCAGCCACATTTCGACGGTATGTCAGGCCAGCAATCGATTGCAAGCAGCGCCCCGGTCACGGCGGGGGATGAGAAAGCAGCCGGTTCAGCGGCCGTCAGGAGTTCGCACGCCGGCCCAGCTATCGCGCACCTGATGGTAATGCACGCTGGGATCGTACACCGTGGTCTTGAGACCGAGCACTGCCGGCGACAGACGGCCGATGGCGTTGAGCACGTTGTAGGACGCAACGACACGGTCGTGTTGCGCCGTGACAAGGGCGACGCGGGCATTGACCAGCGCCTGCTGCGCATTGAGGACATCCAGCGTGGTGCGCTGGCCGGCGCGGGCTTCCTCGCGCACGCCGTTGAGCGCGATCTCGGAGGCCGAGACCTGGGCCTGCGCCGACGACACCTGCGCCTTGGCGGCGACCGCCTGCCCCCAGGCTTGCGTGATGGTGGCGCGGGTCTGGTCGCGCACCTGCTCAAGCACCAGCCGCTGCTGCGCCAAGGTCTCCTTCGACTGCCGGATCAGCGCATATTCGGCCCCGCCCTGATAGACGGGGATGGACAACTGCGCGGCAACGCCGGCGGTGAACTGGCGCGGCGCGGTCAGCGTCGGCTCCCACGCCTGCTGCACGTTGGCCTGCAACGTCACGGTGGGAAACAGCGCACCCTCGGCGACCTTGACCTGGAGATAGCTGACGTCGATGCCGTACATCGCCGCGGTGATGTTGGGGTTCTCGGTCAGCCCGAGATTGATCGACGACGCCAGCGTCTTCGGCAGGAAGCGATCGACCGGCGAGCCTGGCGCCAGTCCGGTCGGCTCGCTGCCGATGATGCGGCGGTAATTTGCTCGCGTGGTGGTGAGCACCGATTCGGCGGCAAGCTGCTGGCTCCGCCCGGAGGCCAACTGCGCCTCCGACTGGGCAACGTCGGTGCGCGTCACTTCGCCGACGTTGAAACGGTCGGTGGTCTGCCGCAGCGTCTCTTCCAGCACCCGGACGTTGCTGCGCTGAACCTCGACGATGGCGGCGTCGCGCAGGTAATCCATGTAGATCGTGGCCGCCGCCAGCAGAACGCTCTGCTCCAGCACGCGCAAGCCTTCGCGGGCCGACGACACCTGCCCTTCCGCGGCACGGGTGCGGTTGGCGGTCTGGAAACCGTTGAACAGCGTCTGCGTCACCGTAGCGCCGACCGCGCGCGGCGCAGTCTCGCCATGCAGGCGATTCACCGGCGTGCCCGGGCCGGAAGAGGCCGAAAGGTCGGAATACTGATAGCCGGCGCTCGCCGTAATCGCCACTTTCGGGCGGTAGCCGGACAGCGCCTGCGGCACGTTCTCATCCACCGCGCGCACGCTGGCGCGCTGGGCGTTGAGCTGCGGGTTGCTCTGGTAGGCGCGCACCAGCGCCCCTTCGATCGTCTCGGCCCCCGCGGCCCCGGGCATCGTGAAACCCGCGACCAGTCCTGCCACCGCAGCCAGTGTCGTTATTCTCACGCCAACCATCCCCGGTTCATCGTGACGGTGCCCCTGCCCCCGACCCAGCCCGGCCACGGTCCAATTCCGCGATAATGCCGACTGCCTGAATCACCCCAACATATTCGCCGTCGCGGCAGCGTGGAACCCCAAATTGAGGTTCCGCCACAAACGGGGGACGTATGGCGCATTGCCGCCACACCTCGCGGCGGGCAAAGCGCGGCTCAGAAGACGAATTCCGGGCGCCGCTCAAGGCCGGGAAGGACAGGGGCGCCGATATTGAACAGCACCCGGCGGCCGAAATCATTCTGGGAGCGCGTCACCAGTACCGCCCGCGACGGCTCGGCGGTTGCGAAGATGCCAGCAAGCCGCCCCCCTTCGCCAAGCTGACGGTAGAGCGCCTCCGGCTCAACCTCGGTTGCCCCGTCGAAAATGACGGCGTCATAGGGCGCCTCGGCCGGGAAACCGTCCGGCGCGGCGGCCTGCTCGACCCGGACATTGGCGATACCGAGGTCTGCCAGTGTCGCCTTGGCCCGCGCCGCGAGCGCCGGATCGCCCTCGGTTGCAACCACCTGGGCGACGATCCGGGCGGCCAGCGCTGCCGCGTAGCCGCTGGCACAGCCGACCACCAGCACCTTGTCAGTGTCGCGCAATTCGGCGGCCTGCAACAGGCGGGCGATCACCACCGGCTTGACCAGATAGCGGCCCGGCGCATCGGCAAGGGCAAGATCGAGGTCGAGATAGGCGAGCGGACGCTGGCTCTCGGGCACGAACAGTTCGCGCGGCAGCGACTGCATCGCCGCGAGAACGCGCATATCGGTGACGTCGCTGGTGCGAATCTGGCCGTCCACCATGTGCTGGCGCGCGGCCGCAAAACTGGACATGAGTATCCCTCCAACAGGGTCGGGAGCACGGCTGCGGCCCCCACCCGGCAAACAGTCCGGCGCCGGCTGTCGGCCGCTCCCCCGCCCTTCGGGCAGGCGCGGAAAACCGCCGGAATCGTCCCCCGCTTTTGGCCAAAATGAACCGGAAGCGCCAGCCTTTTATTGTGGCCACCGTGTGCCCTCATGCGTCAAGCGGTCCGGGCCGGCGCTGTTGCCTCAAGCGGCGGAGTTGTATATCCCTGCCGGCGTCGGGCTGATGGCCCCGGCATGGGGCCACGTGGCGGAGTGGTTACGCAGCGGTCTGCAAAACCGTTTACACCAGTTCAATTCTGGTCGTGGCCTCCATCCAATCCTTCAGCATCCGACCTTCAGTCATTTACGACACGGATTTGGATTAAGCGGTCAGGCCGGCAGAACGCCGGCCGGCCCCCACGCGGGCGTTACGCGCCAGGCGCCGCCGTCACACCCCACCCGGATAGTTCGGTGCTTCGCGGGTGATGCGCACGTCGTGAACGTGGCTCTCGCGCAAACCGGCCCCGGTAATCCGTACAAAACGCGCCTTGTCGTGGAACTCGTCGATGGTCTTGGCCCCGACATAGCCCATGGCGGCGCGCAGGCCACCTGCCAACTGGTGCAGCACGTTACCGACCGGCCCCTTATAGGGCACCTGCCCCTCGATGCCTTCCGGCACCAACTTGAGGGTATCCTTGATGTCCTGCTGGAAGTAGCGGTCGGCCGAGCCGCGCGCCATCGCCCCGACCGACCCCATGCCGCGATAGGCCTTGTAGGAACGGCCCTGCCACAGGAACACGTCGCCCGGCGTCTCGTCGGTGCCGGCGAGCAGCGAGCCGACCATGGCGATGTCGGCGCCCGCCGCCAGTGCCTTGGCAAGGTCGCCCGAGAACTTGATGCCGCCGTCGGCGATCACCGGCACGTCGGCCTTTCGCGCCACCGACACCGCCTCCATGATCGCGGTGAGCTGCGGCACGCCGACCCCGGCAACGATGCGCGTGGTGCAGATCGAACCCGGCCCGATGCCGACCTTGATGGCGTCGGCACCGGCATCGATCAGCGCCTGCGCGCCGTCGGCGGTGGCGACGTTGCCGGCGATCACCTGCACGGCGTTGGAGAGCCGCTTGATGCGGTTCACCGCGTCGAGCACCCGCTGCGAATGGCCGTGCGCGGTATCGACCACGACGACGTCAACGCCGGCATCGATCAGCCGCTCGGTGCGCTCATAGCCGCCGTCGCCGACCGTGGTGGCGGCGGCAACGCGCAGCCGGCCCTGTTCATCCTTGCTGGCGAGCGGATAGATCACCGCCTTTTCCATGTCCTTGACGGTGATCAGGCCGACGCAACGATACTGGTCGTCGACCACCAAAAGCTTTTCGATGCGGTACCTGTGCAGGAGACGCTTGGCCTCCTCCTGGCTGACGCCCTCGCGCACCGTGACGAGGTTGTCCTTGGTCATCAGTTCCGAGACCTTCTGGTTCGGATCGGTGGCGAAGCGGACGTCACGGTTGGTCAGAATACCGACCAGCTTGCCGGGCTTGCCGGGTGCCGCCCCTGTCACCACCGGAATGCCGGAGAAGCCGTGGTCCTTCATCTGTGCCAGCGCGTCGGCGAGCTTCTCGTCGGGGCCGATGGTCAGCGGATTGACCACCATGCCGGACTCGAACTTCTTCACCTGCCGCACCTGCGCCGCCTGCCCCTCGGGGTCGAAATTGCGGTGGATGACGCCGATGCCGCCGGCCTGCGCCATGGCGATCGCCATCCGAGCCTCGGTCACGGTGTCCATCGCCGAAGCGATGATCGGCACGTTGAGCGGGATCGCCCGCGTCAGCCGCGAGCGGATATCGGCTTCGGAGGGCAGAACGTCGGACAAGCCGGGTTTGAGCAGAACGTCGTCGAAGGTGAACGCTTCAGCGAACTCATGCCGTGCCTCGACCTGTGCCATTGCCAGCTCCGTTCTGTGCGCGATCGCCGCGCCGTGTCCCGAAATAGGATCAGCGATCCGCGACGCCGGGACTGTGGCATCGGGATCGAATCTTGGCCCGTCGGGAGGGGTTGGCGCTGGTCGATAGCACGGCCTCGGCCTGTTTCAAAGGCTTTTGCTGCAATGCAGGGCGGCTTATCCCGCCTTCCCGCGCGGCCGGCGGCGACGGCGCGCGACGGCAGGCAGGGCCGCGGCTATGGCCACCGATAGCGCGTTCCGGCGCTGCTGCGATCCCCCGTTAGCGGGGCGTATAGCCCGGCGGCGGGCCATGGCGGCGGATCGCATCCACCACCTCGCGGTGGCGGCGATCCTCGCGCTTCATATAGACGGCAATGACGGCATGCGCCGACGGCACCAGAAACATCACCGGGAAGATCAGGCCGAACAGCACGCTGACGACGATCACGGCAACGTTCAGGATCGCCGAGAACGGCTGGCCGTTGAACAGAAGACCGACAGGCGGCAGCAAGGCGGCAAGGATATAGATCATCGGGCATCTCCCGGCAGGCGGCCGAATGGCGCGCCAGAGCCGCCTTTGATGTAGGGCGCCCTGCCCGCCACGCAATGGCCGGGGCGAGGGTCGGCGTGCTACAGCGCGAGGCTTGTCGGATGCTCGCGCCCGCACAGGTTCCATGCCCAAAGACCGCATCATTCCGCTGATCGTTGCCGCCGCGCTGTTCATGGAGAACATGGACTCGACGGTGATCGCAACGTCGCTGCCGGCGATCGCCGCCGATATCGGCACCAGCCCGCTGACGCTCAAGCTCGCCATCACCTCGTACCTCTTGTCGCTCGCCGTCTTCATCCCGGCGAGCGGCTGGACCGCCGACCGCTTCGGCGCCCGCACGGTGTTCAGCGCGGCCATCGGCGTATTCATGCTCGGCTCGATCGGCTGCGCGCTGTCGTCCTCCATCAACGATTTCGTGATCGCGCGGGTGGTGCAGGGCCTCGGCGGGGCGATGATGACGCCGGTCGGCCGCCTGGTGCTGCTGCGCGCCATCGACAAGCGCGCACTGGTCAACGCGATGGCCTGGGTGACCGTGCCGGCCCTGGTCGGCCCAGTGGTGGGGCCGCCGCTCGGCGGCTTCATCACCACCTATTTCTCATGGCACTGGATTTTCCTGATCAACATCCCGATCGGCATCATCGGCATCGTCATGGCACAGCGCTATATCGATCCGATCCGCAGCGATCATCCCGACCGGTTCGATCTTGTCGGCATGGTGCTGTCCGGCCTCGGGCTTGGCGGCATGGCGTTTGGACTGTCGGTAGCGGGGCTTGGCCTGGTGCCATGGCAGGGGCTGGTCGCCCTGATCGGCGGCGGCGCGATCTTCACCGCGCTCTACATCCGCCATGCCCGCCACACCGACAGCCCGGTGCTCGATTTCTCGCTGATGCGGCTGCCGACGATGTATGCCAGCATCCTCGGCGCCTTCCTGTTCCGGCTCGGCATCGGCGCTCTGCCGTTCCTGCTGCCGCTCCTGATGCAGCTTGGCTTCGGCCTGTCGCCGTTCCAGTCCGGCCTCGTCACCTTCACCTCGGCGGTCGGCTCGATGGGCATGAAGACGCTCGCGGCCCGCATCATCCGCGCCTTCGGCTTCCGCAACGTCATGATGGTCAACGCGGTGGTGAGCGCCGCCTTCCTCGCCGCCTGCGCGCTATTCACGGTGACGACGCCGATCCTGCTGATCGTCATCATCCTGATGGTCGGCGGCTTCTTCCGCTCGCTGCAATTCACCGCGCTGAACACGCTGGCCTATGCCGATGTCGAGCCGGCCAAGATGAGCCGCGCCACCACGCTGGTCAGCGTCAACCAGCAACTGGCGGTATCGGCCGGGGTGGCGCTCGGCGCGTTCTCGGTCGAGACGACGATGGCCCTCCGGCACGTCAGCGAACTCGACGCCGACCAGTTCGGCCCGGCCTTCGTCGTCGTCGCGTTCTTCGCCGCGCTGTCGGCCTACTTCTATTACCGGATGCCGCCGAATGCCGGGCATCAGATCTCCGGTCACGAGGTGGTGGCGGCGATACCGCCGCGCGAGGCGGAGGCGGAGGAAACGGCTGCCACCGAAACCGTGACCGCGCGCGACCAGAAGCTCGGCTGACGCGCACACGACGATTGCCGCGCCAGGCATGGCGTGTTTTGCTACGCCGCAGGGCTGACCGAACGGAGACCCGCATGCTGCGCCGTTTCTGGTTCCTTGTCTGGTTCTTTGCGATCGCCGGCCTCGTCGCCGCCGCGTCACCGGCATGGGCACAGGCCGACAAACCGCCGGCAAGCCAGTGCCTCGCCATGGCGCAACTCCTGCCGCGGGTGATTTATGCCAGCGTCCGCACCGCTGCCGCGCCCGACGAGGTGACCATCCGCTACGCCGGACACTCCACTTATGTGGTCGAGACGCCGGACGGCGTGCGTATCGCCACCGACTACACCGGCACCTATGACACCGGCGGCCTGCCCGACATCGTCACCATGAACCGGGCGCATTCGACCCACTACACGCTCAACCCCGATCCGCGCATCGCTCATGTGCTGCATGGCTGGGGCGAGGGCGGCGAGCCGGCCAGGCATGCGCTCGCCGTCGGCGACGTGTTCATCCGCAACGTGCCGACCGACATCCGCCGCACGCTTTACGGCTACGGTTCCGACACCGAGATGATCCCCAACGGCAACTCGATCTTCATCTTCGAGGTTGCGGGGCTGTGCATCGGCCATCTCGGCCACCTGCACCACCCGCTCGACGACAGCCACATCGCCGCCATCGGCCGGCTCGACATCGTCATGGTGCCGATCGACGGCACCTACACCATGTCGCTCGCCGGCATGTCGGAGATCGTGCGGCGGCTGCGCTCCTCGATCGTGCTGCCGATGCACCGCTTCGGCACGCCGTTGTCGGATCTGCTCGACCGGCTGCGCGGCCAGTTCGCCATCGACCGGCGGGCGGAGCCATCGTTCCGCATCTCGGCGGGCGCCTTGCCGAAAACACCGACGGTCATCGTGCTGCGCGGCGTGTGAGCCTCACGCCGCGCCGCGAAACCCCATTGCCAGCACATACCGCTCCGAAGAGTCCTGCCGGCTCGCCGCCGGCTTGACGTGGCGGACGGTAGCGTAATCACGCTTGAGTTGCGCCACCAATTCGGCGTCTGCTCCGCTCTGGAACACCTTTGCCACGAACGCCCCGCCTGGCTCCAGCACCTCGGCCGCGAACGCCGCCGCCGCCTCAACAAGGCCGACGATACGCAGTTGATCGGTCTTGCGATGGCCCGTCGTGTTGGCCGCCATATCGGACAGCACCACATCGACGCCGGCGCCGCCAATCATCGCGCGCAGCGCCTCCGGCGCATGCTCATCCATGAAGTCGAGCTGCGCGAAGCTGACGCCGGGAATCTCCGGCATCTCCAGCAGGTCGATGGCGATGACCTTGCCCTTGCCCGCCAGCGCGCCGACGCGCTTGGCGGCGACCTGGCTCCAGCCGCCGGGCGCCGCGCCGAGATCGACCACCACCTGACCGGGCTTCAGCAAATGATGCTTGTCGTCAATCTCGACCAGCTTGTAGGCGGCGCGCGAGCGATAGCCCTCGCGCCGGGCGCGGGCGACATACGGATCGTTGAGCTGCCGCTCCAGCCAGAGTTTTGACGACAGCTTGCGCTTGCCGCCGGTCTTGACCGTGACGTGCAGCCGGCCGGTTGAATCTTTCGTCATCGGGACATCGCGATCCGGTGGAGACGCTGGCCGCTTAGCACAGGCCGGCGCCAATGGACATCACCCCGCCGCCAGTGCGCCGTCCTCGCGCATCATTTCCACCAGCATGCCCTCGCGCAAGCCGCGGTCGGCGATGCGCAGCCGCGGCAGCGGAAAGGCGTGCCGGATCGCATCGAGGATGGCGCAGCCCGGCAGCACCAGATCGGCGCGCTCGCGCCGGATGCAACGGCTGTCGGCACGCTCAGTGTAGCTCATGCCGAGCAGCCGCATGACGGTGGCCGACACCTCGCGATCGTCCATCCACAATCCATCGACACGGCGACGGTCGTAACGCGGCAGACAGAGATGGATGCCGGCCACCGTGGTCACGGTTCCCGAGGTGCCGATCAGATGCAGGCCGTCCAGCGCCTCGCCGTGGCGGGCGACGAACGGCGCCAGATGGCGCGCCACCTCCGCCTCCATATGGGCATAGACCTGTTGCGATATCTCGCGGTTGCCGAAGCGCTCGGCCAGCGTGACCACGCCCAGCGGCAGCGACGTCCATGCCCGCATCCGCAACCGCCCGCCGGCCTCGCGCTCGATCCGCACCACCTCGGTCGAACCACCGCCGATATCGAACAGAATGGCACCGCGCGCGCCCTCGTCCACCAGCGGCGTGCAGCCGATCATCGCCAGCGTCGCCTCGCTCTCGCGGTTGATGACTTCGAGGCGAAGCCCGGCCTCGCTGGCAACGCGGGCGCAAAACGTCTCGCCATTGGCCGCCTGACGGCAGGCTTCGGTCGCCACCAGCCGCAGGCGGTTGGCATTGCGCAGATCGATCTTGCCGCGGCAGATGGCAAGCGCGGCAATGGTGCGGTCGATCGCCGCCTCGCTGATGCGGCCCGTCGTCGAAATCCCCTCCCCGAGCCGCACGATGCGCGAAAACGAATCGATGACGCGAAAGCCGCCGCCATGCGGCCGGGCGATCAAAAGCCGGCAATTGTTGGTGCCAAGGTCGAGCGCCGCATAAGTGCGGACAGCCGCCGGGTCGGATGCGGCCATGGCCCGCGTCCCGCCGGGCACAACCGGCGTCATCCAGGGCGGACTTCGCCGCAGCCGCAATCCCTCGCTCATTCGTACCCGCCCATCCGCCTGCGTATCATGACCGACCGCGGCCCTTGTTCTCACATAAAGTTTATCAGTCGACGAAAGGTCGGCGCAACCGCGTCACCGCGACCTGCCCGGCCCCACCGGCAGTTGCCGCGGCTGCATCCTTCACTTATTTGACATCAACTAACTTCCCAATTCCGGTACGGGCGGGCCTTGGCCCGCCGGACACAGACCATGCAAGACCTCCCCCTTTCGCCCGCGACCGAGCGTGATTTTGCGCTGCAAAAGTTCGGCATCGGCCAGCCGGTCCGCCGCAAGGAAGACGACCGGCTGCTGCGCGGCCACGGCCGCTATACTGACGATATCAACCTGCCGGGGCAGGCCCATGCCTGGATCGTGCGCAGCGCCTACGCCCACGGCGTGATCAAGGCCATCGACACCAGCCCCGCGCGGGCGATGCCAGGTGTGCTCGGGGTGTGGACCGGGGCGGACCTCGCGGCCGCAGGCTACGGCCGGCTCACCTGTCCGCTGCCGCTCAAGAACGCCGACGGCTCGCCGATGCTGCAAACCGACCGGCCGGCGCTCGCCACCGACAAGGTCCGGTTCGTCGGCGACCCGGTGGCGATCGTCGTGGCCGAGACGGCGGCGCAGGCACGCGACGCCGCCGAAGCGGTGAGCGTCGAGATCGCCGCGCTGCCCGCCGTCACCGAGGCCGAAGCGGCGGCCGCCTCCGACGCGCCGCTGATCTACGACCACATCCCCAACAACACGCCGCTGCACTACCACTCCGGCGATGCCGATGCCGTCCGGCAGGCGTTCGCCCAGGCCGCGCACGTCACCCGCCTCGACCTCGTCAACAACCGCGTCGCCGTGGTGCCGATGGAGCCGCGCGTCGGCGTCGCTGCCTACGACGTGGCCGACGGCCGCTTCACGCTCTACGCACCGACGCAAGGTGTCGCCGGCGGTCGGGACAGCCTCGCCAAACTGCTCAACATCGCAAGCGACAAGGTGCGGCTGGTGACGATTCATGTCGGCGGCTCGTTCGGCATGAAGAACGCAAGTTACCCGGAATATCTGTGCATCCTGCATGCGGCGAAAGCTCTCGGCCGGCCGGTGAAATGGCTGGACGAACGCTCGACCAGCTTTCTCACCGACAACCACGGCCGGGCGCAGACCGTGTGCGCCGAACTGGCGCTCGCCGCGGACGGGGCGTTTCTCGCGGTGCGCGTCACCGGCTACGGCAATATCGGCGCCTATCTCACCGGGGTCGCGCCGATTCCGCTTGCCACCAACATCGGCAAGAACATCGCCAGCGTCTACCGCACGCCGCTGATCGAGATCGATATCCGCTGCGTGCTGACCAACACCAGCCTGATGGGCGCCTATCGCGGCGCCGGCCGCCCCGAGGCCAATTACTTCATGGAGCGGCTGATCGATCTGGCCGCCGCCGAGATGAACCTCGACCGCGTGAGCTTGCGCCGCCGCAACCTGATCGGCCCGCACGAGATACCCTACAAAGCCGGCAGCGGCCTGACCTATGACAGCGGCAACTTTCCGGCCGTACTCGACCGCGCGCTGGCGCTGGCCGACTATGAGGGCTTTGCCGCCCGCAAGCGCGAGGCCCTCGCCCGCGGCCGGCTGCGCGGCATCGCGGTCGGCTGCTATCTTGAGGTCACGGCCGGCGGCGCCGAACTCGGCAAAGTCACCTTCGACGGCAACGGGCGCGTCACGGTCACGACCGGCACGCTGGATTTCGGCCAGGGGCACGGCACCACCTTCGCGCAGGTGCTGGGCGAGCGGCTCGGGGTGCCGTTCGAGGCGATCCGGCTGGAGCAGAGCGACAGCGACCTCGTTCACACCGGCAACGGCACCGGCGGCTCGCGCTCGATCATGGCGAGCGGCACGGCCATCGCCGAAGCGGCGGAGCGGGTGACCGCCAAGGGCAAGGCCGTGGCGGCGCAGTTGCTCGAAGCAGCCGAAGCCGACATCGAGTTTTCCGACGGCCGCTTCACCATCGCCGGCACCGACCGCAGCATCGGCATCATGGACCTGGCGCGGCAGCGGCCCGGCCTGCTCGACATCGACCACACCGCCAAGAACATCCCATCGGCCTTCCCCAACGGCTGCCATATCGCCGAGGTCGAGGTGGACCCCGCCACCGGCGAGGTTTCGGTGGCCGCCTACACCTGCGTCAACGACTTCGGCACCGTGATCAATCCGATGATCGTCGAAGGCCAGTTGCATGGCGGAGTGACGCAAGGCATCGGCCAGGCCTTGATGGAAGAGGTGCGCTACGACGATGACGGCCAGCCGATCACCGGTTCGCTGATGGACTACGCGCTGCCGCGCGCCGACAGCGTGCCGAGCTTTCGGATCGCCAACCTGCCCTCGCCCGCGACCTCGAACCCGCTTGGCGCCAAGGGCTGCGGCGAAGCCGGCTGCGCCGGCAGCCTCGCCTCACTCGCCAATGCCGTGATCGATGCGCTATCCGACCACGGCATCCGCCACCTCGACATGCCGCTGACACCGGAGCGGGTGTGGCGCGCGATCGACGACGCGCGCCGGCGCGCCGCCGGATAGTCAGGCCGCCGCCTGCGTGCGCGGCTGCCAGATCGCGATGTGCCAGCATCTGGCCACCGGCACGTCGCCGCCGGCAACGATCAGCGCATCAAGCTCGACGAAGCGATGGCCCTTGCGCTCGTAATTGTCGACCACCTTGGCGCGCGCCGACAGTACATCGCCAAGATGCGCCTCGGCCAGAAGCTGCATCCTGCTGCCGACATGAATCCATGGCCCCAGAACGGCGTTCTCGATCAGCACCTGGTTCATCATCCGCTGTAACATGCCGGGGTGGCACAGATCGGCGGTCGCATACAGGGCGTCGTCCTCGCGCACCTCGGCGAGATACGCCGCGATCGTATCCTCGCGCCAGATCTGCGGCGCGATACCGAGCCACGCGCCGGCCGGATAGGACGAGGCATCGGCCGGCGCACGCACGGCAACCGGCTTGATGTCCTGATAGCCGTGCGGATCGATCAGCGGCGCGGCGGCGGGCAATGTGGCCCGCCCGCTGGCGCACACCTCGCCACGGCTCTCGACACGCAGCGTCAGCGCGCCATCCTGTTCTTCGGCGACAACCGCAATCTCCTCGCCGTCATAGACCGGCTTCATGAACCGCGCCTCCATCGCCCCGCGCGCGAGAAAATCGCGGCCCCATGCCTCGACCGGCATATGCGCCATATATGCGAACACATCGACACCGGTGACGAGACCGCCAGCAAACCCGTAAGTCCGCGCCACGGTGTCGTCATGCATCTTGTTCTCGGACGCCCTGGCGCTGTTGAAGGCGGTAATGCGGCGAATGCGTTCGGCCATAACCCTCTCCGGGCGATTTGTGGTTTTCGGCGCGGGATGGTACGCGATGCGCGCCGCATGGCAAGGGCGCCACGTCGCGCACGGAACCACGAACAAAGATCGACCATGGCGCCGCCGCTCGTTCAACTGAAAGATATCGCGCTGACGTTCGGCGGCACTCCGCTGCTCGAAGGCGTCGAACTATCGGTTTCGGCGGGCGAGCGCATCTGCCTGATCGGCCGCAACGGCTCGGGCAAATCGACGCTGCTGAAGATCGCCGCCGGATTGATCGAGCCGGATCGCGGCGAGCGCTTCGTGCAGCCCGGCGCGACCATCCGCTATCTGCCGCAGGAGCCGGATTTCTCCGGCTACGCCACCACGCTCGCCTATGTCGAGGCCGGGCTTGGCCCTGGCGACGATCCGTATCAGGCGCGCTATCTCATCGAACAGCTCGGGCTGACCGGCGAGGAAGACCCGGCGCAAATCTCTGGTGGCGAGGCGCGGCGCGCGGCGCTGGCGCGGGTGCTGGCGCCCTCGCCCGATATCCTGCTGCTCGACGAGCCGACCAACCATCTCGACCTGCCGACCATCACCTGGCTTGAGACCGAACTGCGCGGCCGCAGCTCGGCGCTGGTCACGATCAGCCACGACCGCCGTTTCCTCACCAATCTGTCCAGCGCCACCGCCTGGCTCGATCGCGGCGGGATCCGCCGCATCGCGCGCGGCTTCGGCGCGTTCGAGGCATGGCGCGACGAGGTGCTGGCGGAGGAAGAACGTAGCCAGCACAAGCTCGACAGAAAAATCGTCGCCGAAGAACACTGGCTGCGCTACGGCGTCTCGGGGCGGCGCAAGCGCAACGTCAAGCGGCTCGCCAATCTGCATGCGCTGCGCACACAACGGCGCGACTATCGCGGCGCGACCGGCAACGCCAGCCTCACCGCGGCCGATGCCGACACCTCCGGCTCGCTCGTCATCGAGGCGCGCGGCCTGTCGAAAGCCTATGACGGCCGCGCCATCGTTACCAACTTCTCCACCCGCATCCAGCGCGGCGACCGGCTCGGCATCATCGGCCCGAACGGCGCCGGCAAGACGACGCTGCTCAATCTTTTGACCGGCGCGCTCGCTCCCGATAGCGGTACGGTGCGACTCGGCGTCAACATCGAGATGACCACGCTCGATCAACATCGCGAAAGCCTCGACCCGAAAACGACGCTTGCCGACGCGCTGACCGGGGGACGCGGCGACACCGTGATGGTCGGCGGCAAGCCGAAGCACGTCTCGGGCTACATGCGCGACTTCCTGTTCGCGCAGGAACAGATGCGCACACCCCTGGAAGCGCTGTCCGGCGGCGAGCGCGGCCGGCTGATGCTGGCGCGCGCGCTGGCGAAACCATCGAACCTTCTGGTGCTCGACGAGCCGACCAATGACCTCGACCTCGAGACGCTCGACGTGCTGCAGGAAATGCTGGCCGACTATCAGGGCACCGTGATCCTGATCAGCCACGACCGCGATTTTCTCGACCGCGTGGTGACGTCGGTGATTGCGCCGGAAGAAGGCGGGCGCTGGCTCGAATATGCCGGCGGCTACAGCGACATGCTGGCGCAGCGCGGCAACGATCTGGCGCGCGAGGCGCCAAAGAAGGCGGCGGCCGAGCCGAAGCCCGACAAGCCGCAGCCTGCGCCCATCACTGCGTCACGCAAGCGGATGAGTTTCAAGGACAAGCACGCACTCGATACGCTGCCGGCGACGATGGATGCGTTGCGCGCCGAGATCGCCAAGCACCAGGCGCTGCTCGACGACCCCGCCCTTTATGCGCGCGACCGCAAGGCGTTCGACGCCGCGACGCTGGCGCTGACGCAGGCGCAAACGAGGCTGCACGCGGCGGAGGAAAAGTGGCTGGAGCTGGAATTGCTGCGCGAGGAAATCGAGGGCGGCTGACACTCAGCCATTGCCTTGATTCCTCACCGCCATGGTCTGACCCAGCCCATCTCACAACACCGTCATGCCCGCGCTTGTCGCGGGCACCCACGTCTCAACGGCACCTCAACAGACAAGACGTGGATGGCCGGGACAAGCCCGGCCATGACGGCCGTGTTTTTTACTTCCGTTCCTTCAACCACTGCAGCGTCCCCTCGCCGGCCGAGACGCCGAGCGCGAACGAGGCCTGCAACAGGTAGCCGCCGGTCGGCGCTTCCCAGTCGATCATCTCGCCGCAGGCGAACACGCCGGGCAGCTTACGCAACATCAGGCGTTCGTCGAGTTCGTCGCGCGCGATGCCGCCGGCCGAGGAGATCGCCCGGGCCAGCGGCGCGATGCCGATGAGTTGCAACGGCAGCGCGTTGATGTGCTCTGCCGTCTCGCGCGGTGAAAGGCTGGTAAGCGTGCGCCCCTCCGCGCGCGCACTTTCATGCAGCAAGGCGATCGCCAGCGGTGACAGCCCGAGCGCTTTCCGCAGGAAGGTGGCGAGCGATTGTTTTCCGCGCGGCGCGGAAAGCCGCTCCACCATGCTGTCCACCGGCACATCCGGCCGCAGCGCAACGCGCAGTGTCGCTTCGCCGTGCGCCGCGATGGCATCGCGCAAGCGTGCCGAGAGCGGATAGATCGCGCCACCTTCCAACCCTTGCCGTGTAACGATAACATCACCACGCGAACGCGCCTCGCCGTGCATCAGGATCACGTTCTTGAGCGGCGCGCCCTCGAAGCGGTCGCGAAACACCTCCGACCACGCGATATGAAATCCACAATTGGCGGGGCGGAAGCCGGCGACCGCAATACCATGCCGCTCGAACTCTTTCGTCCAGGCGCCATCGCTGCCGAGTTTCGGCCAGCTCGCGCCGCCGAGCGCCAGCACCACGGCATCCGCCTCGATCTGCCGCACCCCACCCGGCGCATCAAAGACGAGGTGCCCATCGGCATCCCACCCTTTCCATACATGACGCAGCATCAACCGCACGCCTTGCGCATCGAGCCGCCGCAGCCAGGCGCGCAGCAGCGGCGAGGCTTTCATCGCCTTCGGAAACACCCGGCCGCTTGAGCCGACAAATGTCTCCTGCCCCAGCGCTTCGCACCATGCACGCAACGCCTGCGGTGGAAACGCCGACACGCTGTCGCGCAACCACGCCGCGGCTTCGCCGTAACGGCTCAGAAAATTCTCGATCGGCTCGCTGTGGGTGAGGTTGAGGCCGCCGCGCCCGGCCATCAGGAATTTGCGACCGGCCGACGGCATACGCTCGGAAACCGTGACGCGCGCGCCGCCTTGTGCGAGCCGCTCCGCCGCCATCAGCCCGGCCGGGCCGGCGCCGATGACGGCGACGTGCGGCATCAGTTGCCCGGCAGCTTGATGCCGGCGCGCGCCGCCGCCTGCGCGACATACTTGTTGGTCTGCGCGAAGGCGCCCGGCAGGTTGCGCGCTTTGCTCATGTCGCTGATGGCGTCGATGTTCGCCGCTACCGCATCCGGCGTCCACTCCTCCTCGGGCAGGTTGACGCCTTCACTCTCGATGATCTCGATCCGGGCGAACGAGCCGGCACCGGCGCCGAGAATGGTGCGCGTCGGCGCGTTCTCTGACAGGAGATAAAGCACGGCCGGTGTCACCGATTCCGGTTTCATCAGCGCCAGCACCGGCTCCGGGATCAGTTCCTCGGTCATGCGGGTCGCCGCCGTCGGGGAAATGATGTTGACGCGGATATCGGTCTTGCGGCCTTCCTCGGCCAGCACGTTCATCAGCCCGACCATGCCGGTCTTGGCCGCGCCGTAGTTGGCCTGGCCGAAATTGCCGTAGAGGCCGGAGGACGAGGTGGTGAACACGATGCGGCCATAGTTGCGCTCGCGCATGCCGTTCCACACCGCCTTGGCGCAGTTGAACGAACCGATCAGGTGCACATCCAGCACCTTCTGAAAATCGGCCGGCTCCATTTTGCCGAACGACTTGTCGCGCAAGATACCGGCATTGGCGCACATGATATCGACGCTGCCCCACTCGCGCGTGGCGCGCTCGACCATCGCAGTGACTTGCTCGAAAGATGAGACGTCGGCGGGGTCCGCGATCGCCTCACCGCCAGCTTTGCGGATGTCCTCGACGACACTTTCGGCCGCCGTCAACGAGCCGCCGGTGCCGTCACGCGCACCGCCGAAATCATTGACCACGACGCGCGCGCCGCGCGCGGCAAGCCCTAACGCATGCGCGCGGCCGAGGCCGTTGCCCGCGCCGGTCACGATCGCGACCCGTCCATCGAACCTGATTGTCATGAGGCGTCTCTCTTGGAGTTATGCAAAATAAACAAGGCCGATCCAGTCGGCGGCGAGCGCAGGCTTGTCGCCGCCCTCGATCTCAACGGTCACGCTGGTGCGCGAGAACAACTCGGTGGCCGAGCGCATCTTCGCCTCGGCCAGCGTGAAGCGGCCGCGGATGCGGCTGCCGGCACGCACCGGCGAGACGAAGCGCAGCTTATCGAAGCCGTAATTCACGCCCATCGTCGCGCCTTCGATCTTCGGGATCACCTCGTAGTTGAATACGCTCAGCATCGACATCGTCAGAAAACCGTGTGCGATCGTCGCGCCGAACGGCGTCTCACGCGCGGCGCGCTCAGGGTCGACATGGATGAACTGGTGGTCCTCGGTCACTTCGGCGAAGGCATCGATCCGCTTCTGGTCGATCAGATGCCAGGGCGAAACGCCGATCTCCTTGCCGACCATGGCCAGGTAGGCGTCGCGCGCGATGGTGGGTGGCATGAACGATCTCCTGCTGTTCGAGGCGGCGAAGCTGCACGCGGCGGATTTTGCCGGAGATCGTCTTGGGCAGTTCAGTGACCAGTTCGAGCCGGCGGATGCGCTTGAATGGCGCGAGCCGCGCCTGCACATGGCAAAAGATCGACAGCGCGGTGTCGCGCGACGGCTCCGCTCCGGCGACCAGCAGCGCATAGGCTTTCGGCACGGCGAGGCGAAGCGCATCCGGACTTGGCACCACGGCGGCCTCGGCGACCAGATCGTGTTCGAGCAGGATACTTTCCAGTTCGAACGGACTAATGCGGTAGTCGGACGACTTGAACACGTCATCGGCGCGGCCAACAAAGGTGAGATAGCCGTCGTCATCGACGAACACCACGTCGCCGCTGCGGTAGATCGCGCCATCGGTGCCGGCGAGCCGGCCACCGTCGATCTGGTAGCCGCACATCAACCCGGCCGGGCGCGCTTGCCCAAGCGGCAGCGTCACTTCGCCCTCCTTCGCCGGGTTGCCGTCGGCATCGGCGACGACGACGCGGAAGCCCGGCAGCGGCCGGCCCATCGAGCCGGGCTTGATCGGCTGCCCCGGCGAATTGCCGGCCAGCGCCGTGGTCTCGGTCTGGCCGTAGCCGTCGCGGATGGTCAGGCCCCAGGCCGCCTGAACCTGCTCGATCACCTCCGGGTTGAGCGGTTCGCCGGCGCCGCACACCTCCCGCAACGCCACCTTATAGTCGGCGAGCTTTTCCTGGATCAGAAACCGCCACACCGTCGGCGGCGCGCACAACGTGGTGACGCCGCAGCGCACCAGCGTCGCCAGCAGACCCTTCGCATCGAAGCGCGGCTGGTTAAGCACGAACACCGTGGCGCCGGCATTCCACGGCGCGAAAAAGCAGCTCCACGCATGCTTGGCCCAGCCGGGCGAGGAAATGTTGAGGTGGATGTCGCCCGGCTGCAAGCCGATCCAGTACATGGTCGAGAGATGGCCGACCGGATAGCTGCGGTGATCGTGCAGCACCAGCTTTGGCTTCGCCGTGGTGCCGGAGGTGAAATAGAGCAGCATCGGATCGGACGACTGCGTGACGCCATCCGGCGCAAACGTGGTGGCGGCGGCCTCTTTACCGTCATAGGCGATCCAGCCATCGCGCTTTGCTCCAACCGCGATGCGCAAAACACCGTCGCTGGCCAACCCATCAAACTTGGCCAACTGGTCGGCGGCGGCGACCACCGCCTTGACGTGGCCACGGTCGAGCCGGTCCTGCAACTCGTCGGGGGTCAGAAGCGTGCTCGCCGGGATGACGACGACGCCGAGCTTCATCGCCGCCAGCATGGTCTCCCACAGCGGCACCACGTTGCCGAGCAGCAGCAGCAGCGCATCGCCGCGCCTCAAACCAAGGTCGCGCAAAAAATTGGCGGTCTGGTTCGAGCGCGCGGAGAGTTCGGCGAAAGTGAGCTTTGCTTCCTCGCCGGTGGCCTCATTGATCCACAGCGCGAGCCGATCGCGGCTGTGCGGGTCACGCGCGAGATCGGCATCGAACCAGTCGAGCGCCCAGTTGAACGGCTGATGCTCTGGCCAGCGGAAGCCGGCCGTCGCGCGGGCGTAGTTGGTGCGGTTCTCCAGCAGGAACGCGCGCGCCTCCTGAAACGTCGTCATCTCCGCGTCCCTCCCGCGTATCTTATAATGCAGGCATTCTGCGCGAAGCGTCCCGGCAAAGCTACTTTTTCGTGGCGAGGTCGCGGACGTGATTGATGATGCCGGAGAAGTCGTCGCCGCCGTGGCCGGCTGCCTCGAATGCCGCGTAAATCTGTTCGGCATGCTGGCCGAGCGGGGTCGCGGCGCCCGCCGCCCCGGCCGCTTCCTGCGACAGCCGCAGATCCTTCAGCATCAGCGCGGCGGCAAAGCCCGGCTTGTAGCCGTTGTTGGCGGGCGAGGCCGGCACCGGCCCCGGCACCGGACAGTAGCTCGTCAGCGACCAGCACTGGCCCGAGGCGGTCGAGGACACATCGAACAGTGCCTGATGCGACAGCCCAAGCTTTTCGGCCAGCGCGAAGGCCTCGCAGACGCCGATCATCGAAATGCCGAGGATCATGTTGTTGCAAATCTTGGCAGCCTGTCCGGCGCCGTTATCGCCGCAATGCACGATTCTTTTGCCCATCTTCTCCAGAATGGGCTGCGCCGCGGCAAATGCTTCGCTGCTGCCGCCGCACATGAAGGTCAGCGTCGCACCCTTGGCGCCGCCGACGCCGCCCGACACCGGGGCATCGACCGATTTCAGCCCGGCCTTGGCGGCGAGCGCATGCGCCGCCCGCGCGCTTTCGACATCGATGGTCGAACAGTCAATCAGCAGCGCATCGCGGCCCGCCTGCGGCACGATCTCGGTCCACACCGCGCGCACATGCTTGCCGGCCGGCAGCATGGTGACGACGACATCGGCCCCCTTGACGGCTTCGATTGCGCTTGCCGCAATGGCGACGCCCTCGGCCTTGGCGGCGGCACGCGACGCCTCGACCAGATCGAAACCCTTAACCGTGTGACCGGCCTTGACCAGATTGGCGGCCATCGGCCCGCCCATGTTGCCAAGCCCGATGAATCCGATCGTCGCCATAGGCTATCCTCCGCTATGTTCTAGAATTTGAGTTCGTCCGCGCCACGGTTGGCAAAATAGCGCGCCACGATTGTCTCATCGACGTCGTCAAGCCGCGCCGGCTGCCATTGCGGATTGCGGTCCTTGTCGATCACCGCGGCGCGCACGCCCTCGCGGAATTCGTGGCTGACGATGACTTCGAGCGAAGCGCGATACTCGCGCACCAGGCACTCCTCCAGCGAGGACGCCCCGCGCGCCAGCCGCAACAGCTTGAGCGCAACCTTGAGGCTGGTCGGCGATTTGCGCGCCAGTGTCTTCAGTGCGCCTTGCGCGAACGCCGAGCCATCGGCTTCGAGCGCCGCGACGATCTCCTCCATGGTCTCGAAGGCAAACAGCCGGTCGATCCGCCCCCGCTCCGCCGCAGCCGGTCCCGGCGTTGGCGCCACGGCAAACTGCGCGATGGCGTCACGGACATGCGCCGTGCTGGCGCGCGAGGTGAGGCCGGTCAGCGCGGCACGCAATTCCGGCCACCGCGCGGCGGCGATGGCCACGTCGGCGAAATGCACCGCAATCGCATCGTCACCGTTCATCGCCGCGCCGGTCAGCCCGAAATAGGTGCCGATCTCACCCGGCGCACGCGCCAGCAGCCAGGTGCCGCCGACATCGGGAAAGAAGCCGATGCCGGTTTCCGGCATCGCAAGCTGCGTGCGGTCGGTGACGATGCGATGGCTGCCATGCGCCGACACGCCGACGCCGCCGCCCATCACCAGCCCATCCATATAGGCGACGTATGGTTTCGAAAACCGCGCGATGCGGGCGTTCAGAATATACTCCTCGCGCCAGAATACTTTGCCATAGTCGCCGCCGTTCAGGGCGTTGTCGTAGAGCGCGACGATATCGCCGCCGGCGCACAGGCCACGCTCGCCGGCGCCTTCGACCAGCACCAAAGCCACCTCGGGATCGGCCTCGAAACTGTCGAGCGCGGCGGCCATGCCGCGCACCATGTCGAGCGTGATGGCGTTGATCGCCTTCGGCCGGTTGAGGCGCAAAATACCGGCGGCGCCTTCGCGGCGAACGATCAGGTCCGGCTCAGCCGCCGTCGTCATCGCGCGCCCTCGATCAGCTTGCGCGCCACGATCAGACGCATGATCTCGTTGGTGCCTTCGAGAATCTGGTGCACGCGCAGGTCGCGCACGATCTTCTCGATGCCGTATTCCGACAGATAGCCGTAGCCGCCGTGCAGTTGCAGCGCCTGGTTGGCGACTGCAAAGCCGATATCGGTGCCGAAGCGCTTGGCCATGGCGCACAGCGCCGTCGCGTCCGCGTCCTTGCGGTCGAGCGCGGCGGCGGCGCGCCACAGAAAAGTCCGCGCCGCCTCCAGTTCGATCGCCATGTCGGCCAGGCGGAATTGCAGCGCCTGAAACTCGTCGAGCCGTTTGCCGAACGCCTTGCGCTCGCGCATATAGGTGAGCGCCTTGTCGAGCGCGGTCTGCGCGCCGCCGATCGAACAGGCAGTGATGTTGAGGCGGCCGCCGTCCAGCCCGGCCATCGCGATCTTGAAGCCGATACCTTCCTCGCCGATGCGATTGGCGACCGGCACGCGAGCGTTTTCGAAAATCACCGCGCGGGTCGGCTGCGCGTTCCAGCCCATCTTGCGCTCGTTGGCGCCGAACGACAGGCCGGGCGTATCGCCCTCCACCATCAGGGTCGAGATGCCGCGCGGGCCATCCTCGCCGGTGCGCACCATCACAACATAGAGGTCGCCCGCCCCCGCGCCGGAGATGAACTGCTTCTGGCCGTTAAGCACATAGTGGTCGCCGTCGCGCACCGCGCGGGTGCGAAGCGCCGCCGCGTCCGACCCCGACCCCGGCTCGGTCAGGCAGTAGCTCGCGATCCTCTCCATGGTGCAGAGCTTGGGCAACCATTTGCGGCGCTGCTCGTCGCTACCGTAGGCGTCGATCATCCACGCCGCCATGTTGTGAATGGAAATGAAGGCGGAGGTGGTAGGGCAGCCTGTCGCCAGAGCCTCGAAGATCAGCGCGGCGTCAAAGCGGGTCAGCGCCGAGCCGCCGACATCGTCGCGGATGTAGATGCCGCCCATGCCGAGGGCCGCCGCCTCGCGCATCACATCGACGGGAAAGTGTTTCTGCTCGTCCCAGGCGGCCGCGTGCGGCGCGATTTTCTCGGCGGCAAAGTCGCGCGCCATGTCGCGCACCGCGATCTGGTCGTCGGTCAGGGCAAACTGCATCGCTCTCGCCTCGCTGTCACAGGGCAACCGCAGTACCGGGCGTTTCGCCCAAGCCACTGCCACGTCCATCATTGTCAGAAAGGATGGAGGCTCGGGTCAAGTCCGGTAAAAGGCATCTCCCATGGGAGACGCCTTTTCGCATTGTCGAAGCGGGTCGGCCGACTTACTTCATCGTCGGCATGGCGAACTCGGCGCCTTCCTTGACGCCGGACGGCCAGCGCGAGGTCACCGTCTTGGTCTTGGTATAGAAGCGCACCGAGTCCGGGCCATACTGGTTGAGATCACCGAAGCCGGAGCGCTTCCAGCCGCCGAAGGTGTAATAAGAAACCGGCACCGGGATCGGCACGTTGACGCCGACCATGCCGACATTGACCTTGGTGGCGAACTCGCGCGCGGCATCGCCGTCGCGGGTGAAGATGGCGACGCCGTTGCCATATTCGTGGTCGGAGGGCAGCGCCACCGCCTCATCGAAGTCGTGCGCGCGCACCACCGACAGAACGGGGCCGAAGATCTCCTCCTTGTAGATGCGCATATCCTTGGTCACGTTGTCGAACAGGCAGCCACCCATATAGAAGCCGTTCTCATAGCCCTGCATCTTGAAGCCGCGGCCATCGACCACCAGCTTGGCGCCTTCCTGCACGCCGACATCGACGTAATTGCGCACGCGCTCCAGCGCCGCCTTGGTGACGAGCGGGCCGAAGTCGGCGCTCGGGTCGATCGACGGGCCGATCTTCAGGCTCTCGACGCGCGGAATGAGCTTTTCCACCAGCCTGTCGGCGGTTGCCTTGCCGACCGGCACCGCGACCGACACCGCCATGCAGCGCTCGCCGGCGGCACCATAGCCGGCGCCGATCAGCGCATCGACCGCCTGATCCATGTCGGCGTCGGGCATGATGATCATGTGGTTCTTGGCGCCGCCGAAGCACTGGCAGCGCTTACCGGTGGAAGCCGCGCGCTCATAGATGTAATGCGCGATCGACGACGAGCCGACAAAGGCGACGGCCGAGATGTCGTGATCATCGAGGATGGCGTCGACCGACTCCTTGTCGCCGTTGACGACGTTGAGGATGCCCGGCGGCAGGCCGGCTTCCAGCATCAGTTCGGCAAGCCGCATCGGTACACCGGGATCGCGCTCGGACGGCTTGAGGATGAAGGCGTTGCCGCAGGCGATCGCCGGGGCGAACTTCCACATTGGAATCATCGCCGGGAAGTTGAACGGGGTGATGCCGGCGACGACGCCGAGCGGTTGGCGGATCGAGTAGAGATCGATGCCCGGACCGGCGCCCTCGGTGTACTCGCCCTTCATCAGGTGCGGGATGCCAAGCGCGAACTCGACCACCTCGACGCCGCGCAGAATGTCGCCCTTGGCGTCGGGGATGGTCTTGCCATGCTCGCGAGCCAGGAGTTCAGCCATTGCGTCGTTGTCGCGCGCCACCAGTTCGAGGAACTTCATCAGCACACGCACGCGGCGCTGCGGGTTGGTCGCCGCCCAGGCCGGCTGCGCGGCCTTGGCGTTCTCCACCGCCGCCCGCAGTTCGGCCTTGCTGGCGAGTGCCACCTTGGCCTGCACCTCGCCGGTCATCGGCAGGTAAATATCAGCAAATCGCCCGGATTTGCCCTCGACATGCTTGCCGCCAATAAAATGTCCGATGGTCCGCATCACGTCCTCCCAGATTGATCTGGCTTCTCTCTGTTCTTGCATTTCACCATAATCAACCCCATAAAAGCGCGCAACAATTGTGCAGAAATGCCGAAACGGTATCTCAATATTGACTGGAACGACTTCCGCTATGTGCTGGCGATCGCCCGGCGCGGCACGGTGTCCAGCGCCGCCAAGTATCTCGGGGTCGATCACGCCACGGTGGTGCGGCGCATCACCCGGCTGGAGCGCGACCTGTCCGCAAAACTGTTCGACCGTCGCAAGACCGGCTACGTCCTGACCGAAGCGGGGCGCCGCATCGCCGAGAGCGCGGAATCAATCGAATCCACCGTGATCGCCGACCAGAGCGTGGTCGGCGACTCCCGCGCGCATCTGTCGGGCGCGGTGCGGATCGGCGCGCCGGACGGCTTCGGCAGCACGTTTCTCGCGCCGCGCCTGGTGCATTTCGCCGATCAGCATCCCGACCTCGAAATCCAGCTCGTCGCCACCGCGCATGTGTTCAGCCTGTCGCAGCGCG
The DNA here is from genome assembly GCA_049646625.1 of Xanthobacteraceae bacterium. Classification (GTDB taxonomy): domain Bacteria; phylum Pseudomonadota; class Alphaproteobacteria; order Rhizobiales; family Xanthobacteraceae; genus PRO6. The sequence goes on from JBARWE010000060.1 coordinate 40,438, forward strand.
AAGCCGATATCGCCATCGGGCTGACGCTACCCAAGGAGGGCCGCATCGTCGGCCGCAAGCTGATCGACTATCGCCTGCAACTCTACGCTTCGCCTGCCTACCTCGCCCGGCACAAGCCGATCCGGCGGCGCGAGGATCTGCTGGTGCACCGCTTCGTCGGCTATATCGACGATCTCCTGTACACGCCGGAACTGGCCTACCTGCCGCAAATCTCATCGAAGATTCGCGCCAGTTTCTGCAGCGCCAACATCATCGCCCAGTTCAACGCCACCGTCGCCGGCTATGGCCTCGCGGTGCTGCCCTGCTTCATGGCCGAGGACCACCGCGACCTGGTCGCGATCCTGCCGGACCACGCCTCGATCATGCGCAGCTTCTGGCTGTTGATGCACGCCGACAGCAAGGATCTCGCGCGCATTCGCGCCGTGGCCGATTACATCTACTCCGTCACCGAGCAGCACCGCGCGCTGTTCGACCCGAACGCGTGACGCGCACCCCGGCCGAGGCGCCGGCCTGTGTTCAGGACTTCGCCTTGCGGCGCGGCGGCTTGGCGGCGGGCGCGTCAGCAATGGATTTTTTGGCAACAGGCTTCCTGGCAACAGGCTTCCTGGCGACAGGCTTCGGCAGGCTTGCGTCGGCCAGCGCGCGGTCACGGACGACCGCGAGGATTTCGTTCGAGAACACCCCGCCTCCGGCGGCGCGCGCCAGCACCAATGCGCCGGTCATCTGGGCCAGCGTGGCGATGGCTGCGCTACGCGCCGCCGGCGCACTCGCCCCCTCGATCTCCGCGGCCAACACCGAGACCATCTCTTCCAGCTTGGCGGCGAACATGCGCCGGGCGTCCGCGCCCTCGCGGGCAATCTCGGCGCCGAGCGCGGCGATGGCGCAGCCATAGCCTGGATCGTCGCGATGCGCCGGCGTCAGATACGCATCGACGATGGCGGCAAGTCCCGCCTGCCCCGGCTCCGCCTCGGTGGTCTTGCGCCAATACCCGATCGAACGGTCCATGGCATGCGCCACCGCTTCGACCAGCAGCGCGTCGCGCGAGGCGAAATGCGCATAGAAGCCGCCATGGGTGAGGCCGGCCTCCTTCATCAATTCGGCGACGCCGACGCCGTGGACGCCCCGCTCGCGCAGCAGCACCGAGGCCTTGCGCACGATCCGCGCATGGGTCTCCGCCTTGTGCTCCCTGGAATAGCGCATCGCGGCTCGTGCTAAATGATTGACATCATATAATATTCAATACACCCTTTGCGCCGCATCCCGCAACGTCGAACCTCAGCCGCTCAACGACCGCTACGGCATACACGCAGTGCGCAGCAGCGGAGCCGGCACGCCAGTTCCGTGCGCGCACCGTGCAGAGCCGCCATGCGGCCCGGCGCATCAGGGGCAATTGCTCCGGCGCGGTATTCTTGATATGATGTTTGTCATTCAATATGCCGCCGTGCGCCGTCATTTCGCGCGCGGCTTTTTTCGCCTCGTCAAGGTGCCCGATGGTCTCCGACTGGCTCTCCGCAACGCTCGCCCGCCGCAATCTCCACTACGGCTGGGTGATGATCGCCGTCACCTTCCTCACCTCGCTGGTCAGCGCCGGTGCGGTCGGCGCGCCGGGCGTGTTCATCCGGCCGCTGGAACAGGAATTCGGCTGGTCTACCGCCGACATCTCGGCGGCGCTGGCGATCCGCCTCCTGCTGTTCGGGCTGATGGCACCGTTCGCCGCCGCACTGCTCAACCGCTACGGCCTACGCAACGTCACCGCGGCTGCGCTGGCGCTGGTCGCGATCGGCCTCGTCGCCTCGCTCGGCATGACCGACCTGTGGCAACTGGTGGTGCTGTGGGGTTTCGTCGTCGGCTTCGGCACCGGGATGACCGCGCTGGTGCTCGGCGCCACGGTGGCGGCGCGCTGGTTCGCGACACATCGCGGCCTCGTCGTCGGTATCCTGACCGCAAGCATGGCCACCGGGCAGCTCGCCTTCCTGCCGCTGCTCGCCTGGCTGACCGATCTCTACGGTTGGCGGCTGGCGCTGTCGGTAGTTTGCGTCGGGCTGGTCGTCGCCACCATCGCGGTGCTGCTCTTGATGCGCGACCGGCCGTCCGATCTCGGCTTGCGCGCGTTCGGCGAGAGCGAGAGCGCGCCGCAGCCGGCCGCGCCGCAGACCACCGGCTCAATCTTCGCCGCGAGTTTCAGCGCGTTGCGCGAGGCGTCGCGCGAGCCGCTGTTCTGGGTGCTGTTCTTCACCTTCTTCATCTGCGGCGCCAGCACCAACGGGCTGATCCACACCCACTTCATTCCGTTCTGCTCCGATTACGGCATGGCGGCGCCGGCGGCGGCGACACTGCTCGCGGTGATGGGGCTGTTCGACTTCGCCGGCACCATCGGTTCGGGCTGGCTGTCCGACCGCTACGACAACCGCAAGCTCCTGTTCTGGTATTACGGCCTGCGCGGACTGTCGCTGATCGCGCTGCCGTTCACCAACTTCTCGCTCTACGGGCTGTCGCTGTTCGCGATCTTCTACGGCCTCGACTGGGTCGCCACCGTGCCGCCGACGGTGCGGCTGACGGTGGCGCGCTTCGGCCCCGAAAAGGCCAACCTGGTGTTCGGCTGGATCTTTGCCGGCCACCAGCTTGGCGCCGCGACCATCGCCTTCGCGGCCGGCGCCTCGCGCACCTATCTCGCAAGCTATCTGCCGGCGTTCTTCGCCGCCGGTGCATTGTGCCTGATTGCAGCCCTCGTCGTGGTCTCGCTTGGCCGCGACCGGCCGGCGCGGGAAGCCGTCGCTGTGGCGTGACGGTCCGCCGACGGCCCGCAACGCGCCACGGTTCGCGAACGGTCAGCCCTTGCTGCCCAGCCGTTCGCGCAGCGCCGTCTTCAGCACCTTGCCGTAATTGTTCTTGGGCAGCGCATCGAGAAAGACATAGCGCTTGGGCCGCTTGAAGCGCGCGATGGTGGCGAGGCAATGCGCGTCGAGCGCGGCATCGGTCGCGCTGGCGCCCTGGCGCAGCACCACACAGGCAACGACGTTCTCGCCCCATTCGGGGTCGGCCACGCCGATCACCGACACCTCGTGCACGGCGTCGTGCGTCAGCAACGCCTCCTCGACCTCGCGCGGATAGATGTTGGTGCCGCCGGAAATGATGACATCCTTGGAGCGGTCCGACAGCGTGAGAAAGCCATCGCCATCGAGCCGCCCGACGTCGCCGGTGCGCAGCCAGCCGCCGCGCAGCGCCTCGGCAGTGGCCTCCGGGTTGTTCCAGTAGCCAAGCATCACCGGAGGCCCCTTGGCCTCGATCTCGCCGGTCTCGCCGGCCGGCAGCACCTCGCCGTTCGCTCCCGTGATGCGTACCTCGATCATGCTCTGCGCCACGCCGACCGAAGCGAGACGCTCCAGATAGCGCGGATGTTCGGTGTCGGCATGAAAGGCGCGCGGCAGCGAGGTAATCGTCATCGGCGATTCGCCCTGCCCATAGATCTGCACGAAGCGCTGGCCCATGGTGGTGATGGCGTCGCGGATGTCGGCGAGATACATCGGCCCGCCGCCATAGACGATGGTCTTGATGCCGTCGCCATCCTCACCGCGCGCTTTCGCGGCATCGACCAGCCGCCGCACCATGGTGGGGGCGGCGAACATCGAGACGTTGCGCAGGCGCCTGGCGAGATCGAGCACTTCGTCCGGTTCAAAACCGCCGGACGACGGCACCACATGGCGCGCCGCCATGCGCACATGGATGAAGTTGTACAGCCCCGCGCCGTGCGACAGAGGGGCGGCGTAAAGCGCGGCATCCTCACGCGCCACGCTATCGACATCGGTCGGATAGCACAGCGACATGGCGATGAGATTGCCGTGGCTCAGCATCACGCCCTTGGGGCGCCCGGTGGTGCCGGAGGTGTAGAACAGCCACGCCAGATCGTCGTCCTCGCGCGGCGCCGGCCGCGCGGCACCCTCACCGCTTGCCGCGATGCGGCCGAAGGCATCGTCATCGATGGCGAGAAGCGGCAGTGGGCTTTGCAATTCCGCACTCGCATCATTGAGCGGCGCGGCGGTGTCGGCGGAGACAAAGGCGAGTTTTGCACCACCGTTTGCGCAGATCCACGCCGCCTCGCGGCCGTGCAGCTTGGCGTTGATCGGAATGACGACGGCGCCGATCCACCACACGCCGTAAAGGCATTCGAGATATTGCGTGGCGTTGTGCGCGAACAGCGCCACGCGGTCGCCGGGCGCAACACCATGCTTTGTCGCAAGATGGTGGCCGACAGCAGCGGCGCGGCGGGCGAACGCGGCGTAATCCGCCACGATCTCCGTGCCGCTGAGCAGCGCCGGCGCATCGGGATTGAGCCGCGCGCTGGCGGCAAGCCAATCGGCGATATTCATGGCGCCCCCCGAGCCGGCAACCTTTACTTGGCCGGTTCGAGCAGCGAGACGTAGTTGGCGACCGCCGCGCCGCCCATGTTGAAGATGCCGGCCAACTGCGGATCCTTAAGCTGCATGCCCTCGGGCGCCTGGCCGGTAAGCTGCATCGCGCTCATGACATGCATCGATACGCCGGTGGCGCCGATCGGATGCCCCTTGGCCTTCAGCCCGCCGGACGGATTGATCGGCAGCTTGCCGTCCTTCTGGGTCCAGCCTTCCTTGATGGCGCGGGCGCCCTTGCCCTTCTCGGTCAGCCCCATCGCCTCGTACTCGATCAGTTCGGCGATGGTGAAGCAGTCATGCGTCTCGACGAAGGAGAGGTCGGCCAGCGTCACGCCGCCGGCCGCCAGCGCGCGCTGCCACGCGACCGTGCAGCCCTCGAAGTCGACGATGTCGCGCTTCGACATCGGCAGAAAGTCCTGCGCGTGCGCGGTGGCGCGGAAATTTACCGCTTTACCCATCGTCTTGGCGGTCTCGCTGTCGGTCAGGACCAGCGCCGCGGCGCCGTCCGACACCAGCGAGCAATCGGTGCGCTTCAAGGGGCCGGCAACGAACGGGTTCTTCTCGCTCTCGGCGCGGCAGAACTCGTAGCCGAAATCCTTGCGCATCTGCGCGTAAGGATTGGCGACGCCGTTCTTGTGGTTCTTGGCGGCGATCATGGCGAGCGCGTCGGACTGGTCGCCGTAGCGCTGGAAGTAGGCCTGCGCGATCTTGCCGAACACACCGGCGAAGCCCGCCGGCGTCTCGCCGTCCTCGACCAGATACGAGGCGCGCAACAGATTCCTGCCGATCTCCGGCCCCGGGGTGCGGGTCATCTGCTCGACGCCGACCACCAGTACGAAGCGGGCGCTGCCGGCGGCAATCGCCTTGATGCCCTGCTGCACGGCGGCGGAGCCGGTGGCGCAGGCATTCTCGACGCGCGTAGCGGGCTTGAAGCGCAGGGCGGGATCGGCCTGCAACACCAGCGCGGCGGTGAAATCCTGGGGCGAGAAGCCGGCATTGAAATGGCCGAGCACGATCTCATCGACGTCGGCGGCGGCGATGCCGGCATCGGCCAGCGCCTCGTTTGCCACCTTCACCACCAGGCTTTCGACCGTTTCGGTGTCGAACTTGCCGAAGGGCGTATGCGCCCACCCTACGATGCTGGCTGTCATGGCTCATGCTCCTCGCTTGATCCTGTGGGCCGCCCCCAGGCGGCGCCCATATCGCTGGGAGTGGTTTGGGGCAAGTTTTGCGGCGGTGCAAGAGGATTCGCGGCCACGCCACCCTGCCCTTCCCCGCGCGCGGGGAAGGATAAAAGGAGGGCCGCCAAGACATGGAGTTCGCACGCGGGCTTGACCCGCGTGCCCATCTTTCAAAGACGATGGATTGCCGGATCAAGTCCGGCAATGACGCCAGGGGTCAGATCTACGCCACGAAGGTTCCGCCCAACTCGTCCTCGATATGAATGCGGATGATGTCGTCAAACGTCTTTTCCACGGTGGTGAAGCCGAGTTCGCGGGCGCGGGTTGCGGCGAAGTTGCGCGGCCAGCCAGCGACGATGCCGATGATGAACGGGTCGGGTTCGTGGCGAATGCGTGCCACCACCTTGTCGCCCGCCACCCGGCGCAGCGCGGCGATCTGCTCGCCGACAGTGGCCGACAGCCCCGGCATGGTGAGGTTGCGGCGCGGGCCGACGGCGGCAAGGTCCATGGTGCCGGCATGGATGAGGAAGCCGACCGCCGAGCGTGGCGAGGCATGCCAGTGCCGCACATCCTCGGAGACCGGCAGCACCGCGCCCTCGCCTGCCAGCGGCTCGCGCAGAATGTTGGAGAAGAAACCGGAGGCCGCCTTGTTCGGCGCGCCGGGGCGGATGCAGATGGTCGGCAGCCGGATGCCGATGCCGTCGAGAAAGCCGCGGCGCGAATAGTCGGCCAGCAGCAGTTCGCCGATCGCCTTCTGCGTGCCATAGCTCAAGAGCGGGGTGTGGAAGAATTCATCGGTGATCGCGTCCGGGAACGGCGCGCCGAACACCGCGATCGACGAGGTGAACACCACGCGCGGCTTGTAGCCATCGCCGATCGCGCGGATGGCATCGAGCAGCATCCGCGTGCCATCGAGGTTGATGCGGTAGCCCTTGTCGAAATCGAGTTCAGCCTCGCCCGAGACAATGGCGGCGAGATGGAAGATCACGTCGGGCCGCTCCGCCACCAATTTGTCGGCGAAACCCGGCACGGCAAAGTCGCCGGCGACAGTTGTGACCGGAAAGCTGACGCCCTCCGGCGCGCGCGGCGCCACCACGTCCTGCAAGGTCAGTCTGGTGATGGCGGCTTCGCCTAGCCGGCCGTCACCGACCAGCCGCGCGACCAGCTTGCGGCCGATCATGCCGGCGGCGCCGAGAACGAGAATATGCAACGTCACTCTCCCTACATCCACCCCACCCTCGCCTACCCTCCCCCGCAAGCGGGGGAGGGATAAAGGGAGGGAGCTGCCAAGACGTCATGCCCGCGAACCACATGCGGGCATGACGACTTCATAATGGCTCTCTATTATTCCTTCACCGCGCCGGTCATCGCCGAGACGTAGTGCTCGACGAAGAAGGCATAGAGGATCACCAGCGGCAGCGAGCCGATCAGCGCGCCGGCCATCAGCGAACCCCACTTGTAGATGTCGCCGTCGACGAACTCGTTGACGATGGCGACCGGCACCGTCTTGTTCGGCGTCGATTGCAGGAAAGTCAGCGCGTAGATGAACTCGTTCCAGCACAGCGTGAAGCAGAAGATGAACGCCGAGATCAGTCCCGGCACCGACAGCGGGATGACGATCTTGGTCAGGATCTGCCAACGTGAGGCGCCGTCGATCAGCGCGCATTCCTCAAGCTCGAACGGGATGGTGCGGAAATAGCCCATCAGCAGCCAGGTCGAGAACGGGATCAGCAGCGTCGGATAAACCAGGATCAGCGACAGCGGCGAGTCGAACAGGCCGTAAGCCTGGATCACCGAGGCGAGCGGAATGAACAGGATCGCCGGCGGCACCAGATAGGCGAGGAAGATCGCCGCTCCGACCGCATCCGACCCCTTGAAGCGCAGCCGGACGATGGCATAGGCCGCCAGCACGCTGGCAAGGATCGACAGGAACGTGGCGCCGGTCGCCACATACATCGTGTTCCACAGCCAGCGCGGATACTGTGTCTCAAGCAACAGTTTTGTGATGTGCTTGAAGGTCGGCGCGACAACCCAGAACGGATTGTAGGTCTCCATGTCGATCAGTTGTTCGTCGGGTTTGATCGACGTGATCGCCATCCAGTAGAACGGAAACAGCAGGATGACGACGAGGATAAACAGCGGCAGATAAAGCGTGATCAGACGCTGCGGCAGGCTTTCGAGATAGCTCATGCCCTCCGTGTCGTCGTTCTTGGCGAGTGGCTGGGCCGGGGCCTTCTGCATCAGGCGGTCAGTCATTGTCGTTCCCCTGCTGCCACTTGCGCCGCTGCATGCCGAACCACGAAATCGCGATCGCCGCGAGCAGGAACGGGATCATCGCTGTGGCGATCGCCGCGCCCTCCCCCAATCGTCCCGACAGGATGCCGCGCTGATAGCTCAAGGTCGCCATCAGATGCGTGGCGTTGACGGGGCCGCCGCGGGTCAATGCCCAGATCAGCTGGAAGTCGGTGAAGGTGAACAGCACCGAGAACGTCATCACCACGGCGATGATCGGCGTCAGCAGCGGATAGGGGACGTAGCGGAAGCGTTGCCAGCTCGTCGCGCCGTCCAGCGT
>JBARWE010000061.1:0-6036 GCA_049646625.1 Xanthobacteraceae bacterium
GCAAACATTCTCTATAGGAGAATGGATTTCGCTCATAACGCATCCATTCTCACGTATGACTCTCCAGACCGTTGGTGACGTTGGTGACACCGTTGTTTTCAAAGCAGTTTTCGTGTCACCAACCCCAGCTTGAGGTTGGTGACACCAACGAGGTTGGTGACACCGCGAATCGGATTGTCAGGCGCAGATGTATTGTCCCATCATGCCGGCATCCTCATGTTCAAGGATGTGGCAGTGAAACATAAATGCCGCATCAGCGGATGCTGGTTGCGAAAAAGGCACCAGTATTTCGGCTTCCCGCGCCACGATCACTGTATCCTTCCAGCCCTGCATGTGCGCGGGCGGCCTTTGTTTATCCATGGAAAGAATCTGAAATTGCGTTCCATGCACATGGAAAGGATGGCCCATCATCCGGGATTCAATCTGCCACAATTCGATGGTGCCTCTTTTTGTACTCACGTCGATGCGGTCCATCTCGAACGGCTTTCCGTTGATCGCCATGATCGAGCCACCACGGCCGCCCATCATCATCCCGCTGCCCATCATCATATCGTTGAGCATAAACTGCCGAGTTTTTACGATGTTTGCTCGATCGATCGCAGGTACTGATACCAGCGCGCCCGGGAGTGCTTTCGCCGATACCGGAAGCGATGTATCGACCTCAAAGGTCAAGAGATTTCCGCCATCTGCCGGCATGGCACCACCCATCATCATGCCCATCATTGGCAGATTTCGGTCAGGCCCAGTTAAAAGTGTCACTTGTCGGCCATCGCTGAAATCGACAAGAACTTCGTAACGCTCCCCTGGAGCGAATAGCAATCTTTGCAATGGCACCGGAACGGGCAGATAGCCGCCGTCCGAACCAATAACATTGAAAGTTCGAGAATCAGAAAACCGCAGATCAAAAAATCTCGCATTGGCGCCATTCACAAATCGAAGCCGCACAATACCGGCCGGCACACGAGCAGTTGGAGCAACAACGCCATTGACGATAAAGACATCTCCCCGATAGCCTGCCATTACGTCCATCGGACCGGGATCGTAAACCGGAGAGCCGCCTCTTCCGATAACCCGGTCTTGAATGACGAGTGGTATATCGTCGACGCCATAGTTACGCGGCAATCCCAAGCGCTCGCCGGATGCGTCCTCGATCAGCAGCAGTCCCGCCAGCCCCCAATAGACCTGAGATGCGGTTGCGCCATGCGGATGTGGATGAAACCATGCGGTGGTCTCGGGCTGATCAATACTGAGACGCGCAGTCCAGCTCTGCCCTGGTCGGATCAGGTTATGGGGGCCGCCGTCGACCGAGCCAGGAATGAGTACGCCGTGCCAGTGCACCGTTGTCGGCTCATCCATCTTATTCTCAAAAGAAATTTCTGTGGTTTCTCCACGTCGAAGGCGCAGAGCTGGCCCGAGGACTGGGGCAGAGTAGCCAAAGCTCTTGACCTCCATCCCGGGCCAAAAAGCGTGCATGCCAGAGCCAATCGTCAGGGATACCTTTCCGCCGTTTGCGCGTGTATCGATCAGACGCGGGATTGGCAATGGCGTCGCCGCTCGGCGGGTTTCGGCTGCCGAAATCTCCACCCATGAAGCTCCCGCGCCGACAAGCGCGGAACCAACTACAAAGGCGCGGCGCGTCAGCATTCGGTGTCTCCATTAGTTATGATCCAAGCCAGAGCTCAGCGGCTCAGAATATCGTTCTTCTTTTGTAGATACTCACCACGGCCGATTTCGCCGCGAGCGTAGCGTTGTTCGAGCGTGTCGAGTGCTGAGGTTCTACGCGTATCGGCATAACGACCACGCGAGGAGAGCATGCTTACCGCCCAACTAACCAAGGCGATGAACGCTATAATAACGACGAGCCAGATGATCATTCCAACGGGCCAGAATCCACCGTTTCCCCAACCCATCATTCCCCAATGCGAGCCGTATCCATGTCCCATATTGGCCTCCGCCAGATGACCTAGAGCGATTGAATGGTGGCCTTGAGCTCGTCTCGAACCTTCATGGCGATCGCAGCCAGCGTGTCGTTGTCAATAGCCTGCATCGACGCGACAGGATCTACTGCGGCGACTTCGCTTTTCCCATCCAATTCCTGGACGATAACGTTACACGGCAACATTGTGCCGATCTTGTCTTCTGCCTGGAGTGCCTGATGAGCCATACGCGGATTGCAGGCGCCAAGAATAACATAGGGCCGAAATTCGACGTCGAGCTTTTCTTTCAGTGTGCTCTTGACATCGATCCGCGTCAGCACGCCGAAACCGCGCTGCTTGAGCGCTGCAATCGTAATTTCGACTGCCTGATCGAATGGAACATTTAATGTTTTTGCAAAGTAGTATGACATCTCAGACCTCCAATCGTGAGTTTCAGTATAGCACGGCCGTTCGGTTCCAGATTGCGCCAATTCGATGGCTGCTGTTCTATCGACGATATCTCCATTCACGCAGAGACTTCCGTCCGGTCCCGGTTCGTGCCTGGTAGCGCCGCCAGTTTCGCGCTTTCAGATATGCTGTGACCCGCATTTGATCGACCCGTGTCCACCGCGCCAGCTCAATGCCAAGAGCACCTTCGAGGATTTCGCCGACCGAGATATCGGTCAGCGGATTTTGCCGCTCAACCTCCTCATCGCGCCAATCGTCACAGCTTCCATACCCGCGATTGACCTGCCGCCGCTCGTAGACGAGCCAGCGGTCGATACGCGTGTCCCAGGCATCCGCGTAGTAGCGCTGGTCTTGCTCAGCTTTAGCGGAGGCGACCAGTTCCGGCTCGTCGAGCCACCAGATGGCGCCTTCTCGGTATAGCGCGACGGCTTCCGCCCAGAGCTGGTCGCGGTCGCGCACCAGTGCGTCGAGGTCGATGTTCCCGCAACGCACCGGCCAGAAGCGGCGATTGCCGGTCTCGTCGCGCAGATAGGTTTCCGGGTTAACGCTGCCGGCGAACACACACTGGCGTGGTATCGTGACGATGTAGCGTTCATACGGTGGCCGATAGCGGTCGGTCGTCCTGGTCAGGAACGCCTTGATGCGCGAAACCTCAGCGCGACTGATCGCGTCGAGCTCGGCGATCTCGATGATCCAGATGCCGCGCATCTGCTGGGCTGCGTCTTTGCTGCCAATCTCGGCAATCTCGTCCGTGAACCACCCCGTACCAGCGAGCGTCTTGATGGCGCTCGACTTTTTCGTGCCCTGCGGCCCCTCGAGGATCAGCATGTGATCCGCCTTGACCCCTGGCTGCATGACACGCGCCACCGCCGAGATCATCCAGCGCGCGCCGAATACCCTATTGAGCGATGTATCCTCGGCGCCCAGATAGACAATCGGCCAGTGTTCCAGGCGCGACGTACCATCCCAGCAGACACTGTTGAGATAGTCGCGTACCGGGTGGATGGGCATCTCTCTTGCGACTGCATTGATGCCATGGCTGACCGTGATTGGGTTGACGTTAATTTCCCGGTGCTGCAGCCATTCAGCGCAGCGCACATCGTCAACTTCGCTCCACGCCCGTGGGAGGCTTGAAGCTTGCTCCCAAGGAAGCGCGCGCATAACCAAAATCTCCTGACGGAATTCATCGAACATCAGCGTGCCGGCGAAGACCTCGTCGTTCGACAGCGCGGTGATGACGTTGGCTTCGTTGCGCTCGGGCGTGCCGGCAAGATCGAGACGGAGCTGGGCGGCCCATCGTGGTCGAACTGGCTGCCGGTGGATGTCCCCTGTCGCATTCAGCCGGCGACGCAATTCGCCGACCTGCTTCTCGAGGATGGAAACCGCGATGCCGGTGGCGATTTTGATCGCCGCCAGCACCTGACGCTCGGGCAACGGTTCCAGCCGCGCCGTGACCAGCTGACCAAGCAAAGCACCCAGCACCGCGATATCGGGCGGCCTGGTCAGGCCGCGCGCGGCGGTTTCGAATTCGGCGACGGTGACGGGCGCTGCGGAATCAGGAAACGGTGCCGGCCGCGACATGTTATGCTCATAACCGGCTGCCGTTACGCCGTGACGCAGATCGTCATTGAAATCGTCGCCATGAAGCGGGTGGACGATACGGTTCGGGATGCCGGCGATGTTCAGCCGCTCCGCCAGGGCTGTGGCGGCCTGGATGCCCGTGTCACCGGCGTCAGCGAAGACGGTGATCTGCTTAGTGTTAGCTGGCCATTCCCAGCGCCGCAGCCCGTCGGCGGACAATGCAGCCCAGGTCGGAACACCGAAGATCGCCTGCGCCGACAACGCAGTCTCGATGCCCTCGGCGATACCGAGGTGACCGTCCTCCGGTATGGGTGAGAGCCGCACCGACCCGCCGGCGATCGGGCCGAGCATCTTCTTGCCGACCGGAGCCTTCCCCGAACCGCCGTCGAGCAGGAACGTGCGATGGATGCCGCCGGTTGGCTCGCCCGCGCCATCGCGCACGCGCGCCACCATGCCGGACCAGCCGCGGCGCGTGTTGAAGTCGGCCAGATCCGGATTGAACAGAAGGTCGGGCGAAGCGGGATCGTGTAGACCGCGTGCTTGCAGATAGACCGCGGCCACAGTGCCGGCGAGCGGCACGCAGCTAGCCAGGATGCGGGTGATCTCGTGACTGTGATCGGGCGCGGCCGCCGCGGATCGCGCTGGCGCCGGCCGGTCCAGCCGGGCATGGCGCGCGGCTTCCTCGAACAGCGCCGGGGGCGTGAGCCCCGTACCGTAGTGAATCAGATCGATCGGACCTGCGCTCTCGCCGGTTGCGTGATCATATCCCCAGCCAGCACGCGGGCCACGCAGGTGAATGACACAGGAGCCCGCGTTGCGCGGTGCGCGTCCCGATAGATCGGCGCAGTGCAATGTTTTGTGGTCGGGCGACAGCCGCGCCTGCGGAAACAATTGCGGCAGCCATTCGGCTGCCGTGGCACAGAGCCGCTCGCGGATGTCGTCGAGATCATGCCGGACCGGCGGCTGCCAGACCTCGTTGAGATCGATGCAGGAGCTTTCCTCCATAACGTCGCCGATCAGTTTTCATATGCTTGCGCGCAAAAATATTGAAGATCGATCGGAGTTCCATTCAAATCGATTGTGAGAGAGCGCATTTCATTGGCCTTCCAGCAGCGATCCTGCCAGGCGCAAGGCGGGTGCCACTCGCCGGCGCTTCGCCCGCCGCGACAGATAGCGGAGGTCCTGTCGATGACCGCGCGCGGCAGCAGCTCTTCGGTCGCGCTCGCGCGAACGACCTGCACCGCGCGGTCGCTTGCGCGTTGTGCGAGCGCAGCGTCAAAGGTCACGAGTTCGCAGTGGAGCTCCAGCGTGTCGCGGTTGAGCGCCGTGAACAGCGCAGGATAAGGCAGGTCGAGATAGGCCTGATAGAGCGCGATCTGCGCCGCATAGACCGGCCTTGCCAGAACGACGCCGCGCTTGACCACCTCCTTCCACGAGGCGGCGCCGAGCGCCTTGTTCTCCCACAGTGCCGGGAATTCCATGGCGACCGGGCCGCTGACCAGGCAGCCGTCGATGTGACCACGAAAGCGCCCGTTCAGAGCCGAGAAACCGAACTGCTGGCCGTCGGAGCGGGCGGTGCGCAGGTCAAACTTCGCAGCGCGCAGCCACGCGGCGACCATGTCCTCGGCGCGGTGCCCGACCTCAAAGATGCGTAGCGTGTTCGGCTCGAAGTCTCGGCCTTCGTCCTTGGGGACGCCAAGATAGTCATACTGAATCTGCCGCGGACACTCGCGTCCCACTCCGGACGTGCCGACGTAGTGTCGCGGTGGCTCAGCGCGGTTGCGCTCCACAAGCGCGGCGTCAATCACAGCATTGACGGCAATGGCGACACCCGGCGGTCGGTCCGGTCGTGCGTACTGGAAGCCTGATCCGTGGTTGAGATCGATCATCAACGCACCTAAAATGGCACATCGTCATTGAGCGTCTGACGCTGCATGGAGTCCTGGAAACCGTCGATGCAGGCCTCGATGATGCGATCGATCTCCGCCGCACTGCGATCATGAAAGGAGGCCATCAACCCGAGCTCAGTCAACACCTCCGCGAGGAATTGGCGTGCCTCCTTGATCGCGCG
>JBARWE010000062.1:0-7065 GCA_049646625.1 Xanthobacteraceae bacterium
GACCGGGCTGGCGCTGGCGCTGCCGGCCGGGTTCGAGGCGCAGGTGCGGCCGCGCTCCGGGCTGGCGGTGCGCTTCGGCGTCACCGTGCTCAACGCGCCCGGCACCATCGACGCCGATTATCGCGGCGAGATCGGCGTGCCGCTGATCAATCACGGCGAGGCGCCGTTCGTCGTGCGCCGCGGCGAGCGCATCGCGCAGATGGTGATCGCGCCCGTGGTGCAGGCACGTTTCACGGTGGTCGCTCAACTCGATGCCACCGCGCGCGGCAGTGGCGGCTTCGGCTCCACCGGAATGTAGAGTCGGGAACTGTTTTCGGACAAGGCCGGCGTGCCAAGTCAAACGTTTCCGTTTTTTCCGCGCCCCGCCCATCGTTCACGGTCTGGACTCTACCCCCAGGAGTCCGCTTGGCGATAATGTGAAACGATTCGCGAACGGCGCGAGGTTTTCTTCGGAGCGGGCGGCCGTATCCGTTCTGATCGGGGCATTGATGTCGGGCGAGACCGCAACCATCCGTCGGGCCTTGCTGTCGTGCAGCGCGCTGACGCGCGGCGTGCTGGCGGCGCTCGGCGTGGTGCTGATCGGCGCCTCGGCACAGGCGGCGGAGGCGTCCGCCGTGCTTGGCGGGATGTCGCGGCAGGAATGGGCGGCGCTCGCCACCGCCGGCGGCATTCTCGGCTTCTCGATTCTCGCCGCGATCCTGCTGATGCGCACGCGCAACCGGGCCGCTGCGACCGAAGCGCGGCTGCGCGCCGACCTTCAGGCGCTGCAAGCCGATGCCGACCGCACCCGCGCGCTGTTGTTCGCCGAGCCGCAGGTGCTGGTGGCCTGGCCGGCCGGCTCGGATCGCGCTCACATCTCCGGCGACCTCGCATTGCTTGCCCCACAGCACGCCCCGCTTGATCCGCCGCAGCGGCTGTTGGCCTTCGGCAGTTGGCTGCTGCCCGAGCAGGCGGTGCGGATGGAGCGGGCGGTCGCCGCGCTGCGCCAGTCGGGCGAAGGATTTTCGTTGCAGATGGCGACCGCCGCCGGGCGGCTGGTCGAAGCGTTTGGCCGCGCCATCGGCGGCCAGGCGGTGGTGCGCATCCGCGACCTCGGCGGCGTGCGGCGCGATCTCGCCGAAAGCATCGCGCGCGAGAGGCGGCTGATGGCCGAGACCGCGACATTGCGCGCCTTTGCGGCCGCGCTGCCATGTCCGCTGTGGGTCAGCCGCGACGACGGCGCGCTCGATTTCGCCAATGAGGCTTATGCCGAAGCCGCCGATGCCGCCTCGCCGCTTGAGGCGGTGGCCGCCAACAGCGATCTGCTCGACAGCGCCAGCCGTGCCGAGATGGCGCGCGCGCTGGCCGAGAGCGGCCGCTTCAAGGCGCGGCTGCCGGTGGTGAGCCACGGCGAGCGGCGCATGTTCGACGTGATCGCGCTCGCTTTCGCGCACGGCAGCGCCGGGCTTGCCATCGATGCCAGCGAGGCGGTGAGCTTGCGGGCGGCGCTGGAGCGCATGACGGAGGCGCATCGCCGTACCCTCGACCAGTTGTCGAGCGCCGTTGCGGTGTTCGACGGCGAGCACCGGCTTGCCTTCTACAACGACGCCTATCGCCGGCTGTGGGACCTGGAGCGCAATGTCCTCGACGCCCGGCCTTACGATTCCGATTTGCTCGACCGGCTGCGGCTCACCCGCAAGATTGCCGAGCAGCCCGACTTTCGCGCCTGGAAGGCCAAGCTGCACGAAGCCTATCAGGCGATCGAGCCGCGCAGCGACACCTGGTATCTGCCCGACGGCCGTATGCTGCGCATCGTCACCACGCCGAACCCGGAAGGCGGCGTCACCTACCTGATCGACGACGTCACCGAGAGCATCACGCTGGCCCGCCAGAACGACGGCCTGCTGCGGGTGCAGCGCGAGACGCTCGACAATCTCGCCGAGGCGGTCGCGGTGTTCGGCAGCAACGGCCGCGTCGAACTGTTCAACCCGCCGTTCGCGCGGATGTGGAACCTGCCGGCCGAGACACTGCAACTGAAGCCGCATATCGCGACGGTGGAGGAGTGGTGCCGGCCGCTCTACGCCGACGAGGCCACCTGGCAGGCGCTGCGCGAGGCGATTACCGGCATCGAGAATCGCGC
This sequence comes from Xanthobacteraceae bacterium, assembly GCA_049646625.1. Taxonomy (GTDB): domain Bacteria; phylum Pseudomonadota; class Alphaproteobacteria; order Rhizobiales; family Xanthobacteraceae; genus PRO6. The sequence goes on from JBARWE010000062.1 coordinate 2,120, forward strand.
CATGCCACCGCGCCGGCTGGAGCGGGCCGACGGCACGGTGCTTGATTGCCTGACCATGCCGCTGCCGGACGGCGCCACCATGCTGACGTTCCAGGATGTCACCGACAGCGTCAGCGTCGAGCGGGTGCTGCGCGAGCGCAACGACGCGCTGGAGGCCGCCTCCCGGATGAAGGTGGATTTCGTCCACCACGTCTCCTACGAACTGCGCTCGCCGCTCACCACCATCATCGGCTTCGCGCATTTCCTCAGCGACCCGGCGACCGGTCCGATGACGGAGAAGCAGGCCGAGTATCTCGGCTACATCACCGCCTCGACCAACGCCCTGCTGGCGATCATCAACAACATCCTCGACCTTGCCACCATCGACGCCGGTGCCATGACGCTGAGCCTCGGCCCGGTCGAGGTGCGCAAGGCGATCGCGGAGGCGAGAGCCGGGGTGCAGGATCGCCTGGCGCGCGAGCGCATCACGCTGAATGTCACCGTCGATCCCGGTATCGACCGCTTCGTTGCCGACGAGGCGCGCGTCGTGCAGGTGCTCTACAATCTCCTGGCCAACGCCATCGGGTTTGCGCCGGAGGGCAGCACGATCGATCTGGCCGCGGTTCGCTCGGCCCATGCGATCGTGTTCCGCGTCACCGACCGCGGCCCCGGCATGGCGCCGGAGGTCAGGGACAAGGCGTTCGACTGGTTCGAGAGCCACGCCAACGGCTCGCGCCATCGCGGCGCCGGGCTTGGGCTGTCGCTGGTGCGCTCGTTCGTCGAACTGCACGGCGGCCATGTCTATGTCGATTCGGAGGTCGGGCGCGGCACCACCGTGACCTGCGAATTTCCGATCGACCATAGCGCGCAGCGCAGCGCCGCCGAATGAGCGCCGCGGCCGCTGTCGTCTTTTCGCTGGCCGACGAGGACGACACCGCGCGGCTGATGGCCGATCTCGCGCTATTGCTGTCGCCGGGCGACACCGTGACGCTGTCGGGCGACCTCGGCGCCGGCAAGACCACCGCGGCGCGCGCCCTGATCCGCTATCTCGCCGGCGACGAGACGCTCGACGTGCCAAGCCCGACCTTCACGCTGGTGCAGCTTTACGATCTGCCCCCGTTCGCGCTGCTGCATGGCGATCTCTATCGCATCGCCGACGACAGCGAACTGGACGAGATCGGCCTGTCGCCATGGCCGGAAGATACGGTGACGCTGATCGAGTGGCCGGAGCGCGCCGCAGCCGCGCTGCCCGCCGACCGCCTCGATGTGGCGTTGCGCCATGATGCCGGGGGCGGCGAGGGCACCCGTGTCGCCACCGTCACCGGCTTCGGGGCGGCGGCGGCGCAGGCGGCGCGGCTCGATATGCTGCGGCGGTTTCTGGAGGGCGCAGGGCTTGGCCGGGCGCGCCGCACCCGGATGGCGGGCGACGCCTCGACGCGCTCCTATGCCCGGCTCGCCCATGACGGCGAGAGCCTGATCCTGATGAATTCGCCGCGTCGTCCCGACGGGCCGCCAGTCCATGACGGCAAGTCGTATAGTCAGGCGGTGCATCTGGCCGAAGACGTCCGGCCGTTCGTGGCAATCGCCAACGGCCTGCGCGCGCGCGGCTTCAGCGCGCCGGCGATCCGCCACGCCGACCTCGATCATGGCTTTCTCGTCACCGAGGATCTCGGCAGCGATCCGGTCGTCGTCGGCATTCCGCCGGCACCGATCCGCGAGCGCTATGAGGCGGCGACCGACTGGCTGGCGGCGCTGCACGGCCTCAATCTGCCGGATACCTTGCCGCTACCGCTGCCGGCCCACAGCCATGCGATCCCGCCGTTCGACGTCGATGCCATGCTGGTCGAGGTCAGCCTGATGCTCGACTGGTATCTGCCCGACCGTGGCGTCGCCGTCGGCCCGCGCACGCGCGCCGATTTCTTCGACCTGTGGCGCGAACTCCTGATCGGCCGGATCGCCGGGATGGCGACCACCTGGGTGCTGCGCGACTATCACTCGCCCAACCTGATCTGGTGCGGCGCCCGCGAGGGGCTGGCCCGCGTCGGCGTCATCGACTTTCAGGATACCGTGCGGGGGCCGGCGGCTTACGATCTGGTGTCGCTGTTGCAGGATGCCCGCGTCGATGTCCCCGAGGACCTCGAAATCGCGGGCCTGGTGCGCTACAGCCGCGCCCGCCTCAAGGCCGACCCCGGCTTCGACGCCGCCGCCTTCGCCGAGAGCTATGCCATCATGTCGGCGCAGCGCAACACGCGGCTGCTCGGTACCTTCGCCCGGCTCAACCGGCGCGACGGCAAGCCGCATTATCTGCGCCACCAGCCGCGCGTTTGGACCTATCTCAAGCGCTCGCTGGCCCATCCGGCGCTGCACGAGGTGCGCGACTGGTACGCCGCGCGCGTGCCGGCGCCCGGCCGTTGAAGCGTTTTCGAGCGAGGACTCGGGTTAAGAAAACGCATCAAAACAATAATTTAGAGATCCGCTTCTGGCTCCGTCAGAAGCGGAAAACGCGATTCGCGGTTTACCCGTTGTTCACCGTGCTAGCCTAACCTATCCGGCCGGCGGAGGATCGCGGAGGACCATCAATGGGCGGGGAGCGACGGAAAGCCGAACGCATCACGTTCGAGCATGGCCTCAACGCGCATATCATGGGCATTGACGGCACCTGGCGGCGCGGCTGCACGGTGGAGGACGTGTCCGAGACCGGCGCCCGCATCACGGTCGGGGGGTCGGTCGAAGGGCTTAACCTGAAGGAATTTTTCCTGCTGCTGTCGTCCACCGGGCTGGCCTATCGCCGCTGCGAACTGGCCTGGGTCAACGGCGAGCAGCTCGGCGTCTATTTCCTCAAGCACAGCGACCGCAAGAAGCGCGCCCGCGCCAATCCCGACGCTTTTATCGTCGATCTTTAGAGTATGATCCCGAAAAGCGGGTATCGGTTTTCGGGCAAGATCATGCTCAGACAAATGGATCGGCGAGGGGTCCGTCGCGTGACCGTCATGTCCTGCCGCTATCGCAAAGGCCGGACATTTGAACGGAGGTGCGTCTGATTCGCGCCGCCAAGCCGTGCTAATGTGGATGCCATGCCTGTCCCCCTCCCTCTTGCCGCCCCCACTGCCGCCATGGTCCTTGCCGCCGGGTTCGGCACCCGCATGCGGCCGCTCACCGACCACATACCGAAACCGATGGTGCCGGTTGCCGGCAAGCCGCTCATCGACCATGTGCTGGACAAGCTGGCGGCGGCCGAGGTCGCCCGCGCCGTGGTCAATGTGCATTACCTGCCCGACCAGATTATCGCCCATGTGGCCGGGCGTGCGCGGCCGGCGGTGACGATCTCCGACGAGCGCGATGTCATCCTCGGCACCGGCGGCGCGCTGGTGAAGGCGATGCCGCTGCTCGGCACCGCGCCGTTCTTCCATCTCAACGCCGACACGCTGTGGATCGACGGGGTTGAGCCGAACCTCGTCCGCCTTGCGCGGGCGTTCGATCCAACGCGCATGGACATCCTGCTGCTGCTGGCCCCGACCGCCGGCAGCATCGGCTACCATGGCAAGGGCGATTTCGTGATGGAGCCGTCCGGCCGCCTCATCCGCCGCGGCGAGCGCGAGGTGGTGCCGTTCGTCTATGCCGGCGTCGCCATCCTGACGCCGCGGCTCTTTGCCGATGCGCCGGAGGGCGAGTTCTCGCTCAACGCGGTGTTCGACCGCGCCGCCGAGGCCGGCCGGCTGCACGGTCTGCGCATCGACGGCACCTGGATGCATGTCGGCACGCCCGACGCGGTGGAGGCCGCCGAAAAGGCGTTTCTCGTGAGTGCCGCCTGACCGCGCGCGATCAGGCGTTGCGTGCTACGGCGGTTTGCGCATGATCGGGTCACCATGCGCGTGGTCACGATTCCCCCCTCGACGCCGTTCCTGCCGACGCTGATTGCAGCGCTGGTCGACGGCCGCCTGGTCGCGGGGTTCGAGGCCCGCAAACATCCCGAACGGCTTGCCGAGGCGACGCTGTATCTGCCGACGCGGCGCGCCGTTGAACTGGCGCGCGAGACGTTCCTCGACGTGCTGGGCACCGACGCCGCGTTGCTGCCGCGCATCGTGCCGCTGCGCGACATCGACGAGGACGACCTTGCTTTCGCCGCTCCGGCCGAGAGCGAGGGCGCGGCCGGCTTCGACCTGCCGCTGGAGTTGAAGCCGCTGGAGCGGCGCCTGCTGCTGGCCCCATTGGTCGCCGCATGGGCCGCGCGGCTCAAGCCCGACGATCCCGACGCGGTGCCGCTGGTCACCGGCGGGGTGGCGGCCACGCTCAAGCTCGCCGACGACCTCGCCCGCCTGATGGACGATATGCTGCGTCGTGGCGTCGGCTGGGAGGCGCTCGACGGGCTGGTGCCCGACGACTTCGACCGCTACTGGCAGTTGACCCTGCAATTCCTGCGTATCGCCCGCGACCACTGGCCGCCGATCCTGAAAGCGCAGGAGCGGATCGAGCCGGCCTTGCGCGAGCAGGCGCTGATCGTGGCGGAAGCGGCGCGGTTGGCGCAAGCGACCGGACCGGTAATTGCCGCCGGTTCGACCGGCTCGATGCCGACCACGGCGGCATTCCTTCATGCCATCGCCCGCTTACCACATGGCGCGGTGGTGCTGCCCGGCCTCGACCGCGACCTCGATGAGACGGCCTGGCAGATCGTCGGCGGCGGCGTTGACGACGATGGCCGGACCTTGCCGCCGCTCGCGAGCCACCCGCAGTTCGCGCTGCATGGCCTCATCGCGCGCTTCGGGCTGACACGCGAGTACATCGATGACCTCGCCCCGCCCGCGCCGCACGGCCGCGAGGTGCTGGCCTCGGAGGCGCTGCGGCCCTCCGCTGCCACCGCCGACTGGCACGCGCGGCTCTTCCAGCCCGACATCGCTGCGCGCATCGCTGCCGGCATGCAGCGCCTTGCGGTGATTGCGGCGCCGACGCCGGAAGCGGAGGCGCTGGCG
>JBARWE010000063.1:0-5818 GCA_049646625.1 Xanthobacteraceae bacterium
GTGACATTGCGCTGGCTCAAGCCATGGCTTTGCGGCGCGGGCAGCCCGCCGGCAGGTCGCGCTATCCCGCGTTCGCCGTCAGTCCCGCCGCCTCGATGCCGGCAATGGCGCACGCCTCGTCGTTATCGGAGGTGTCGCCGCTGATGCCGACCGCGCCGAGCAGCACGCCGTTGCCGTCGCGCACCAGCACGCCGCCCGGCACCGGCACCAGCGCGCCGCGCGCCAGCGCGTTCATCGCATCGATGAAGTACGGCTGCTCGCCGGCCCGCTTGAACAGCGCGCGCGACCCCATGCCGAGCGCCAGCGCGCCATAAGCCTTGCCGTGGGCGATCTCGCCGCGCATCAGGCTGGTGCCGTCCTGCGCCACGAATGCCTTCAGAGCGCCGCGCGGATCAAGCACCGCCACGGCCAGCGGGTTGAGCTTGCGCGTGCCGCCTTCGGCGAGGGCGCGGTCGATGATTTTGCGTACCGTCTCAAGAGACAAATCAGCCATCGTGGAATCCTTCAAAAGACTTGGATGGCAGCGTTATGACCATCCCGCCCCGGTTTGCCAATGGCGGAAAAGGCGATAGCGTCGGCCGAGCATCCGGGTCAGCTTGTCTGGAATAGCTCCAGACTGCTGTGCAAAGCACGCTACGGTAATTTCGAAAGTAGCTGGGGCGCAGTCATTCTTTTAATTTCCGGTAACGGGGTAGCCGGGCGCACCCCGCTCTCACGAGCGCTTGTGCGACGGATATCGCCTGATAAGATGCACGCCGAATATATCTTATAGCGTAGCTGCTTCGGCCCATGCTGGCCGCTGCCGCGGCAGCTTGCGTTCGACTTGGCGTTCGACTTGGCGTTCGGCCTGGCGACTTCGACCTGGCGACTTCGACATGATGACGAGGACTCGATGATGTTTGCGAAATCCGCCCTTGCTTCGCTCGCGCTCGTTGCGACGCTGGCAGCGACGCCGGCGCTTGCGCAGGAGATGATCACCTTCGACGTTACCGCGTTCAACGCGCTGCCGGGCAAGACCTCGCCGGAGAAAATCACGTTCCGGCCGCTGTTGCAGGGCGCTGGCGATGTGGTCTCGGCGCGCGTCGCGCTGCCGGCCAACGCCGATTTTGCGCCGCATCCGCACCCGGCCGGCAAGGTGGCGATCGTTACCGTGCTGTCCGGCGACTTCAAGGTCGGACTTGGCGACAAGTTCAGTGAAGCCGGCCTGAAGACCGTTGCGCCGGGCGGCGTCATCGTCCTGCGCGATACCGATCCGCAGCACTATGCCCGCACCGGCAATGGCCCGGTCGAGCTGCTGCTGGTCGCGGCGCCGAAGGGATCGATTCCGCCGGTGCTGCTTGGCGCGAAATAGCCCGGGCATAGCGATGTCCGGCGGCGTGAAGTTTCGGCGCCGGGGTGAGGAGGCCGCTGCCGTGATGGGGCAGGGCGGCGGAGATGATGCAACACGGCTTGAGGGGACCTGTGCGATGGCGAGGGCTGGGGACGCAATGACGGAGAACACAGCCGCGGTGTGCGGTGCGCGAAAGGCAGGCACGCTGTGTGCGGTCATTGCGCTCTTGATGACGGGGGCGGCCGAAACGGTGCTGGCGCAGTCGGCGACGCCGGGCGCGACCATCATGCTCGACCAGATCACGGTCGAGGGGGCGAGCGAGGGCGTGAGCGCACCGGCAAGCGTGCGCGAGCGATTCGAGGCGCTGGCCGGCGGTGTCGCGCTGGTCGAAAGCGGCGATTATGCCAACACCACCAATCTCACCGTGTCGCGCGCGCTGCGCAACGTGCCGGGCGTGGTGGTGCAGGATTTCTTCGGCGGCAACGACCAGCCGCGCATCCAGATCCGCGGCTCCGGGCTACAGCAGAACCCGGTCGAGCGCGGCATTCTCGCGTTACAGGACGGCTTGCCGATCAACCGCGCCGACGGCTCCTACATCGTCGGCCTCGCCAATCCGCGTCAGGCCGAGTCGATCGAGGTCTATCGCGGCTACATGGCCAACCGCCTCGGCGCCACTGTACTGGGCGGCGCGCTCAACTTCGTGTCGCCGACCGGCTCCTCGGCGCCGGGTGCGCGCATGACAGTCAATGGCGGCAGCTTCGGTCAGTTCGGCATCTCGGGGCAGGCCGGCTTCCGTCAGGACAATTACGACGGCGCATTGCAGATCGATGCTTCGCGCCGCGACGGCTTCCGCGTCTACAACGGCTCGGAGCGCGTCAGCGTCAACGCCAATGTCGGCGCGCAGATCAACGAGAACATCAGCACGCGCTTCTTTGCCGGCTATACCGACCTCGGCTTCGACGTCGCCGGTCCCCTGACCAAGGCCGGGCTTGCAGCCGACCCGCGTCAGGTGCATCGGGGGCCGACCGTGCTGCCGCCGATCCCGCCGGGCACCTCGATCAATCCCGGCCCGAATGTCGTGCGCGACCAGCCGCGCCGCGACGCCAGCCAGTTCCTGGTCGGCTCGCGCACCACCGCGACGTTCGACGCGCATCTGATCGATATCGCGCTCGGCTACACTTACACCGACGATATGTTCCGCTTCCCCGTTTCGGCGGGCGTGCGCACCACGCGCGGCGGCGATTTCACCGGCGTCGCACGCTATGCCTATAAGCCCGACGCCTCGGCCGTGCTGCCGTTGTTCGAGGCGGCGGCGCAGTATGCGATCGGTTCGGCCAATCGCGGCAACTATATCAACCAGTCGGGCAGGACCGGCGCAAAATTCGGCGAGAGCGAACTCGATGCCACCACGCTGTCGCTCAATGCCGGCTTCAACATTCCGCTCGCGTATGCGCTGACGTTGTCGCCGGCGATTTCCTATGCGCACGCGACCCGCGACAACAAGGACACCTATGGCCTGCCGACGCGGCCATGGATCCAGTACAACGGCGTCAATCCGGCGATGCTGCAGGCGAACGGCTCGGTGCCGACCGTGAGTTCGAGTTATGCGCACAGCTACTCCGGCTGGAGTCCGAGCGTCGGCTTGAGCTTCCGGCCCGATGCGCACCAGACCGTGTTTGTCGCCGTCAGCCGCAGTTTTGAGCCGCCCACCCATGACGATCTGCTGGCGACCATCAACGGCACGCCGAATTCAAGCGCCGGGCGCAATCCGCAAAATCCGACGGCACGCAGCGTGTTTGCGACGCCGAATCTTGAGGCGCAGACCGCGACCACCGTCGAAGGCGGTTGGCGTGGCCGCAGCGGCGTATTGTCGTGGGACGCGGTGGCGTATTATTCGTGGGTGCGCAACGAACTGCTGAGCCTGCGTGATACCAGCGGCAATTCGCTCGGCGCCATCAACGCCGACAAGACCACTCATTTCGGTATCGAACTGGGGCTTGGCGCGAAGCTCACCGACACCGTGACCGCCCGCATTGCCTACACCTATCAGGACTTCCGCTTCGACAACGATCCGTTGCGCGGCAATAACCGACTCGCCGGTGCGCCGAGCCATGTGATCGCGGCGCTGTTGCAGTGGCAGGCGACGGCCGACTGGCGGCTGCAGGGCGGTGTGCGCTGGATTCCGGTGAAAACGCCGGTGGACAACATGAACACGCTCTATGCCGATCCGTATGTGCTGGTCGACCTGCGCACCGAGTATCGTATCAACAAGACGTTCACGTTGTTCGCCGAGATTACCAATCTGTTCGACGAGCGCTATGCCTCATCGACCTTGATCGTCGATCAGGCGCGGCCCGATCAGGCGGCGTTCCTGCCGGGCGATGGCCGTGCGTTCTACGCCGGCGTCAAGGCGGTGTTCTAGCCCGCTCCTTATCCCTCCCCCGCTTGCCCCCTCGTTACCCCTTCCTGCTTTCGGGGGAGGGGAGGAAGGGGGCGCGGGAAGGTTAGGGTGGGGGCGGCAGCTGACAGACGTCCACCCATTCGGCCGCGGTCAAGTCGGCCATCCGTGCCGGGGCGATCCGTACCGCGCTGTGGGTCGAGCCTGCCGCCGGCACCACCTCGTCGAACGCTTGCAACGACACGTCGCAATAGACCGGCAACGGGGCGCTCAGCCCGAACGGGCAGACGCCGCCGACCGGGTGGCCGGTGATCGCCTCGACCTCTTCCGCGCCGAGCATGCGCGGCTTGCCGCCGAACGCCGCCTTGGCCTTCTTGTTGTCGAGCCGCGCGGTGCCGCATGTCACCACCAGCACCACGCGCTCGCCGATGCGCAGCGACAGCGTCTTGGCGATTTCTTCCGGGCGCACGCCATAAGCCTCCGCCGCCAGCGGCACGGTGGCCGAACTTTTGTCGGAGACGATGACGGCGATGTCGGAGGCGTTTTCCGCGAAGAAGCGGCGGACGGACTCAAGGCTCATGAGGCGACGTTACCGTTGCAGGCGCGCGAGCAGGGCCGAGGTATCCCAGCGCTTCCCGCCCATCTTCTCGACCTCGGCATAGAAGTTGTCGACCAGTGCCGTCACCGGCAGGCTCGCGCCGTTGCGCTTGGCCTCGCCAAGGCAGATGCCGAGGTCCTTGCGCATCCATTCCACGGCAAACCCGTAGTCGTACTTGCCCTCGTTCATGGTCTTGTAGCGGTTCTCCATCTGCCACGACTGCGCCGCGCCCTTGGAAATGGTGGCGATCACCGCTTCGATGTCGAGGCCGGCGGCCTTGGCGAAATGAATGCCCTCCGACAGGCCCTGTACCAGCCCGGCGATGCAGATCTGGTTGACCATCTTGGTGAGCTGGCCGGAGCCGGCCGGGCCGATCAGCCGGCACATCCGCGCATAGGCGGCGATCACCGGCTCGGCGCGGGCGTAGGTGGCCGGTTCGCCGCCGCACATCACGGTGAGCACGCCGTTGTCGGCGCCGGACTGGCCGCCGGACACCGGCGCGTCGATGAAGTGGAAGCCGCGCGCCTTAGCGGCGGCGTCGAGTTCGCGTGCCACCTCGGCCGAGGCCGTGGTGTGATCGACGAACACCGCGCCGGTCTTGATGCCGGCGAAAGCCCCCTCCGGCCCGGTGGTGACGGCGCGCAGGTCGTTGTCGTTACCGACGCAGGCCATCACGAAGTCCTGGCCCTCGGCGGCGGCGCGCGGGGTGGGCGCGGCACGGCCGCCGTATTTCGCGGTCCACGCTTCGGCCTTGGCCTGGGTGCGGTTGTACACCGTCACCTCGTGGCCGCCCTTGACGGCGAGGTGTCCGGCCATGGGAAAGCCCATGACGCCTAACCCGAGAAATGCAACCTTGGCCATGTCCGATGTCCTCCTTGAGTCGTGCTTTGCGTATCCTTGCGCCGAACGCGCCGGCAGCAGGCCGCGCGGCGGTATGCGGCCGGACTGCTTGTCGTTTTGCGTGGGTCCGATCCCACGGCGGTGGATCACTCTCTTTATGCAGCGCCGCCGGAAGCCACGTCAATCGCGGGCGCGGCGCGGTGACGGGCCGCCGTCGCCGGACGTCATCATCCTTTCGACGAATCCGGCCGCGCCGGTGGACGATGTGGTTTCCCCTTTGCCGGATGATGCTCTAGAGTCGGCCGCACCGATGGGTGCTTGGCGCGCGGGCGGTCGCTGAAACACCGCGCGCGGGAGACGTATTTTGAGTATTACCGAACAGGCCGTTCTCGACCAGCTTGCCAGGGTCGTTTCGCCCAAGGATGTGCCGCTGACGCAGACCGGGACGCTGTCGCAGATCTCGGTGACAGACGGCAAGGTGTTCTTCTCGATCAGCGTCGATGCCGCCGAGGCGCCTGCATGGGAAAGCGTTCGCGTCGCGGCGGAAAAAGCGGTGCGTGCGATGCCGGGCGTGGTCAGCGTGCTGGCCGTGCTCACCGCCGAACGCAAGCCGGGCGCGGGCGCCGCGCCGGCGCGGCCGACGGTGGTGGCG
>JBARWE010000064.1:0-4453 GCA_049646625.1 Xanthobacteraceae bacterium
CCTCCGCCCAGAACAAGAACAGCGGCAAAGCCGACCACCATGCCCCAATAGGTGATTGAAAGCGCCTCAAAGGAAAACCACCCTTTGAGGATGCCATACTGAATCATCGCGACAGGGGTATCGAGGCCCCGGTTGATGACGAAGTAATCGTTCCAATGCAAAGACGGCAGCGCGAAGACTGCAGGGTTGTCGCTGATCGGGGAGCCGAACAGCACGATGTTCCGCCAGTACCACCATCCCCCGACGAGAAGCGCGAAGACCACAGCCGCGGTCATCTCCCGCGCAAGTTTGCGGACGTTCAGAACACCGCGATGGATGACAAGCCCGGCGAGGCCGAGCGGAAGAAACAGAACCGCAACCGAGTGCGTCCACAAGCCAAGGCCGATCGTCGCGCCGATGATGGCACCACGGGCGACAGGGCGCGCCTCGATCGATGAAAGCGCGGCGACGAGCAGCGCGAATGCGCTGACGTAGAGTGCATCAAGCAGGGCGGAGCCGGCACCGAGAAACAACAGCGGCGTGGTCACAAAGATCAGCGCACTGGCGAGGCCGGTCCGGCGATCAACCAGCGCGCCGGTCGCGTAAACCACGCCGGTCGCGGTGAGCAGAAACCACGGCGAGATCAGGCGGAGCGCGCCGGGCGCCTGCGCATGTCCCTGAATGATTTCGACGAGATAGATCGCCGCAACATAGAGAGGCGGGTGCGTCCACGGACCAAAGAAACCGGCCGAATTGGTTTCAGGATTGAGGACCGGGTAAGCCGCGAGAGTGCGGGCTTCAAACAGAATACGGCCGACCGTCGCATACTCCAGCGAGTCATTCTGTGTCAGTGGGACAAAAACACTTATGAACAGCAACGCCGCAGCAGCGAAAGCGAGCGCTGCGACGAGGGCCAATTCCCCGATAGTCAGGCGCGCCTCGGACGGAGGTACGAAGCGTTGCACACGGCCGCGCCCGAAAAGCCATCCGGCAAGCAAAGCCCCAGCGATCAGGCACAGCGACGCCAAAAGATGCGTCTGGTGGGATGCGCCGGGCAACAGCCCCAGCACTACAACACCGCTCATCGCGAACAGGAACGGGCCAAGCGCCAGCCCGGCCAAGGCAGGCATATGAACGCGGTGCGCCTCCTGCGACCAAGGCAAGTTCCGAGACCAGAACCATCCCGCGACCATGCATAGCAGAATGATCGCAAGCAGAAGCGCCAGCCCGGACGGTGAAATCTCTATCAAGATCAGGTTTCCTTAGTCGTCGCCGTGCGGGGATAATCTCCGCCCTCGTTCTCATTCGAGCGATAGCATTGTATTTCATTCAGCATGCGATCGTCCGTCGGACTCGTATCGATTGAGAAGAAGATTCCATCCGAAGAAGCGCTGCACGAAAACGGTGAGAATGAAGATCGAGGCGATATAGCTGGCGCAAGTGCCGATCGCCGACCCCTCGATACCGAGCCACGGAATCAGCGCAAAGTTGAGTGCAACGTTCACCGCAACTGACGTAAACTGCTGCACCGTCTGATAACCGGGGTAGCCGCCGACCAGCAGCATATTATCGAATGGGATATACGCCGAAACAAGGGTGATGCCCGTCAGTAGAATAAGCAGGCTCGGCAAGCCGGCCTGCAGCCCGCGCTCCGGCACGATGAATGTTGTCGTCAGCCAGTAGAACAGGAAAACGCCGATCGACATTGCGCCGATCACCAGCGGGGCATAGCGCACAGACTTATGGAGTAGCTTCTGCGCATCCGGCCAGGCCTTGTCCCTGACCGCGCCGACCAGGATCGGGTTGAAATTCACCCTCACCATGGCCAGCAGGTGATAGATGCCGTCGATGAGCATCGCGGCGAAGCTGTAGATACCGACGGCGGCGTCGTCGAGAAGAAGCCCGAGACAGAGGATATCGACGCGCGTATTGATCTCCCCCAGCATGCCGGCCATCAGGCTCTTGCCGCCGAAAATAAAATGCGACACCAGCCATGAGCGCGTCACTCGCCAGCGCCCGACAAGGCGCCTCACGAGAATATAGGCAAGCGCGCCGAGTATCGTTGCGACCTCTGCGATGACGAAGCAAAGGGCCGAATAGACAAACGGCACGTTGGAGGCTGCGACCGCCGTGACGACTCCGGCGACAACGATGTAACGAAAGGCTTGGAACGCAGCAAATGCCTTCATTCTTCGAAGGCCGTTGAGGAAAGCGATCGCTACCTTCGTCGCAGGAAACAGCGCGAGACCGAGAGCGGCGAACCTGATTGCCTCGCTGGTCGGCGCGCTGAAGAGGTGCGCGAAGATCGGCTTCATCAGGAAGATCACGACCGCGAACACAATTCCCAGCACCAGAGCGGGCACCAGCCCGGAGAGCAGAATTTCACCGAGCTTATCGCGATCCGTTTCGTGATACGCAGCACTGCGAAGCACCGAGTAATGGATGCCGAACGCCGCGATCTGCGAGCCTACGATATAGACCGAATACGCCTGGTTGAAGATGCCGAGCGCCTCCGCGCCACGGTAGTAGGCGACCACGATATTGATGAAGATGCCGCTCGCGGCAAGAATCACGAAGCTCCCGACCGTCCACAGGATGTCCCGCGACAGCTTGTTGCCGGCCAGCGAGAGAAGGATTTTCTTCATCGATGGCTGCCGCGGATAGGGTTGGGGAGCCGCCGGCTACAGCGCGGCGTTATCGGAGCGATTGCCCGGAGCGCCCCATCGATCGCTGCAATAGGAGCATCAGCCTGCCCGTATCGTGCAGCACCGGGGCGGCAATCGGGGCTATCGGCATAACGCATGGCGGTCGAACGCCTCTCCCGCTATCAGGCCTCACGGAGTTGCACGGCGCGGCACATTCCGCCCGTCGCTCAAGGGGCGGGTAGCTGTTACATGCGATCCAGAACGATCGCAACCGCGCAGCCGGATGTTCCGTCACTCGGCTGCCACAATGGCCGCCTGACCAGTCCCAGCAGGCCCGGCCGGGACGCATAGCGCCGCTTGCTGGCGATAGATCGCCTCTAGGCTCAAAAAGGAGAACGTGTTAGCAGTTGCCCGTTCGCCGCTTTGGGCGCAGGCGCGAACTTTTCAGGAACGGAACAATCAACGATGTGCGGGATTTTCGGCCTTGTGGTGAGGAGGGAACACCCTCTCGACCGCACCGGCCACCAAGCGGCATTGAAGAAGCTCTTTCTGCTGTCCGAGAGCAGAGGCAAGGAAGCGGCCGGAGTTGCCCTCGCGACAGTCGGCAACCTGGTTGTTCACAAGGACTCCGTGGCCGCCAGCGCGATGCTGAAGACGCCCGAATATCTTCGCGCGCTCGACCAGGGCGTGACACCCTATTTCTCCGGCGATGCCCCGTCGCTCGCCGCTCTCGGCCACGCCCGGCTCGTCACGAACGGGCTTCAGGGGATCGACGCGAACAACCAGCCCGTCTGGCGCGACGACGTCGTCATCGTTCACAACGGCATTGTCGTCAACGTCGATGAGCTGTGGCAGGCCAACCCGGACATCAAGCCGCGCGCCGATGTGGATACCGAGGTTATCGCTGCCCTGATCCACAAGGCGACGGTCGCCGGCACGCCAGTAGCAACCGCGATGGCCGCGGCCTTCGGCCAGATCTACGGCGAAAGCTCGATCGCCTTCTTCACGCGCAACGGCGCCGAGATGTGGCTCGGAACCAATACCGGCTCGATCTACTACGTCATCAATAACGAGCGGACCGGGTTTTTCTTCGCATCCGAAAAACAGATCTGCGCCGAGCTTATCGACGGGCCGGCAGCATTGTCGGGATTTGCCGGAGCACCCATCTTGCAGCTAAAGCCAGGACACGGCTTAGCGCTTGCCCTGGATACGCTCGCCAGCCGGGAATTTGCCTTCGCCGAGGAAATCAAGTCGCCGCAGATCAGCCCGATGCTGGCGACCCAGCGCGCGATCGAAGACAAGGCACGACGCATCGAAGAAGCGCGCCTGAGCCTGCGTCGCTGCTCGCGCTGCCTCCTGCCGGAGACCATGCCCTATATCGCCTACGATGCCGATGGCGTGTGCAACTACTGCCACAATCATCAGCCCTGGGAAAAGCACGCGCCTGCCGTGCTCGAAGAACGGCTCGCCCGCGTTCGCTCGCGCGACGGCTCGCCGGATTGCATCGTGGCTTTCTCCGGGGGCCGCGATAGCTCCTACGGACTCCACCTACTCAAAACCAAATTCGGGATGACTCCCCTCACCTATAGCTACGATTGGGGAATGGTCACGGATCTGGCACGCCGCAACCAGGCGCGCATGTGCGGCAAGCTTGGCATCGAGCATATCTGGATTTCAGCCGACATCAGGCAGAAGCGTCTCAATATCCGGCGCAACGTACTCGCATGGCTGAAGAAGCCCGACCTCGGCATCATTCCCCTGTTCATGGCAGGCGACAAACAGTTCTTCTGGTACGCCAATGCAATGATCAAGAAATCCGGCATTCCGCT
>JBARWE010000065.1:0-2125 GCA_049646625.1 Xanthobacteraceae bacterium
GGGCGGCTGTGTCGGTCCTGCCGGCACGGCTGCGGCGGGAGCCGGCGGTTGCGCATTGGTATTGATCCAGCAGGCATGGACGCGGCCGCTCAGGCTTTCGGGAGCCTTGGGATCGATCGCACCGAAGCGCACGAGACAGCGGAACGCCGCCTGAACGTGGCCGCCGGGGCAGCCGAAACGCTCGTAAAGGTCGAGATGGCGAAACGCGGTATCGAGATCGTCGCGCCACATCAGCGACACCACGCGGCGGCCGAGCCAGACGCATTCCGGGTTGCCGGCCGGGCCGTTGATGGCCTGCTGTGCCTCGACGAACTCGCTGACCTTGCGCTGGCTGTCGCGGGCCGCCGCATCGGCCGGTGCCTGCGGGTTGGCCGGCGCCGCCTTCTGCTGCTGGTCCTGCGCCCTCAGATCGCCGCTCTGGGCGATCGCCGCCCCGATGCCGATCAGCAACGCCGCGCCCGGCACGGCAATGCAACGCAGTACGGAATTCCACACCCCACACACCAAACGCCGCATGATGACCCCGATCATTGCCGACCCGCCGCCGGCCGGCCTGTGCCGGGCGACGTTGTCCCCCAACGTCGCCCTCAATGCCTGATGCCGGCCAAATTCGTCCCCAATGCGGCGGCGCTGCCGATCCACTGCCGCCGATTGCCATGGCGGACATTTTTGGTTTTGTCCAGCGGGGTTGCAAGGTGTTTGCGCGACCGGCCCGCATGTCACGGATGCGCGAGGCCGTCTTTGCCAGGGTTGGCAGATCGGTTGCGAGCGGATATTCGGCACCTGGCCTGATCTGCTCCATGGGCTTTTTTGGAGCAGTTTCTGTGTACGGCCGGTGAACGGCGGCGGGTAGCGGCCGATCCGCGGTTGATCGCACGGGCGAAATTCGAAAAAAAGAACCTGTCCTGAACGATCGGAGAATCCCTATTTCGTTCCGCACGCCGCTGGCGCTCCTTCTGGTCTCTCTCTGCGCGATCGTCGCGGTGTGGTGGTGGATCGCCACGCCGGTCGATCTGGTGCGGCCGCCGATCGACCCCTCCGCCAAGCTGGAATGCGTGTCCTATGCGCCGTTCCGGGGCGATCAGTCGCCGCAGATGTCGACCCTCGTGGTGCCGCCGGCGCAGATCGCCGAAGATCTGGCGCAGCTTGCAACCATCTCGAAATGCGTGCGCACCTACGCGGTCGACAACGGCCTCGACAGGGTGCCGGAGCTGGCTGCCAAGGTCGGGCTGAAAGTCATGCTCGGGGTGTGGATCAGCGGTAGCCGCGCCAAGAACGCCCAGCAGATCGCCACCGCCGTTGCGCTGGTCGACCAGTATCCGGGTGTCATCTCGGCGGTGGTCGTCGGCAACGAGGTGCTATTGCGCGGCGAGATGACGCCGGGCGATCTGGTCGCGGCGATCGGTTCGCTGAAGGCGCAGGTCCGCGTCCCGGTGACGTATGCCGATGTCTGGGAGTTCTGGCTGCGCTACCGCGAGGTGGTCCGCGCGGTCGATTTCATCACCATCCATATCCTGCCGTTCTGGGAGGATTTTCCGGTCAGGGCGAGCCATGCGGCGGCCCATGTTGATGCCATCCGCAAGCGCATGGTGGCGGCGTTTCCCGACAAGGAGATCTTCATCGGTGAGACCGGCTGGCCGAGTGCCGGGCGGATGCGCGAGGGTGCGCTGCCGTCGCGTACCAACCAGGCCCGCGTCGTCGCCGAGATCCTCGACCTTGCCGCTCGCGAGAACTTTCGCGTCAATCTGATCGAAGCTTATGACCAGCCGTGGAAGCGGCGTTTCGAGGGTACCGTCGGCGGCTACTGGGGCCTGTTCGACGCCAGGCATCGCAACCTGAAATATCCGGCCGGCGTGGCCGTCAGCAATTTCCCGTTCTGGCGCTGGCAGATGGGGGCGGGGCTTGCCTATTGCCTGCTGGTGTTCACGGTGGCGTGGCGCTCGTTGCGGCGCCGGCCGTGGTCGCCGCGGCCCTCGGCGTGGCTGGCGGTGGCGGCTTCCGCCACGGTCGGCGGCACGCTGGTTGGCCTGATGATCGAGAAAGTGGCGCTGGAAAGCCTCGGGGTCGGCGGCTGGCTGCACTGGGCGGCGCTTGGCGTGGCCGCTGTCGTCGCGCCGCTGTTCGC
>JBARWE010000066.1:0-8717 GCA_049646625.1 Xanthobacteraceae bacterium
GCCACGCCGTTCAAGCCGGCCCGCCCGGCGCCGGCCGCCAAGGATGTCGCGAAGGATCCGGCCGAGGCGGCCGCGGAAAGCGATTCCGAGGAGGACGACGAGTTCGAGAGCCAGATGTCGCTTGCCGCGCTGGAATCCGAACTCAAGCCTAAGGTGCTCGAAACTTTCGACAAGATCGCGAACGAGTACAAGAAGCTGCGCCGCCTGCAGGAGCAGGACATCCAGAACCAGCTGCAGAACGAGCAGCTCACGCCCTCGCAGGAGCGCAAGTACAAGAAGCTCAAGGACGAGATCATCGTCGAGGTGAAGTCGCTGCGACTTAATCAGGCGCGCATCGATTCACTGGTCGAGCAGCTCTACGACATCAACAAGAAGCTGGTGTCGTTCGAGAGCCGCCTGCTGCGTCTTGCCGACAGCCATGGCGTGGCGCGCGAGGACTTCCTCAAGAACTATCAGGGGTCCGAACTCGATCCGCGCTGGCTCAACCGCGTCTCGAAACTGTCGGCCAAGGGCTGGAAGGGTTTTGTCGCGCACGAGAAGGAGCGCATCAAGCAACTTCGTCACGACATCCAGCAGCTTGCCAGCCTGACCGGGCTTGAGATCGGCGAGTTTCGCAAGATCGTCCATTCGGTGCAGAAGGGCGAGCGCGAGGCGCGCCAGGCCAAGAAGGAAATGGTCGAGGCCAACCTGCGCCTCGTCATCTCGATCGCCAAGAAGTACACCAACCGCGGCCTGCAGTTTCTCGACCTGATTCAGGAAGGCAACATTGGCCTGATGAAGGCGGTCGACAAGTTCGAGTATCGCCGCGGCTACAAGTTCTCGACTTATGCGACGTGGTGGATCCGGCAGGCGATCACGCGATCGATCGCCGACCAGGCCCGCACCATCCGCATTCCGGTGCACATGATCGAGACGATCAACAAGATCGTGCGCACCTCGCGTCAGATGCTGAATGAGATCGGCCGCGAGCCGACGCCGGAGGAACTGGCGGAAAAGCTCGGCATGCCACTTGAGAAGGTGCGCAAGGTTCTCAAGATCGCCAAGGAGCCGCTGTCGCTCGAAACGCCGGTCGGCGACGAGGAGGACAGCCACCTCGGCGATTTCATCGAGGATAAGAACGCGGTGCTGCCGATCGATGCGGCGATCCAGTCCAACCTGCGCGAGACCACGACGCGGGTGCTGGCCTCGCTCACCCCGCGCGAGGAGCGCGTGCTGCGCATGCGCTTCGGCATCGGCATGAACACCGACCACACGCTGGAGGAAGTCGGCCAGCAGTTCTCAGTGACGCGCGAACGCATCCGCCAGATCGAGGCGAAGGCGCTGCGCAAGCTGAAGCATCCGTCGCGGTCCAGGAAACTGCGCAGCTTCCTCGACAACTGAAGCGGCGGGCGGCAACTCAAAGGGGCAGGCGGTGGTCCGCTTGTGTCGGTTCGGAAAGCCTCGGCGCAAGCCGGGGCTTTCCTTATCGGACGAGGCGTGGCCCGCACGCTGGTCGCGGTGCAATCCCCCGGTGTGTCGTTTGCTGCCGGCGGTTGTCGTACACGGTTAAAGCCTGGTAAATTGTTGTGCCGGACTTTCCGGTTTTGTCCTAGGGAAAGCGTAACGGTCCGACCTCATAACGGAACCGTTCATATTTTTCACACCACGCGCGGCAGCCGTTTTATTCAAGTCAGAGTTCCTTAAGTGGTCTCGACACAGGCTCACGGCGTTTCCTAGATCGAATTGCCCTGTCTCTCTCGCATCCAGAGCCGACATGACATTGAGCGTTCCCACTATTTTCCTCGTAATTGCGGTCAATCTGCTCGCGATCGGGATCGTGTGGGTGTTCGTTGCGCGCCGCTATCCAAAATTTCCCGCGGCGGTGGTCTGGGCGGTTGGCTGCCTGATCGGCGCGGCAGGCGCCGCGACGTCTCTGCTGCGCGGCTCGATCGACCCGCTGATACCGGTCATTTTTGGCAACCTGCTGCTGACGGCGATGGCGTGGTTCGCCTGGTTCGGGTTGCGGCTTTTCTACGGAAGAAGCGTGCCGTGGCAGCCTGCCGTCATCTGCACCGCCATGACGGTGGCGCTGCTCGCCGTGTTCTCCACCTGGGAGGATATGATTGCCGCGCGTATCGTCTGCTACTCGGTCGGGCAGAGTATCCCGGTCGCGCTGATCCTGGCTGAACTCGTGTCGCACCGTCGTGGCCGCCACAATGGCGCCGACCTTGCCATCGCTGCGCTCGGCGTCGTGCTGCTGCTTTACGTCGCGCGCTCGGTCGCGGTTCTCGCCGATATCGGCGGCCCGCTCAGCCTGCGCGAGTTCAACGCGGTGCAGGGCATCATTCTCGTTCTGCTGGTGTTCTCGACAATGGTGGTGAATTTCGGTTTCCTTCTGATGGCGGTCGATCGGCTGCGCGAGGATGTCGCGATGCTTGCGCTGTGCGACGATCTGACCGGCGTTGCCAACCGCCGCCACCTGCTATCGCGGCTTGCCGAAGAGTGCGCCCTGTCCAATCGCCTGGAGGAGCCGTTCTCGATCCTGGTGATCGACCTCGACGAGTTCAAGGCGATCAACGACAGTCACGGCCACGGCGCCGGCGACGAATGCCTGCGCTTCTTCAGCCGGACCATCCAGGGTCGGTTGCGCGCGTCCGACCTGCTGGCGCGGATTGGTGGCGATGAGTTCTGCGTGGTGCTGCCGAGGACGTCCGTGCGCGACGCGAGCGCCGTGGCGAGCGATCTGATCGCAATCTGCGGTCGCGTCCAGGTACGCTGGAACGGCGCGGTGATCGCGCTGTCGGCCAGTATCGGCGTGGCGCAATGGATGCCCGGGGTCAGCGATACGCCGGAGCGGATCATGGCGGCGGCCGATCAGGCGCTGTACGACGCCAAGCGGCACGGCAAGGACCGGCACGCCCTTCATGACGGCGAGATTGGGGTTCTGAGTCCGCCGCTGCGGCCGCAGTCGTCCACGATCGCGCACCTGCGCAGCGCGTAACATCCTGCGACGCGACGGCGCGGCAGGGTTGCGCAGGCCGGCATCGCCGCCCATGTTCGGGCCATGCAGCAGCGTCCGGCCGAAGGCCTCATTATCGATCAGGAAGGGCGGCGGGTTTATCCCGAACACCCGTTCCACGGGTTCGAACAGCCGTCCGGCGTAACCGGCGCCGATGCGTTCCATGCATTCGGCTTCGATGGCGCGCCGCTGACGCGCGAGCAGAGGCTGGCGCGGCTGGAAGCGCTGGCGAAACTGCTCGATGTCGCGTTCGTCCTGCCCGGCACCAAGGTGCGTTACGGCATCGATGGGCTGATCGGTTTGATCCCGGTGGTCGGCGATATCATCACCACGGCGATCGCCTTGTGGATCGTGCGTGAGGCGCGTGCGCTCGGCGCGCCCTGGCACCTGACGGCGCGGATGCTCGGCAATGTCGCGGTCGACGGCGTCGTCGGCATCGTGCCGGTGGTGGGCGATGCCTTCGACGTGGCGTTCAAGGCCAATATGCGCAACATCCGCATGCTGCGGCGCTGGATCGACCGGCAGCGCGCGCGGGAGCAAGGCGCGCGCTGAGGCGTGGCGCTACTTCGGCAGCAGCTTGAGGGCGGTCGAATTGATGCAGTAGCGCAGGCCGGTGGGGCCGGGACCATCGGGAAAGACATGGCCGAGGTGGCCACTGCACGAGGCACACAGCACCTCGGTTCGCACCATGCCATGACTGGTATCGGTTTCCTCCGCGACGTGGTCGCTCGCCACCGGCCGCGTGAAGCTCGGCCAGCCGCAGCCGGAATCGAACTTGGCCTCCGAGGCGAACAGCGGCTGTCCGCAGCCGGCGCAGACATAGGTGCCGGGCGTGGTGGTGAACTCATACTCGCCCGAGAACGGCCGCTCGGTCGCCTTCTCGCGTAGCACCGCATATTGCATCGGCGTCAGCTCGCGGCGCCATTCGGCATCGCTCTTTTCGGTTCTACGCGCCTTGGCGGCAGGGTTGGACATCGGCATGCTCCGTCATATCAATCGGTTGCGGCGCCGGTGGTGCCGGGACGGCGATCGGCGTTTTTCGCGTCACGCACCAACGCCGGCGTGGCGCGGTAGTTCGCGGCGAACAGCTTCTTCATGTTTTCGACCTTGGGCAGGTCATTGTACATGATGTAAGGCTGGCGCGGATGCAGCGTCATATAGTCCTGATGATAATCTTCCGCAGCGAGGAACCCGTTCAAGGCACCGACCCTGGTGACGATCGGCCCGTGATAGACCTTGGCGGCGTCGAGCTGGGCGATATAGGCGCTTGCGATTTTGGCCTGCTCGTCGTTCACGGTGAAGATCGCCGAGCGATATTGCGTGCCGACGTCTGGCCCCTGCCGGTCGAGCTGGGTCGGGTCGTGGACCACCGAGAAGAAAATCTGCAAAATTCTGCCGTAGCTGATCTGTGTCGGGTCGTAGGTGATCTCGACCGACTCGGCGTGGCCGGTGCGGCCGGTCGTCACCTGATCGTATTGCGCGGTGAGCCGGCTGCCGCCGGCGTAACCGGAGACCGCGTTGACGACGCCCTTGGTGTGCTGGAACACGCCCTGCACGCCCCAGAAGCAGCCGCCGGCCAGCACCGCGGTCTGTAGTCCTGTCGTGGGCGCGGCATCGAGAAGCGGCGGCGGGAGGGGTACGGCCGGCTCCGCCGCATGGGCCGATGCGGCGAGGGCGGCCAGCCCCATCAGGGCGCCGGCGGCGGCATGAGCGAAACGATTGCGCATCGGCGGCTCCGGGGCTTGGCGGATCGATGGAACGCTGACCTTACGATCTGGCCTTACGATAAGGCGTGCCGCCGCGGTCGCGATGCAAGACTTCGTGAGGTGGTCACGACAAAGGCCGCGCTCGATGCGAGGCGCGGCCTTTGCGAACCGGAGATATCCGGGCTTACGGGCAGGGGTGGCGATAGCCGTCGTGGCCGAGATAGGTGCCGGAGCGCGGATCGTAGGAGCGGAAGCGCTGGGCGCAGTAGGCGTGCGCCTGCTGGGCCTGCTGCGCGGCGGCGTTGGCCTGACCCGCGGCGATGGCGCCACCGATGATCGCGCCGGCCGCAAGGCCGCCGATCAGCGCGCCGGTACCGCCACCACCATGGTAGTGACGATGATGGCGGTGACGCCAATACTGCACGTCGAGCGTCGCGCTCGGCGCGGCCTGCGACAACGCTGCACCAGTCATCAGCGGCGCGGCCGAGGTCGGCACGGCGAGGGTGAAGGCTGCTGCCGCGGCAATCAGCGTGGATGCAACGAGTCGGTTAGGTCGCATGTCAGTCTCCGTGTCGGGGGTAATGAGGATAGATAGCCCGTCGGTGGGGCGGTTCCATGAACTGTGAACGCACGATGACAAAATGCCGCAGGTCTGTCACCCCTGGTCCGGCGGCGGGACTGGTGATTGTCGCCGCAGTGCGCGGTGAGGTTCATATCACGACGCATAATCGCCGCGCGGCGCGCGTGATGCCCGTATAAAGCCAGCGCGCGCGGCTGTCGGGGAAGGCGAAGCTCTCGTCGAACAGCACGACGTCATCCCACTGCGAGCCTTGCGACTTGTGCACTGTCAGCACATAGCCGTAGTCGAACTCGTCATAGGGTCGCCGCTGTTCCCAGGCGAGGTCATCGATGCCGCCGGTGAAGCAGTCGGCGCGCACCGACACCTTGGTGACGCGGCCGCCGAAATCCTCATCGGGCGCGATGCGCATGGTGACGATGCGCGATTTCGACTGCGCGCGCGCCTTGACGCGCCACAGACCGCCGTTAAACAGCGCCTTCTTGCGGTTGTTGCGCAGGCACACCAGCTTGTCGCCGGCCACCGGCAGCGGCTCGGTCAGCCCCAGCTTCTCGCGAATCCGCATGTTGTAGGCGCGCCGCGTGCTGTTGCGGCCGACCAGCACCTGGTCGGCGCCCATGACCCGCTCGGGATCGAGAGCATCGCGCCGCACCACCTGGCTTTCGCCATAGTCGCCGATTTCGATGTCGCGGCCCTCGCGCACCGCCATCGACAGCCGCACGATCGGATCGTTCTGCGCCTGGCGATGCACCTCGGTCAGCATCGCGTCCGGCTCGGCGTTGGTGAAGAAGCCCGCTCCTTGAATCGGCGGCAGTTGCGCCGGATCGCCGAGCACCAGGAGCGGCGTGCCGAACGACATCAGGTCGCGGCCCAGTTCCTCGTCCACCATCGAGCATTCGTCGATGATGATCAGCTTGGCCTTGGAGGCCGGCGCATCGTCCCAGAGCTGGAAGCTCGGCTGCTCCTCGCCGCTCTCGCGCGTGCGGTAGATCAGCGAATGGATGGTG
The DNA here is from genome assembly GCA_049646625.1 of Xanthobacteraceae bacterium. GTDB lineage: Bacteria > Pseudomonadota > Alphaproteobacteria > Rhizobiales > Xanthobacteraceae > PRO6. The sequence continues at coordinate 6,289 of JBARWE010000066.1, forward strand.
GAGGCGCCCTCGCACCCCTTGTTGCGCATCACCAGCGCCGCCTTGCCGGTGAACGCGGCGTATTTCACCGCGCCGTCGACGCTTTCGGCGATGTGGCGCGCCAGCGTGGTTTTGCCGGTGCCTGCATAGCCGAACAGGCGGAACACCTGCGGCGTGCCCTTGCGGCCCGGCCGGGCCTTGAGCCAGCCGGCGACCGCCTTGAGGGCGTCGTCCTGATGCGGGGTGAACTGGGACATGGCGGATTGCGGAATTGTCTGCGGGTGAAGCTATTGCTTATCCGACTCGCGCCCGCTTGTGGTGATTTTGCTGCGCCGCAAGAGGGTGGATCGTGGCGAAAACGGTGCCCCGCTACGGCTTTCCCGTTTTGGGACAGCGGACCGTTCGCATTGCTTGCTTCGACTTAGCCAATTTTTAAGCGCCGGGGCGTAGCGTCTCGGCTGTCAGTTTTGTTGGTGAGTATGCGAGTACAGAAATGACAGAACCCCACCGCCCGAGGGTGAAATACGTCATCGGGCCTGACGGCAGCCCGCTGACGATCGCGGACCTGCCGGCGCCCGGTACCAAACGCTGGGTGATCCGCCGCAAGGCCGAGGTCGTCGCCGCTGTCCGCGGTGGCCTGTTGTCCCTTGAGGAGGCGTGCAGCCGCTATACGCTCACGGTGGACGAGTTCCTCTCGTGGCAGTTTTCGATCGATCAGCATGGTTTAGCCGGCCTGCGCACCACGCGCATCCAGCAATATCGGCAATAGCTGATCCACTATTTATGGTTGAGTGAACCGGCCTTCGAAAGAAGGCCGGTTTTTTCGTTGCCTGCCTGTGGTCCTTGGGCCATCCCGACCCTTGTTAACCATTCGGAAACCATAACATGGGCAAATTTTGCCGGGTCGGTTCCAGAAGCCGATTCCGGGCGCGGTCTCCCTGCGCCGGGGGCACACAAGGGGCGCGGGTGCGTTGCGGGATCTCGCCGGATTTCTAAAAGGGCTTGGCGCCACGAGGTTGCTCGCCATGGCGGCGGTGACGCTGGCGCTGGTTGGCTTCTTCGCCTTCGTCATTATGCGCGTGACCGCGCCGCAGATGACGACGCTGTTCACCGACCTCTCCTTCGAGGACTCCGCCGCCATCATCAAGGAGCTGGAACGGCAGGCGATCCCGTTCGAGCTGCGCAACGACGGCGCCGTCATCATGGTGCCGAAGGACAATGTGGCGCGGCTGCGCATGAAACTCGCCGAGGGCGGCCTACCCAAGGGCGGCGGCGTCGGCTACGAGATTTTCGACAAGGCCGATACGCTGGGGTCGACCAGTTTCGTGCAGAACATCAACAAGCTGCGCGCGCTGGAAGGCGAACTGGCGCGCACCATCCGCGCCATCGACCGCGTGCAGGCGGCGCGCGTGCATCTGGTGCTGCCAGAGCGGCCCTTGTTCTCGCGCGAGACGCCGGAGCCGTCCGCCTCGATCGTCCTGCGGGTGCGCGGCGCGCTGGAGGCGCAGCAGGTGCGCGCTATCCGCCACCTCGTCGCCTCCGCCGTCAACGGGCTGAAGCCACAGCGCGTCTCGATCGTCGACGAGACCGGCGCGTTGCTGGCGAGCGGCCTGCCGGGCGATGCCAGCGGCGAGGGCAGCGCCGACGAGCGCCGCGCCGCGTTCGAGAAGCGGTTGCGCGGCCAGGTCGAAGCCATCGTCTCGCAGGTGGTTGGCGCCGGTCGCGCCCGCGTCGAACTGACCGCCGATTTCGACTTCAACAAGGTGACGCAGACCTCCGACCGCTTCGACCCCGAGGGCCGTGTGTTGCGCTCCAGCCAGACCCGCGAGGAGGAAAGCTCCAGCGCCGACAGCCGCGACAGCCAGGTCACGGTCAACAACGAACTGCCCGGCAATCAACGCCAGGGCTTGGAGCCGCCGGCGCCGAATGCGCCGCGCGACGTCAGCAAGAAGACGGAAGAAACCGCCAACTACGAGATTTCGCGCACCACCCGCACCGAGGTGACGGAGGCCGGCCGCGTCAAGCGTATCTCGGCGGCGGTGCTGGTCGATGGCGTGTACAGCAAGGACGACAAGGGCGAACTCGTCTATACCGAGCGCAGCAAGGAAGAACTGGAGCGCATCGCGGCGCTGGTGCGCTCGGCGGTCGGCTTCGACGAGAAGCGCGGCGACCATGTCGAGGTCGTCAACCTGCGCTTTGCCGAAGGCCCGAGTGCGCTGCCGGCCGCCGAGCCGGCGACGCTGCTCGGCCTGTTCGCCTTCACCAAGGACGACGTCATGGGCGCGATCCAGCTTGGCGTGATCGCGGTGCTGGCGCTGGTGGTACTTTTCACCGTAGTGCGGCCACTGGTGAAGCGTGCGCTGACCCCCGAGCCGGTGCGCGAAAGCCTGCCGCCGCCGGCACCGCCCGCGCCCGAGCCGCCGCCTGCGCCGGCGAATGCGCTGGTGCCC
>JBARWE010000067.1:0-3907 GCA_049646625.1 Xanthobacteraceae bacterium
GGATTGCGCGGCGGTTCGGGAATGGTGACGGGCGGCGCACCGGCGCCGGCGGCGCTCTCGTCCTCCGGCACATAGGCCAGCAACTTGTCCAGCTCGCCGTCGGAAAACCCAACCAACGACAGATCGAATTCCTCCGCCAGCAGTTCGTTCAGCTCGGCCGACAGCAGTGAATCATCCCAGTCGCCGAGTTCTGTCAGCTTGTTGTCGGCGATGCGATAGGCCCGGCGTTGTGCCTCGGTCAGATGGCCGAGCACGATCACCGGCGCCTCGGTGAGCCCGAGCTGCGTGGCGGCCAAGACGCGGCCGTGGCCGGCGATCAGTTCGCCGTCGTCACCGACGAGACACGGCACGGTCCAGCCGAACTCGGCCATGGAGGCGGCGATCTTCGCGACCTGGTCGGGTCCGTGCAGCTTGGCGTTCCTGGCGTAGGGCTGCAGGCGCGCAAGCGGCCAGTGCTCGATCCGCTCTGGAGCGAAGGCGAGGGTCATGAACGATCCTGTCGATGATGGTGGTGGCGATCGGTGGTGTTGGCGCAGTGGATTCCGTCTGGCGGAATCCACCGGGCTCCAGCTGGATTTCCGGAGTCCAGGAATCCACCCCGGAGTCCACCATACAAGCTGCTGTTATTGCGTGGTTATTTCAGGTTGCACGCTGGCTTCCAGCCGGGGTGGCTTCCCAAAATTTCCGGCCTGTCGCTGGCGTTGTGCCGCGCCTCGCCCGCCAGCATACAAATATCGCCGGAAAGGAACCGCGATTTCAATCGGTTAGCTCGTATATTGCAAGCTCAGCGATTTCCGGATACGTTTCCGGAAATCGTCAAGACGGAGATTCGCCGCTATGCCGAACCTCGAACGAAAGCCTGTTACCGCCTATCGCCGACGATTGAAGCGGCGTGGCGTCGTCCGCGTTGAAGTGCATGTGCGCAAGGACGACGCCGCATTGGTCCGTAGCGTGGCTCAGGCGCTGTCAGACCCTGCACGTGAGGCCGAGGCCCGGGCCATGCTGCGAGAGCGTTTCGGTGCGAGCAAGGCGAAGGGATTCAAAGCGCTCCTGGCGGCAGCTCCACTGGAAGGGATCGATCTCGCTCGTGAGCGTGATCTCGGGCGAGATGTGGCGCTGTGAACTATCTGCTTGACACCAACGTCATTTCCGAGGTTCGCAAGGGCACCAGATGCGATCCGAACGTCACCGCTTGGTACGCATCGATCGACGATGCGGACATCTATCTCAGCGTGCTGGTGCTCGGCGAAATCCGCAAAGGCGTCGAGCGCGCCCGGCCGAACGATCCAGCCCAGGCCCGCGCGCTGGAGAAATGGCTGGAAACTGTGGTCAAGTCCTTTGCCGAGCGCATCTTGCCCGTCGATCAGGCGGTCGCGGATGAATGGGGCCGCATGAGCGCTAAGCGTCCCGTGTCAACCGTGGATGCGCTGCTCGCAGCGACCGCCAAAGTTCATGGCATGACGTTTGCGACGCGCAATGTGTCCGATGTTGCTGATCTCGGTGCCGGATTCGTCAACCCGTTCGAACATCGTGTTTGACGGGGCTGCAGCCTGCTTTCCGCTGGCCTTGCGCATTTCTTCACCGTGGTTGAACCGTAGGACTTGCATCGGTCATTGGTCAATCCGGAAACGATCGTGGCGTGCATTTTGTCGGCAAGCCATTGATCCGGTTGAGGAACGTCCCGCTCCAGCGCGGACATCCATCGTACTACCCGCAGCTCCGCCCAGCCTGCACCGGCGGGCACGGCACCGAGCCGTAAGAGCAAAACACGCAGCAGTCGCCAGGTTTCGGCCGCAGCCGCTCGCCGCAGCTCGGGCAAATGTAGAAAAACCGGCACGCATCGGTCGGCATCGTTTCCGTGGTCCGGTGAGCGCACTTCGGACAGGTGATCGTCGACTGCAGCACCATCGGACGAAACTCGCGCGCAAGGCCGATCAAGCGACCTTACACGCCTTTGCGCTCCCCGGCATCACGAATGCCATAGTGCTTCACCAGCACACCGAGCGCGGCGACCAAAATGCCCTGCGCGCTCTCCTGTCGAACGGGCCGCCCGCACCAGCCCTGCCGCAACGCCCATTCGCGAACGGATGTCTGCATGCCGACGACGTGCCAGACGCACGAGCCTGCCGGCGCACCGTGACCGCCGAGAGCGTCGATCGCGCGCGCCACGCGCTCGCGGGCAGCGAGTTGCCGATCGCTGCGATGACAGACGTCATGCGCCGGCGATGGTGAGCGTGCCATCGGGGTCAGATTCACCCTCGGCATGGAATCGAGACAGGCAATGGTGAATGCCGCCTGGAAATCGCGGCCAGCGGCGTGCATGGCCGGCGTGATCGCACCGGAGCGCAACATCAGCCCGAGCGTATCGACGGTGCGGTGATGCGTCACCTCAACGCCGTTCGGGTCGAACTCGGTCACCTGGCGCGTGATCAGCCTGGCCTGTTTAAGGTTGCGGGGCGCGGCTTTCTTCTGCCGGGCTGCTTTTTTGCCGGTCATCGCATCCTCACCGACGTATCGCCATAGAGGCGTCGGGCTTCATTGATGATGGCCTGCCGCAACCAGGGATCATCGATCGCGCCGATAGACAGGGTGACGATCCCCTGCTCGCGCCAGGCGCGGCGGCGCATGGCATGCAGTTCTGCCTCGCTGGTTGCCGGCAGCGGCATGGGAGGGCCGAGTGCGCAGCGCGGTGGGAGCGGCGCGTTCATGTCTGCGGCTCCTTTGCGATCAGATCGGTGAGCGCTCCGATAATGGAAGCCGGCGAAGCGCCGTCGCCGAGACGTCCCATGCTGGAGGCAAGCGCATCTGGCAGGACGCCGTGCTGCAGCAAAAGCGAGAGCACGACGCAGATGTCGTCGAGCATGCGGTCCATGGCGGAGCCGATCTTGGCGCCATGCGTGAACACTTCGCCGACACGCTCATTGGCGATATCGAACCCGAGCGTGACCGCGTAGGTGTTCGCCTCATAGACCAACTGCATGGTCAGGCTTGGCCGACGGTCTGGCAGGCGCGTCCGAGTCATGACACGCCTCCATAGGTCTTGGCCGCCCAGAGCAGAATGGCGATGGCGTCGGCCTCGTTGTCGTCGGCTGGCGCGAAGCCGCGGGCCTTCACCGCGGCGATGACCGCCTGCTTGTCGGCGTTACCCTTGCCGGCAATGAAACGCTTGATCGTGCCGACCGGCACGCCCTGGTACGGGACGTCGCGGAATTCGGCCCAGGCTTCGAGGTGCGCGAGAAAACCGCCATAGACGTGCGCCGCAAGCGTACCGGCATGCGCCCTTACCTCTTCGAAGAACACCGCCGCGATCGGACCAGGACTGTCGGCGAGTTCGCTGAGCCAATGATTGAACCGCAGGAAGGCCATGCCGCCGCCTTCGAAGCGGTCCGGTCGGAACTGCTGTACGCCGTTGGTAATGACGCCGGTTGCGTCACGAAGCGCCCAGCCGGTTGTGGAGCCGAGATCAAGCGCAAGGATCGCCGATCGCTGACCGCACAGCAGTTTTGCAGCGAGATCACGCGTCTGCGACGGCGGAGAATATGTGGTGGGTTTCACAATGAAGGCTCACGGGACGTGGGCCTTCGGCTTTGGTCAAATCGGATTTTAGATTCACAGAATCGCCATGCAAGGAAATTCGGTGCTCGTTATGGCGAAATCGTACATCGTTCCAGCGCAGCCAGGTGTCACCAACCTCCGCGACCCGTTGGTGACACCGCTTTGTGCAGGAATCTCCGTGGCTTAACCCTGGTGTCACCAACCTTTCGTGTCACCAACCTCGGTGCAAACATTCTCTATAGGAGAATGGATTTCGCTCATAACGCATCCATTCTCACGTATGACTCTCCAGACCGTTGGTGACGTTGGTGACACCGTTGTTTTCAAAGCAGTTTTCGTGTCACCAACCCCA
>JBARWE010000068.1:0-9624 GCA_049646625.1 Xanthobacteraceae bacterium
GGCCTGCAGGGCGTCGGCTTCCTGCACCGGAATAGCCGCCCCGCCCGCGTCAAGCCGCAATCCAACCCCCATCGCTGAACCTCATTCCCGATCCCGGAGATCCCATGGCCAAAGAAGAACTGATCCAGTTCGAAGGACTGGTCACTGAAATCCTTCCCGACGCCCGCTATCGCGTTCAACTCGACACCGGGCATGAAATCGTTGCCTACACCGCTGGCAAAATGAAGAAAAACCGCATCAAGACGCTGGCCGGCGACCGCGTCACCGTCGAGATGTCGCCCTACGACCTGGAAAAGGGCCGGCTCATTTTCCGTCACAAGGACGAGCGGCCAGGCCCGGTGCCCTCACGCAGCGGCCCGCCGCGCGGACAATTCCGTCGGCGCTGAGGCCGCCCGCACGCGCCGCCAGCGATCCTGGCGGCGCAAAAAATCAAAAGCGTCAGGATTGTTTCGGCCGGAGTTCTCGCATAACATGTGCGGATCGATTTTCGGCCGGACGGACATGAGCTACCACCGGTACAGCCGGTTTAGACGCTGACGACCTCTCCTAAAATTCGATATCACTGCCTGTCGCACGACGGGTTAATACGCGACTTATATATCGAGAAGGGACTTCCCCGTGAGCATGGGAACCGTGAAGTGGTTTAACGCGACTAAGGGTTACGGATTCATCCAGCCGGATGATGGCGGCAACGACGTGTTTGTGCACATCAGCGCCGTCGAGCGCGCCGGCCTCGGCACGCTGCGCGAAGGCCAGAAGATCAGCTACGAGATCGTCGCCGATCGCCGCTCGGGCAAATCATCCGCCGACAATCTGCGCGCCGCTGGCTAACTCCCGCGTCCGTTGAATCAGGCTGCGATCCGGCAGCCAAAGCGAAAGGGCCGTGCATCGTGCGGCCCTTTTGTCATGCGGCCTCTGTTTGTCATACGGTCCGTTTGGCATACGGCTGGCGCGCCCCGTAGGCCGAGGGACCAGGCCGCGACGTATCCGTTCCAGTCCGCATGAAACGTCCGCCTGAACGGCTCACGCCAGCGACGATGGCGCCGCACCGCTCGCGTCGTCACCGTCCTCGTCATCGAGGTCGTCGTCCAGCGGCGGCAGCGCCCGTAGCGGCGCCGTCGACAACGTGATGCCGCGCCGGTTGCCCGGCTCCACCAGCTGGCGCACCGGCGGCGCCTCGCGAGACAGCATGTACAGCGCGGCGCCGACGCGCCCGCCCTGCTCGGTCAGATCACGCTCGCTGCAACTTGCGGCGATCGCCAGGCCAAGGCCATGCAGATGATTGCGGCGATAACAGAACAGCGCCAGCATGGCGCGGACATCGCCGGGAACCGAAACCATCAGCGTCGCCAGTCCCTCGGGACTGGCACGATACAGCGCGCCCAGGAGGTCGTCGTTGACCGGGCAGGCGTCGTTTTCGAAAGCGGTACGGCCGGGCAGCATGCTTGATCTCCTGACGCCAAGGATGCTGCGTAAAATTTTAACGAAAGGTTAAACATGCGGCCGGCGATGCCGAATGACGCCTGCCGCCCGCACTTTCACTGTGGACAGCCGGCAAAGCGGCTCAGTTCAGTGGTCCTCGCCGAGGAAAGTGGCAGCCTCCGCCACCGTGGCACGCGAGGTCCGGTAGCTGTTGGCCGGATGGGCACGGTCCTCGTAGCCGAACGAGATGCCGCACACCACCCGGCGGTCGTCACCCAGGCCGAAATGCCGCCGCACCGTGCCGGCATGAAACGCCAGTGCCGCCTGCGGCACGGTGGCGATGCCGAGCGCCTCGGCCGCCAGCATGAAATTACTGACGTAGCCGCCGCAATCGACCGCGCCATAAACGCCGAGCGCCTCATCGGTGGTGACGATGGCGACGTGCGGCGCACTGAACAGCTTGAAATTCTCCAGCGACTGGCGCCGATAGGCCGCCCTGTCGCCGCGCGCGATACCGAGCGTGTTGTAGAGCTGGAAGCCGCTCTCGCGGCGGCGCGCCAGATAGACGCCGCGGTATTCGCGCGGGAACGGAAAGTCGCCATCCTCGGCAGCGCCGCTGCTTGCGACCTCATACATCACCTCGCGGAAGCGATCCGTCGCCGTCCCGCTGGTGACGACCACCTGCCATGGCTGGCTGTTGCACCACGATGCCGTGTGCTGCGCCACCGCCAGCACCCGCTCGATCGTCTCGCGCGGCACCGGCCTGGGCAGGAAGGCGCGGCAGGAATGGCGCTCGCGCAGCAAGCCGTCAACGACGTCGATTGCGCGCAGGCCGATATCCGTGGTCATGGGGTCGGGTCCTCGAACAGGCCGCCAACGGCGGCGAGACATCCTGCAACCGTATCGGACATTGCCTCAAACGGAAACGCAGCGCTTACGCTGTCGCCCGCCCCGCCGCCGGAGCGATGACGAGACCAGCGCAAATCAGGTCGGTCAGAAAGGCGGTGTAGCCGCGGCAATCGTCCTCCGTGATAGCGCCGACGTCGGCGACGCGCGACACCACATGGCGGCCGAAGAACAGATGGTCGCAAGCCCCGATCAGGCAGGTGTAGAACTGCACCGGATCGACGGCGCGAAACTCGCCGGCGGCCACGCCCGTCGCCAATAGCCGGCGCTGAAACTCGAACAATGGCTTGACGAACACATCCGACACCTCGGCGGCGGCCTCATCGCTGCTGGCATGCAGCAACAGATGGATCAGCCGGTTCAGGTACGGAAACCGGCGATAGGCCCTGATGATGCCGGCGATATGCAGCTTCAGCTTGGCGCTCGGCGAAATCGGCTGCGCCAGCAGATGAGGAAGATGGCGCAGCTCGGAGCCGGCGTCGCGCGCCAGCAGCGCCAACAGCAGCCCCTCCTTGTTGCCAAAATGATATTTGACCAGCGCCGCATTGACCCCGGAGCGCTCGGCGATCTCGCTCAGCGAGACGTTCAGCGAATTGCGCTCGATCATCAGTTCGCTCGCCGCCGCCAGCAGTTTTTCGGCGCTCGGGCTGATGCCCGCCGGCGGGTGATCGGCAACAATGGTGGCGACAGCGGTGGCCATGGCGCAAATCCGGTGAAGGCTTGAATGAAACCGATCGCAGGTTAGCCCTCAAGGGTTAATTGATTGATTGACTAACCCATAATCGGGTTCTTTAATCCCGCCGCGGCCGTCACCCGGGCGGCCCACGAAGGCCGGGATCGGAACGCCAGGCTCTAGGGAAGAAACGCCCCGCCCCGGCGGAGCGTATGATCATCCGTGAAGAGGTGACGGCGCTCCGCCACAGCGGCCCCCGACGGACGCGGGACCGCATTTTCCGGTCGCGGCCGGCAGCCCCGATGCTATCATTCACAAAGCATGACGGCGCAGGCGTTCACCTTCTTCGACACCGCGATCGGCCGCTGCGGGCTGGCCTGGACCGCGCACGGCGTCAATGCGGCGCTGCTGCCGGAGCAGCGCGAGATCGACGCCTGGCGGCGCATGCTGCATATGTTTCCCGATGGGGTCGAGACCCGCCCCACCGGCGCCGCCGCCGACGCGGTGGCAGCGGTCTGCGCGCATCTGCGCGGCGAGGCCAGCAAGATCGACGCCATCGTGCTCGACATGAGCGCCATTCCGCCGTTCAACCGGCAGGTCTACGAGATCACCCGCGCCATCCCGCGCGGGCAGACGCTGACCTATGGCGAGATCGCAAGCCGCCTCGGCGCCTCCGGCGCGGCACGCGCGGTCGGCCGCGCGCTGGGGCAGAATCCCATCCCGATCATCGTGCCGTGCCACCGGGTGCTGGCTGCCAACGGCGCGACTGGCGGCTTCTCGGCAACCGGAGGCGTCGTGACGAAATTCCGCCTGCTCGCCATCGAGGGGGCCAAAGCGACCACGGCGCCGACGCTGTTCGACGTCACCTTCTCGATCCCGCCGCGACGGCCGCCGCAATAGCTCAGCCGCGGAAATGCTTCGAGAGCTTGAGGCCCTGCGCCTGATAGTTGGAGCTGATGCTGCGGCCATAGACGGTGTCGGGGCGCGCCAGCATCTTTTCGTAGATCAGCCGGCCGACGATCTGACCATGTTCGAGGATGAACGGCACCTCGCGCGAGCGCACTTCCAGCACCGCGCGGGAGCCGGCGCCGCCTGCCCCGGCATAGCCGAAGCCGGGATCGAAGAAGCCGGCATAATGCACGCGGAACTCGCCAACCAGCGGGTCGAACGGCACCATCTCGGCGGCATAGTCGGGCGGCACCTGCACCGCCTCGTCGGAAGCAAGGATGTAGAACTCGCCAGGATCGAGGATCAGGCTGTGGTCGGCGCGCGCCGGGATCGGCTCCCAGAAGTCGTCGACCGCATAGCCGCCGCGGCGGTCGATATCGACCACGCCGGTGTGACGCTTGGCGCGGTAGCCGATGAAGCCGCCGGAGTTGGCGCCCGACAGATCGACGCTGAGTGCAACGCCGTCGGTTAAGTCGGCATCGTCGCGATCGACCAGCCGCTCGGCGGCGTGCAGCGCCTCCAGCTCAATGGTGTCGAGCACCGCGTCACCGGTGCGGAAGCGCACCTGCGACAGCCGCGAGCCTTCGCGCACCAGCACCGGAAACGTCTTGGGGCTGATCTCGGCATAGAGCGGGCCGTGATAGCCGGCGCCGATCATGTCGAAATGCCGCGTGCCGTCGGCGATCACGCGGGTGAACACGTCGAGCCGCCCGGTCGAGCTTTTCGGGTTGGCGGCGGCGACGATTTGCGGCGGCAGCGCCAGGCTCTCCTGCAGCGGCACGATATAGACGCAGTTGGTCTCCAGCACCGCGCCATCGGCCAGGCTGATGTCGTGCAGCTTCAACTCGTCGATGCGCTCGGCCACGGTGACATGCGGGCCGGGCAGGAAGCTGGCACGCACCCGATAGGCGACGTCGCCAAGCCGCAGATCGAGGCTGGCCGGCTGCACCTGACCCGCGATGAACGGCACCGCGGGACGGATCAGCCCGGCCTCGGTCATCGCCACAATCATGCGATCGGGGAAAATGCCTCGGGCATCTGGCGGAAGCGTGAACGGCACGGCAGTCATTCTCTCGAAGCGCACGGGACGCCTGCGGCGGCGCGGCGGCAGTTTATCTTCAATAGAAGCCCGCTGTCTTGCGGCAAAGCCGGCCGCGCCGCGCGAGGGCGACTTATCCCGTGATGATTTCGGCCGCGCTCCCAAATCACGGCGCGCGCTTACGCTCGCCGCGTTTGACAGCCCACCCGCGGCGGCGCGAAATGATCCCGCAACGTCAACAGGGAGAACAGGGATGGGGCGCCTGCAAGGCAAGACCGCACTGGTGGTCGGCGCCGGTTCGATCGGGCCGGGCTGGGGCAACGGCAAGGCAACGGCAACGCTGTTCGCGCGCGAGGGCGCGCGGGTTCTGTGCGTCGATCGCAACGGCGACGCCGCGGCCGAGACGGCGAGCCTCATCGCGTCCGAAGGCGGAGAGGCGAGCGCCTTCACCGCCGATGTGGCGTGTGCCGCCGACATCGAGGCGATGGTGGCGGCCTGTCTCGACGCTTACGGCCGCATCGACGTGCTCGACAACAATGTCGGCATCGCCGAGGTCGGCAGCGTGGTCGACTGCACCGAAGCCGACTGGGATCGCGTGTTCGCGGTCAACCTGAAAAGCTGCTACCTCGCCATGAAGCACGTCATCCCGGTGATGGAGCGGCAGGGCGGTGGCTCGATCATCAACATTTCCTCGATCGCCTCGATCCGTCATCTCGGCGTCAGCTATGTGACCTACGCCGCCACCAAGGCGGCGATGAACCAGATGACCCGCACCACCGCCGTCGAGTTCGCGCCGAAAAACATCCGCGTCAACGCGCTGCTGCCCGGCCTGATGAAGACGCCAATGGTCGAACATTCCGCTGGGCTTGCCGCGAGCTATGCCAAAGGCGACGTCGAGGCGATGTGGCGCCGCCGCGACGCGCAGGTGCCGATGGGCCATATGGGAGAAGCATGGGACGTGGCCTATGCCGCGCTGTTCCTCGCCTCGGATGAATCGAAATACATCACCGGCATCGAACTGGTGGTCGATGGCGGCATCACACTAAAGGTCAGTTGACAGTCTCCGGGGAAGCGGCTGGCATGTCCCGATGGGGAGGGGAATCCCGCCTCCGACAGCCATAACTCTCGCCATCGCGGCGACGGTATCTTAGAGTAGCAAGAGCCGCCCGGCTGTGGCCTGCGGCACCTAACAAAGCGAGGATGTTTATGACGTTCAAAGCAGTATTGACGGCAGCCGCGCTCTCGGTCGCGCTGGCGGGCGCGGCGCAGGCGGACCCGATTTCGGTCAAGCTCGGCGTGCTCAACGACATGTCGAGCCTTTACGCCGATATTTCCGGCCCCGGCTCGGTCGTCGCCGCGAACCTCGCGGTCGAGGATTTCGCCAAGACCAACAAGGACATCAAGGCCGAGGTGATCGGCGCCGACCATCAGAACAAGCCCGACGTCGGCGTCAACATCGCCCGCCAGTGGTACGATCGCGAGAACGTCGACGTGATCCTCGACACCACCACTTCCTCGGTGGCGCTGGCGGTCAGCGAACTGACCAAGGAAAAGAAGAAGATCTTCATCCCCTCCGGCGGCGGCACCTCCGACCTCACCGGCAAGGCCTGCTCGCCCTACACCGTGCACTGGACCTACGACACCTGGGCGCTGGCCAACGGCACCGGATCGGCACTGACCAAGAAGGGCGCCGACACCTGGTTCCTGCTGGTCGCCGACTATGCCTTCGGCGCGGCGCTCGAACGCGACACCTCCGAGGCCGTCACCAAGGCCGGCGGCAAGGTGGTGGGCAGCGTCAAGCACCCCCTGAACTCGTCCGACTTCTCGTCGTTCCTGCTGCGCGCGCAGGCCTCCAAGGCCAAGGTCATCGCGCTTGCCAATGCCGGCTCCGACACCATCAACGCCATCAAGCAGGCCTCCGAGTTCGGCATCACGCAAGGCGGCCAGGCGCTTGCCGGCCTCCTGATCTTCTCCAGCGACGTCAAGGCGCTCGGCCTCAAGGCGGCGCAGGGCCTGGTGCTGACCGAAGCCTTCTACTGGGACCAGACCGACGCCACCCGCGCCTTCTCCAAGCGCTTCGCCGAGAAGTTCAACGGCAAGATGCCGACCAGCGCCCAGGCCGGCGTCTACTCCAGCGTGCTGCACTATCTGAAGGCGGTCGCCGCGGCGAAGTCGAAGGACTCCGATAAGGTGATGGCCAAGATGAAGGAAATGCCGATCGACGACGCGCTGTTCGGCAAGGGTGAAATTCGCGCCGATGGCCGCGCCATCCACGACATGTATCTCTACGAGGTGAAGAAGCCCGAAGAGTCGAAGAGCGAGTGGGACATCTACAAGGTGCTCGCCACCATCCCCGCCAACGAGGCGTTCCGCCCGATGGATCAGGGCGGCTGCCCGCTGGTCGCCAAGAAGTAACCCCGCGCTCCTTGCGCCAAAGATCCCGGCCCCTCATCGGGGCCGGGATTTTTTGTCCTGGTCTTCTTGGACGGTCATGGCCGGGCATAGCCCGGCGAGGACGGGCGTGAACGCCCTTTCGTCCCGGCCATCCACGTCTTTCTTAAGCCGCCGTTGAGGCGTGGACGCCCGGCATAAAGCCGAGCATGACGAAACGAGACAGATGCACGATCAAATCCGCGGATGATTTCGACAAGCATCAAAATGCGCTAAGGTCGGACGCGCAGCTTGGCCGGATCGATCCGCGCCGCATCGAGCATGAAGATGGCGAGCGCCCGGCCGAGGCAGTCGTGCACCGCATGCGCCATCTCCAGCCCTTTGACCGGGCCGAACAGATCGAAGGCACCGGCCTCGTTCCAGTGCCGCATGATGGCGAAGCGATCGAACAGCGGCACGTCATGCTGCTGCGCCACCAGCCGCATGCGGTCGAGGTAAGGCGTCAGTGACACCATCGTCTCCAGCCGCGGGCTGTATTGCGGATTGACCAGCATCACATCGGCGCCGGCCTCGCGCAGCGCCGCCACCCCCTCGTCCACCGCATCGCGGAAATCGTCGAGATCGACGGCGCGGATCGTATCGGTGGTGCCGGTCTGCCAGATCACCAGCGCCGGCTTGCGCGCCGCCACCAGATCGGGCAGCCGCGATGCCATCGCCTCGGCGGCGGTCTTGGGCAAAATTTCCGCCGTCACCCGTACCGCGACGCCGGGCAGGCGCTCGCGCAACGCCACTTCAAGCCGCGCCGGATAGGCCCGCACCGCCTCGCCCGTCCCCGGCAGCGACGACGACGCCGTGCCGGCCACCAGAATATCCAGCCGCCGCTCGTCCTCGACAGCGGCCGCCACCCTTCCAAGCCGGCTGTCGGTGGTCAGCAGATAGGCCGGAACGCTGCAATCGGGCGCGGCCAGCACTGGCCGCGCGGGCACGCCGACGACGAACAGGCCGGCCAGCAGGCCCGCCACCACCCCCGCCATGCGCCCGGCCGAAGCCGGCAGGACCCGCATTCCCCGCATCACCCTCCCCCGGTCATATCGGCATCGGCGGCCACGCTTTTCGATCGCGGTCCATCCCGGCTCATCGCTTGCTTGTACCACGAAAGCAGCGCGGCAGCGGTCGACATGATGGCAATCCCGGCGAGCGAAATCAGCGCATGCAGGACCGCCCCGCCGGAGAACTCGACCAGCAGAAAATGGCCGGCAAAGGCCAGAAACACCCCGATGCAGAAGATTTCCAGCGAGTGCTGGCCGCACAAAATCAGCGGCCGCAGCCATGGCGAGGCAAGGCCCGGCCAGCCGCGCGGCAGGAGCCGGACGGTGATCGCCGCCAGCGCCAGGAAATGCGCAAAGCGCAGAACGTCCAGGTCGGTCTTGCTGATCGGATACATCCACTGCGCCAGTGTGCGCGGCAAGAGGTGCCCGATCTGCGGAAAGTGCCAGGTCAGCGTGACGGCAAAGGCGAACGCGAGATAGGCGACGCACAGCGCCATCGTCACCGGCGAGCGCAGGATCGATGCCATCCGCGCCGCACCGCCGAGCGCGCACCAGGCGCCGAACACGAACAGCAACTGCCAGGCGAACGGATTGAAGAACCACACCCCGTCGGGATAGGCGGGCAGATTCCAGCCGAACTCCCATGCCAGCGCGTAAAGCACGACCGAGGCAACCAGCGTCAGGTCGGGCCGGCGCAGCATCAGCCACAGCATTGCCGGCAGCCCGAGCATCAGCACGATGTAGAGCGGCAGCACATCCATGTTGACCGGGCGAAACTTGAGCAGCAGCGCCTGCACGATGGTAACGTCCGGGTGGCGGAAGAAATCGAGGATACCCATTTCCTCGGCATAGAGCGGGTTCTGGAAACTCGCGCCGACATAGGAAATTTCGGCAAGGTAGATGGTGAACAGGAAGACGTGGGCGACATAGATCTGCCACACCCGCTTGAGGATGCGGGCGCCGGCCACCACGAATCCCTGCGAGGTCAGAACGCGGCCATACACGAACGCCGCGGTGTAGCCGGAAATGAAGATGAAGATTTCCGTGGCGTCGGAAAATCCGTAATTGCGCAGCGTCGCCCAGGTCAGCAGATTGGGCGGCAGGTGGTCGACGAAGATGAGCCACAGCGCCAGTCCGCGGAACAGGTCGAGCCGCAACTCGCGCGCCGCACCGGGCGCGGCCGACGGCGGCGACGA
>JBARWE010000069.1:0-51982 GCA_049646625.1 Xanthobacteraceae bacterium
GCTCTTTGTAGCCCGAATTGCAGTAGGGATGCGTGAGTGCCGCATTTGACGCGACCGATCGACCTCCGTCCGCCAACCGTTCGCGATGGTCGAAACTGCGATCCTTTATGTACATGCGGCCACCGCACTCGTCGCAAATTTCCCTTGCAAGTGCGGTCTTGATCAACGCGGTAGCTTTGTCAGCGTCCGTGAACCGCTTGCCAGCGTCATTTTCAATCGGCTCGTTCCAATCAAGGAAGCTGAGCGCTTTGCTTTCCTTGATGGTCGCGATTATTTCAGCCTCTGATTTTCCCTGCCGCAACCCATCAAACAGGGTATTGTAGAGTGCCACTACGGCTGGTACGCCACGCCTACCACCGCTGCCCTGCGTCTTACCGATCTGCGTCATCAGGTGAGGGTAGCGGATCAAGAAATCCTCAAACCGACCGCGAACCTCAGTGAAAGCATAAAACAGATTTCGCCGCTCTAGTTCGCGGACGAACTCGATGGCTCCTATGAACGCCTTCCCAACGAACTTACCGCTGATATCGTAGCAATAAAGCGCCGGATGCAGTGCCAGGGAACCGGAGTGGGATTTGCCAAAAACACGTTCCGTCGAGCGTCGCACGTGTTCCAATAGCTTTAACGTTTCAGTGCCGTCCAAATCCTTCTCCATATTCCGTTTCTGCGGATTAAGGATCGTGACCAAATCGAGGATTGTGCGAAGGCTATTGGCCCCATAGCCGCCCTTAGGCGACGGCAAATCCAGCGCCTTTAGCGGGTATTCGGTGATAGGTTTGATCAACTGCTCGTAGATCAGGGCAGCCGTGCTCTTAATGTCTGATTTCGTCGGGTCTGGAAATCGCCACCAGTATTCGTACCCTGTGCCAGCGCGAAGAATCGCCCGCGTCGCTATTCCCGCCGGGTAGTGGCGGCTATCTATCAGGAACAGTTCCTGACGGTTTATTGCTACCGCAGTCGAATTTATGCGCTTGTAGGATTTTTCTGCCGCCCCAGCATCTCCCGGTATCTGCTGAACGTACAAGGGGACAGCATGGATATTGCTAGCGAAGCGTTCCACTCGCTGCGTAGGGGCAGCCCTGAGCTTGCGCGCGTACTCAATTAGATCGTGGTAGCGGCCAACCTGATCCTCCACCAGGTCGCGCGTTTTCTTGGCAACCTGCCTCTGGTGTTCGGAGATGTTCTCTTTGCCGTAAAACGCTTCTGAGATGCCGCCGTCGCCGTAGTCGTTATTCACCCAAGCAGCAATCGCGCTAAGCCTATGCGCCCCGTCAATGACGAACTGCTTCCCACTAGTTGGAGAGCGCCAAATTATCAGTGCTGGCACGACATCAGCATTGGCTACACTCTCGATAAAATCCGCTACGATATTTGGCGACCATCCAGATGTTTCGCGCTGGAAGTCCGGCTTCCTAAGAACCGCTAGCCGATCCTCCGGCGTCAGCGTCGTAAGCGTCAGTTCCGATCCCATACGCCCGGCCGCGGCGCCCTTCTCTTCAAGTTCGAAGTCTGCGCGCTCAATCAGTGCGTCCAGATTTACTGTTTCTTTTGCGCCCGCCATTTCTGTACCCTCCCAGAAACCAGTGGCAATATAGCGCAAATCATCATGTGCAGTCAAAGTGATAATTCCCCTTGCAGGGGGAGGGATAAAGGAGAGAGGAGCACGACGGCGGAGAGATGCCCTGACACAGGCGCATGATGCGCCCCGGAAACGAAAAGGCCCGCATCGCTGCGGGCCTTTCGCTATCGCGGCAACGCCTGCCGTTACGACTTGAGATCGTCCGGCACCTTGCCGCCGTTGGCGGCAAGCTTGGCGATAACCTGCTTGTGCAGCCAGATGTTCATGGTCGCGGAGTCGTTGGTGTCGCCGGTATAGCCGAACTCCTTGGCCAGCTCCTTGCGCGCCGACAGGCTGGAATCGATATCGAGTGCCTTGAGCAGATCGACGATCGAGGTGCGCCAGGCGAGTTTTTCCTTCTTCGCCGCTACCGCCTGATCGAGGATCGCGGTGACGTCCACGGTGGAAGCCGCAGCGCCGCCAGCCGCAGCACCACCTGCGGCAGTGCCGCCCGCGGTCGATACGGTCCCGCCAGCCGGCGCAGCCGCCTCGGCATTGGCCGAGGTGCCGAAGATCGCGCCCATGATCTTTCCGAAAATGCTCATTCACTCGCTCCCAGTTAGATTGCATACGACTGCGCCTGCCCACATCTGCGAGCCGGCGCCGTCTTGTTTGAAAGGCGGGCCGTGCCCGCCGCAGATCTGTCCGAACCCTTGTCTCTCACCGTAACGTGACACCGACAAGACCATCGGCCCGCAACCGCCGCTCCGGTGCGTGGTTTGCTAAACACGCTTAAGGCGGAAAAGTTCCGTACCGACATGACGAGGGTATGTGGGCCGGCAGCGCCTCCGGTTCAATGAAAGATCGCTGCACCGAAAAAATTGATGTTAGTATCTTTCAGGTTCGCGACAGGCTCGCTTCTGTTGCCATCCGATCGGCCTGGTCGTGATCGCTTCTCGGGGCGCCTCGCCTACGCGGCGCGCTGCCTTGAGAACTGCTCAGGGAGAACGCCATGGCCGCTTCGATTGCCGATCACGCAAATCTTCCGCAAGCTCACCCTCCGGCCACGCTGCCGCAGACCGATGCCACGCCGAACATCCGGCATCTGACAACGGCCGACCTGCGCTACGCGCTGCGGCGCGGCTGGGACGACTTCAAGGCGATGCCGAGCCACGCCATTGTGTTGTGCATCATCTACCCGGTGCTCGGCGTGGCGCTGGCGCGCGCGGTGCTCGGCTATTCCGTGCTGCCGCTGCTGTTTCCGCTCGCCGCCGGCTTCGCATTGATCGGCCCGTTCGCCGCGCTCGGCCTTTACGAACTGAGCCGCCGTCGTGAGAGAGGCGAAAACCCGTCGGTATGGGACGCCACCTCGGTGCTTCGTTCGCCTTCGTTCGGAGCGATGCTCGGCCTCGGCGTGCTGCTGCTGACGCTGTTCGTCATCTGGCTGGCGGCGGCGCAGGCGATCTACATCGCCACTTTCGGTTATGCGCCGGCGGCCACGATACCGGACTTCATCGGCCGCGTGCTGACCACGCCGGAAGGTATCCGGCTGATCGCAATCGGCTGCGGCGTCGGCTTCCTGTTCGCCGTTGCCGCGCTGTGCATCAGCATGGTCGCCTTCCCCCTGATGCTGGAGCGGCATGCCGGCATCACCGACGCGATGCTGACCTCGCTGCGCGTCGTTGTGAAAAACCCGCTGATCGCCGCCGAATGGGGGCTGATCGTCGCAGTGCTGCTGGTGCTTGGCTCGCTGCCGGCGTTCGTTGGGCTTGCCGTGGTGCTGCCGGTCCTCGGCCATGCCACCTGGCACCTTTATCGCCGGGCGGTCGAGCCGACCGTTCGGCCCTACCAGATGCCACCGGCACCGGCCAAGGGGCGCCGCTACGCCGCCGACTTTCCGGCATCGCTGTTCCCCTGGGGTCGTGATCGGCCCTGACAGCCGAGCGGGTTCCACTCGGACGGAGGCGGAAACCGATCATGCCCGCGCTGGTCGCGGGCGTGATCGAGTGGGTCTATCATCACAGCTCAGCGCCACTGGAACCCGCTCGGTTCTCTATTTATGCTCAGATTATAAAAATGAATTAATATTCATTCATGTTTCTGACGCATACCGGCGTAACCGATGCCAGTGATTCCAGAAAACTCAGTGTACCGCCGCCCAGGTTGCCATCTTGATGGCAGAAATGCTGAAATTATATGAATAACCGCACTGAATTAGAATTCGGCAAAATTGCGATCGAACCAGCATGATCGACCAAGCCAGTCGTTTCGCTGGAAAAATATACTTCGCCATGCCTTGAAAGCATAGCTGCATCGCAACAAATGAACTACCGCACTGCGATAATGTGAGATATGTTCATTTCAACGATGAGGCCCAATCAGGGTCAAGTCGATCTTGAAGGAGAACGACCATGTTGCTGTCAATCATCCGTGCGATCCGAGCGTACCGGGATTATCAGCGCAATCTCGCCGAACTGAGCCAGCTGACCGACCGTGAACTCGCCGATATCGGCATCGACCGCTCGGACATTCCGCGCATCGCATCCGGCGCCTACGCCGGCTGACGAACGCCTCGAACCAAGACCAAGCGCAAACGCCCGCCGCTCGCGGGCGTTTTTGCGTTTCCATGACTGTTCGCCAGGCCGGACGGCAAAACCGAGGTTGCGCCCGCCGCAGTGGCGCTTTACGTCAGCCGTCATGACGACAGCCTCTTCCCCCGCACCCCATCCCGTCCACATTGTCGGCGGCGGCCTGGCCGGCTCTGAGGCTGCCTGGCAGGTGGCACGGCGCGGCGTCCGCGTGGTGCTGCACGAAATGCGCCCGACGCGCATGACCGACGCCCACCGCACTGACAGCCTCGCCGAACTGGTCTGCTCCAATTCGTTCCGCTCCGACGACGCCGCCAATAACGCGGTCGGGCTGTTACACGCCGAATTGCGCCGGCTCGGCTCGCTGGTGATGCAGGCGGCCGACCGCCATCAGGTGCCGGCCGGTGGAGCGCTCGCCGTCGATCGCGACGGCTTTTCCGCCGCCGTCAGTATCGCGCTCGCCACCCATCCGCTGATCGAGATCCGCCGCGAAGAGGTCGCCGGCCTGCCGCCCGACGACTGGCGCAGTGTCATCGTCGCCACCGGCCCCCTCACCTCGCCGGCGCTGGCCAGCGCCGTGACCGGGCTGACCGGCGAAGGCCAGCTTGCCTTCTTCGATGCCATCGCGCCGATCGTCCATCGCGACAGCATCGATATGCGCATCGCCTGGTTCCAGTCGCGCTACGACAAGGCCGGCCCCGGCGGCAGCGGCGCCGACTATCTCAACTGTCCGCTGACGCGCGAACAATATGCCGCCTTCGTCGAGGCGCTCGGCAGCGGCGCCACTGTCGATTTCAAGGATTTTGAGCAGTCCACTCCCTATTTCGATGGCTGCCTGCCGATCGAGGTGATGGCGGCGCGCGGGCCGGAGACGCTGCGCCACGGCCCGCTCAAGCCGGTCGGCCTCACCAACCCGCACAACCCGACGCAAAAGCCCTACGCCGTGGTGCAACTGCGCCAGGACAACAGGCTCGGCACCCTCTTCAACATGGTCGGCTTCCAGACCAAGCTGAAGCACGGCGAGCAGGTGCGCATCTTCCGTACCATTCCGGGGCTGGAGGCGGCCGAGTTCGCCCGGCTCGGCGGCCTGCACCGCAACACGTTCCTCAACTCGCCAAAAGTGCTCGATGCGGAATTGCGGCTGCATGCAGCGCCGCGGCTGCGCTTCGCTGGTCAGATCACCGGCTGCGAGGGCTATGTCGAATCCTCCGCCATCGGTCTGATCGCCGGGCTGTTCGCGGCGGCCGAGGCGCACGGAACGCGCCTTGCCGCGCCACCCGCCACGACGGCGCACGGCGCACTGCTCAACCACATCACCGGCGGCCATATCGAGAGCATCGACGCCGGCCCGCGCTCGTTTCAGCCGATGAACATCAATTTCGGGCTGTTTCCGCCGCTTGCCGAGGCGCCGACACGCGGCCCCGACGGCGCGCGGCTGCGCGGGCCGGAAAAATCGGTGGCACGCAAGCAGGCGCTCTCCGCCCGCGCGCTGGCCGACCTCGATCGCTGGATCGCCGAAAGCGTGCCGATGCCGGAGGCAGCGTAAGCACTATTGGCTTACGCGGCGCGCGCGGCGCGCCACACCTGCCACAGCACGGCAAGGCGCGACGGTGGCACCGGCCGGAACGGATCGTAGCCCCGCCGCCCGACGGCATCGAGCGCGCGCCGCAGCACCGGCAATTGCAGAAACGCCGGACGCACATCGCGCGGCACCTCGGCCACCAGCCGTTCCGCCGAGGCGAGATGGCCCCGCCCCTCGGCCGCCACATGATCGATCGCGGCGAACAGGCTGTCGGTCGCCGTGCCGGCAAAAATATCCTCCGGCCTTGCGCCGTGCTCGTTCAGCACATCCTCGGGCAGATAGAGCTGTCGCCGCGCCGCATACACGGGAAGCCGCGTCAGCACGGTTGCGATGCCGTGGGCAACGCCGGCATGATGCGCAAGATGCGCGATCGTCTCCGAGCGATGGCCGAGAATACCCGCCGCCAATTCATAAAGCGTGCCGGCGGTGGCACCGCAATAGTTCTCAAGCGTCAGGATCGACGGCATCGGCTCGTCGTAGAGGTCGAAGCGATGCGCCTCGATCAACGCCTCCAGCCGCTCGACCGGCAGACCGCAGGCGGCTACCGCCTCGAACAGTTCGCTCGCAATCGGGTTGCTGCCCGCCTCGCCCTCGGCGCGGCCGGCCAGCGCATCGCTCCACCATTGCAGCCGGATCTCGCCCGGCAGCGGCTGGCTGACATGATCGCGCACGCGCGCAACCTCGATGGCGAAGGCATAAAGCGCCAGCAGCGGCCGGCGGCGTTCCGGCGCAACGAACAGCGTGGTAGCGTAGCGGGGAAAATCGTGAGTACGCACCGCGTCGGCGCATACCGCGGCGGCGGCGGCGCTCATGGCACCGCGATCAGCGCCGCCGCCACGCGGCGATGCTCGCCCAGCATGATGTTATAGGTGCGAATGGCCGGCCCGGTCGGCATCACGTCGCTGCCGATGCCGGCGGCGCGCAATGCCTCGCGCAGCCGCTGCGGCAACGGCCACAGGCCGGCGCCGGTACCAATCAGAAAACTGTCGATCAAGCTAGCCTGGGCGAACACTTGCGCAAGCGCGCTCTCGTCGATGTCCTGCGGCTGCGCGACCGGCCAGCCCCAGACACCATCCGGCAGGCACAACAGCGAGCCGCGATGCGACATCCCGGCAAAGCGAAAACCGCCATTGCCGTAGGCTTCGATCGGCGCGACCTGCGGCAAATGCGGCGTGTCCGGACGCGCCGCGCTCATGGCCTCATGCCGCCTTGGCGTCGTGGTCGTCGTCAAGCATGCGGTTCTCGCCGACGCCGAGATAGATCAGAATCGGGGCCGCGATGAAGATCGAGGTATAGGTGCCGACCAGCACCACGCCGAAGGTCATCGTCGCGGCAAAGGAATGGATCGCCGTGCCGCCGAAGAACAACAGCGCCAGCAACGCCAGCGTCACCGTGACGTGGGTGATGACCGAGCGCGACAACGTCGAGTTGATCGAGCGGTTGAGCAGTTCCGGCATTGGCATCTTCTTGTAGCGCCGCAGAATCTCGCGAATACGATCGTAGATCACCACGGTATCGTTGAGCGAATAGCCGAGAATGGTCAGCAGTGCCGCCATGCTGGTCAGGTCGAAGTCGATTTGCGCATACGACATGAATCCGACGGTCAGCACGATATCGTGAATGTTGGCGATCATGGCGCCGAGCGCGAACTGCCATTCGAAACGGAACCAGAGATAGATCAGGATGCCGAACGTCGCGATGACGAAGCCGAGCATGCCATAGGCCAAAAGTTCGTTGGAGACGCGCGGACCAACCACCTCGACGCGGCGATAATCAACGGCATCGCCGAGCGCCTGCCGCACCTTGTTGATTGCCGCCTGCTGCGCCTCGTCGCCGCCCGGCTGCTGGGCAACGCGGATCAGCACGTTTTCCGGGCCGCCGAACTGCTGGAGCTGCACTTCGCCGAGTTCGAGCTTGCCGAGCGTCTCGCGCATCGCGGCGATGTCGGCGGGGCCGGACTTCTGCTGCACTTCGAGCAGCAGGCCGCCTTTGAAGTCGATGCCGAAATTGAGGCCGTGCGTGAAAAAGAACGTAATGGCGACGATCGTGAGGAACGCCGACAGCGGAAAGCTGATGCGACGGAAGCGCGTGAAATCGAACTTCGTGTCGTCCGGCACGATGCGCAGCGACGGCAGGAGGTCGAGAAGGCTGACGATCGTCAGCACCAGAACGACGCCGGCAAGCCCGAGAATGATCCAGTTTGTCAAAGCCGGCTCCGCATCTAGCGTCCCGAATCCGAAGTTCGTCTCATTTCATAGCGCCCTCCCGAACGAACTTCGGATCGATGAGGGCACTGGCAATCCTGGTCAACCCAGCGCGGTTCAGGTTCAGAGGCTTTTCCGGGGAACTCGCCGAGAAATGAAGCGGACTTCTGAACCACCACGCTAGATCGGGACGTATTGCTGCGGTCGCTTCCAGCGCACCCAGGTGGCGACGATCAGGCGCGTGACCGTAAAGGCCGTGAACAGCGTCGTGAGAATACCGATGCCGAAGGTGACGGCAAAGCCGCGCACCGGTCCGGTGCCGACGAAGAACAGCACCGCAGCGGCGATAAAGGTGGTGAGGTTGGAATCGACGATCGTGGCAAGCGCCCGCGCAAAGCCCGCATCGATCGCCGAGATAGCGGTACGGCCGCCATGCAGTTCCTCGCGGATACGCTCGTAGATCAGCACGTTGGAATCGACCGCGATGCCGACCGTCAGCACGATGCCGGCGATACCGGGCAGCGTCAGCGTCGCGTTGAGCAGCGACAGGATGCCGAAAATCATCGCCACGTTGATCGCCACCGCGACATTGGCGATGACGCCGAACAGGCGATAGGTCAATAACATGAACACGAACACGAGGATCGCGCCGATATAGGAGGCACGCTCGCCGGCCAGGATCGAGTCCTGACCGAGACCGGGGCCAACGGTGCGCTCCTCGATCACCGACAACGGCGCCGGCAGCGCGCCGGCGCGCAGCAGGATGGCGAGGTCGTTGGCCTGCTGCACGGTGAAATTGCCGGAAATCTGGCCGGAGCCGCCGGTGATCGGCTCGCGGATGACCGGCGCCGAGATCACTTCATTGTCGAGCACGATGGCGAACGGCAGGCCGACATTTTCAGTGGTGGCGCGGCCGAACTTGCGGGCACCGGCGGTGTTGAACTTGAACGAGACGATCGGCTCGCTGGTGCGCTGATCGAAGCCGGGCTGCGCGTCGGTCAGATCGGCGCCCGACACCAGCACCTGCTTCTTGATGATGTAAGGCCGCCGTCCCTCCGCCTCCGAACCATAGAGCAGTTCGGAATCCGGCGGCACCCGGCCCTGCGCCTGCTCGGGCGAGATCGAATTGTCGACCATGCGGAAATCGAGCTTGGCAGTCTTGCCGAGCAATTCCTTGAGCCGCGTCGGGTCCTGCAAGCCTGGCACCTGCACCAGAATGCGGTCCAGGCCCTGACGCTGGATCAACGGTTCGACCGTGCCCAGTTCGTTGACGCGCCGCTCGACGATCTGGATCGACTGTTCGACCGACTGGCGGATCCGGTCGTTGATCGCGGCAAGCGGCACCGTGAAGCGGATCAGGCCGCCGCCGGCGTCCTCGATCTCCATGCTGCGCTGGCCGCTCGTCCCCAGAATGCCGCCCAGCGGCTGCGACAGTTCGCGCAACTTGGGCAGCGCCCTGTCGAGGTCTTCCGGCTTGACACGCACCTCGACCGTACCATTGCGGACGGCAAGCCCGGTGTAGCCGATCTTGGCATCGCGCAGCGTGCGGCGCACGTCGTCGCGGATCTGGTCGAGCTTGTCCTTGCGCACGGAATTGGCGTCGACTTCGAGCAGCATATGCGAGCCGCCCTGCAGGTCGAGGCCGAGCACCAGATGGCGCTGCGCCCACTGCGGCCAGGTCTTGACCGTCTCCTCGGGGAAGAAATTCGGGACGGCAAAGGCGCAAACGACGAGTGCCGTCAGAACGACCCCAAGCGCCTTCCACCGTGTAAAATACAACATCAGGCCGGCCTGTACGATTGCTGGTTGAGGGGCAAGCGCCGCATCGCGTCAGGTCGCGGCGGCGCCGTCCTTGGTGGAGTCGCCCTTGCCCTTGTCCTTGGCCGGCTCGCCCTTGCTGCGCACGCCGGAAATCATCTGCCGCATCTGGCGGATGCGCACGCCCTCGCCGACCTCGATCTCGATCTGCTCGTCATCGACGACCTTGGTGACTTTGCCGACCAGCCCGCCATTGGTGATGACGGTGTCGCCACGGCGCACGTTCTTCACCAGTTCGGCGTGCTCCTTCACCTTTTTCTGCTGCGGGCGCAGGATCAGGAAATACATGATGACGAAGATGAGGACGAACGGCAAAAGCGACATCAGCATGCTGTTCGCGTCGCCGCCGGGAGCCGCCTGAGCGAAGGCAGGGGTAATCAGCATCAATCCATATCCTCAATCGATCGCGGAGGCGGCCAACATATCAAGGGGTTGGGCCTAGGTGGGGGAAATTTCGGGCGGACTATAGCGGCCAATGGCTCAATTGCAACGCTGCATCCGGCGCCATTGAGGGTGCTTGCGGCGTCCCGCCGCGCCCGATAAGGGTGCGCCATCGGGGACTGCGAAAGCGCCCTCGCCCACCGCCTGCTCCCTGCCCGTCGGTCCGAACCGGAAACGCCCCGGAACCTGAAAATGCCGCAAAAAACCGCCAAAAAATCAGCCCGCAAGCCGGCGCCCCGCGCCGTCGCCAAAGCGCCCCGCAGCGCCGTTGCCACCAGCCCGGCCGCAGCGGGCGGGAGTGCCGAGACCACTACGCGGATCGCCGATGCGCTGGAGGCGATCGCCGCCCACCTCGCGGCAACGGCGGCAAAGCCGGAAACCACCGATTCGCTTGGCGCGGCCGACGCCTTCATCTGGCAGCCGAACGGCCGCCTCATCGCCGTGCCGCGCGTCAACCGCGTCGATCTCGATCTTTTGAAGGGCATCGACCGGATGCGCGACATCCTGATCGAGAACACCGAGCGCTTCGCCAAGGGCCTGCCGGCCAACAACGCACTGTTGTGGGGCGCGCGTGGCATGGGCAAGTCGTCGCTGGTCAAGGCCGCGCACGCCACCGTCAACGCCGACCCCGAGGTCGACGGCAAGCTCAAGCTGATCGAGATTCACCGCGAGGATATCGAAAGCCTGCCGCTCTTGATGACGCGGCTGCGCAACTCCGAATTTCACTTCATCATCTTCTGCGACGACCTGTCGTTCGACGGCAACGACGCCTCCTACAAGTCGCTCAAGGCGGTGCTGGAAGGCGGCATCGAGGGCCGGCCCGACAACGTCATTCTCTATGCCACCTCGAACCGGCGTCATTTGCTGGCACGCGAGATGGTCGAGAACGAGCGCTCGACCGCAATCAACCCCGGCGACGCCGTGGAGGAAAAGGTGTCGCTATCCGATCGCTTCGGGCTGTGGCTCGGCTTCCACCGTTGCAGCCAGGACGAATTTCTCGCCATGGTGCACGGCTATGCCCGCCACTTCGGCATCAAGATGCCGAAGGAGTTGCTGGAGCGCGAGGCACTGGAATGGGCGACCACGCGCGGCTCGCGCTCCGGCCGCGTCGCATGGCAGTTCATCCAGGAGATCGCCGGCCGCACCGGCGTGCGGCTGACCGCGGCGAAGTAACGCCTGCTCCACCATCGTCATGCGCGGACTTGATCCGCGCATCCATCTTTACGACAGAAGCTGCTTTACGCGCCGCCGAGGAACTGCATCGGATCGACCGGCGACGATCCTTTGCGAATCTCAAAGTGAAGCTGCGGCGAGGCCACGTCGCCAGTCTGGCCGGCCTTGCCGATCACCTGGCCGCGGGTGATCCTGTCGCCGCGCTTCACTGCGAGTTCACTCGCGTGGGCATACGCGGTGACATAGCCGTTGTCGTGCCGGATCAGCACGAGATTGCCATAGCCCTTCAGTTCGCTGCCGGCATAGGCGACCACGCCGTCCTCGGCGGCCTTGACCGGCGTGCCTTCGGGCACGGCGACATTGATGCCGTCGTTCTGCTTGCCGTTGGTCTTGGCGCCGTAGCCGGCAATGACCCGGCCGCGCACCGGCCAGCGGAAGGTCGGCAGCGCGCCGGCTGCCGAGGCCGACTTCACCGGCGAGGTGACATCAGCTTCCTTCGGGGTCGTGGTGGCGCTGGCGAGGTTGGCTTTCTGCACCGGCGCAGCGATCGCCGGCTGCTGCACCTGCGCCACCGTCACAGGCTTGGGCTGCATCACCGGCGCGGCAGCGGGGGCCGGCTGGGGCTGCGGCTGCACGGCCGCCTGCACCGCGCCGCCGGCCGGAACGGTCAGGCGGCTGCCGACCTTGAGGCGGGCATCGGACGCAAGGCCGTTGGCGGCGGCAAGCTGGCTCACCGGAATCTGGTGGCGGCGGGCGACATTGTACAGCGTATCGCCATGATTGACGTAATGCGTGGTGGCGCTGGCTGCGGCCACCTTCGGCGCGGCGACGGCGGGGACAGCCTGCGGCGCGCTCGCGCTGTGGCGCGGAATGACGAGTTGCTGGCCGGGCTGCAGCACGCGCGGCCCGCGATAGCCGTTGGCGGCGAGGATCGCCGACGACGACACGTTGTAGCGGCGGGCGAGACCCTCAAGGGTATCCCCGGTGCCGACGATGATGGTGGTGCCACTTTGGCTGCCGGTCGGCTGGGCGCTGGCGACAACCGAGCGCCGCGCGGCCGGACGGGCCGGCTCGATCGACGGCGCGGCCGGGGGCGTATAGGCGGCAACGCCGCGTCCGCCGCCCGAGGTCTCGACCGTGGCCGATGGATAGGAGCGCGGCGCGGCGATCGCCGGCGCCGAACCGTACTGCGGCATCGGCCGGCTCTCGACCCGCCCGTAAGGCGCGGCCTGCGGTGGCGCAACGCTTCCGGTTGCCTCCGGCCGCCCGTTATAGGGATTTCCCAGGAAAGGATCCTGCGCGAAGCGCGAGGACATGTCGGCACTGCAACCGCTGACCCCGACGGCGAGCAACGTCGCCGTTGCAAGTTGCGGAATGCGGCGCGGGCCAAGCCAATCGACGACACCGAACATGGTTACTCACTCGTACGCAACAATGACCAACTTTGCGTGAAGTAACCACGGCTTCAGTAAATAACCGTTTAAGCATCCGCGAATTCGCCGCCGCAATGCGCAAAGGCTTCAAAGTTCCCGCGCCAGGCCCGGCAGCGCCGGCACAAAGCGCACATCGAGCAGTTCCTTGCGCTCGATCCCCTCCGGCGTCTTGCGGATACGCATCAGCACCTGCGGAGCATCCCGCTCGCCGACCGGCCCGACCAGCACGCCGCCCTCGGCCAGCGCATCGATCAGGCCTTGCGGCACCTCGCGCATCGCCGCCGTCACGATGATGCGGTCGAACGCCCCGAGCCGCGCCGGCACATCGAGGCCATCGGCGACCTCGATCTCGACATTGGTATAGCCGAGGTCGGAAAGCCGCTTGCGTGCCTGCTCCGCCAGCGTGCGGAACCGTTCGAGGCTCACCACCGACGCGCAAAGCCGCGAAAGGATCGCCGCCTGGTAACCCGAGCCGGTGCCGATTTCGAGCACACGATGCTCCGGCCGCACGTCGAGCTGCTCGGTCATGAAGGCGACGACGAACGGCTGGCTGATGGTCTGGCCGCAGGCGATCGGCAGCGCCGCGTCGCGATAGGCTTCCACCGCACGGCTCACCTCGATGAAGCGTTCGCGCGGCACCTCCTCCATCGCCCGTAACACATTGCGATCGCTGATGCCGCGCTTGCGCAAGTTGAACAGGAACATCAGTTTCGGATCGGGCGGCGGGTCGGCTGGCGGCATGGCTTTCGGCACCAGGTAAAAATGGTCGTCAGGGCGGCATCGGGTGGCGCTCGGCGGGCGGCCGACGACACGCAACGGCCGTTTGAATTTTAATGGTTTATCGTAACCAAGTTGCAAAGATCACCCCGGCCGCATGCGCGTCTTACGGGAAAGTGCAGACGTGCGCGGCCTCCCCCCACGCCATGTTGACGGCATCGGACGTCACGCTGCTGCTGCCCCGCAAGATCGCGGAACCATTCAAATCGCAATACGCAGCAAGACGTTGCACCGCAACCCGGAGTTTGCCATGGTGAGGCTGGTTGAGAAAAGGGCGACGGTCATGACGACGCCGGCACCGCGACGTGGCGCGGTTCTCATCGTCGAAGACGAAGCGATGATTCGAATGATGGTGGCCGACATGCTCACCGATCTCGGCTACCCGATCGCGGCCGAAACCGGCGACATCGACGACGCCATGACGCTGGCACGAACCGCGACATTCGACATCGCGATCCTCGACGTCAACGTCAACGGCAAGCTGATCTCGCCCGTCGCCGACATCATCGCGGCGCGCCCGCGCCCGTTCGTGTTCGTCACCGGCTACGGGGCGCAGGGGCTGCCGCCGAACTATCGCGACCGCCCGGTGCTGCAAAAGCCGTTCCAGATGGAAACGCTCGCAAACATTCTCGCCAGCATGCTCAGCGGTCACGACTCCGGCAACCTGCTGCGCGGGTAGAACGCCCTTCAGCCGCGCCGCTCCAGCACATCGACCAGATTCTTCGCGAAGGCATCGTCGGTGCGGTTGAGCCGCAGCGGCGTCACCGAAACGTAGTTGGCGGCAAGCGCGGCAAGATCGGTACCCTCGCTCGGCGGATCGACATGGGCAATCGGCTCGAAGCCGATCCAGTAATACGGATTGCCGCGCCCGTCGCGACGGCCATCGATGCGCAGGAAATTCTGGTTGCGCTTGCCCTGGCGCGCCACCACCACGCCCTGCACCTCATCCGGCAAACACGATGGAAAGTTGATGTTGATCACCGTGTCGCGCGGCACGCCGAGCTTGAGCACGCGCTGCACGACGTCGGCGCCGTATTTCAGCGCCACGTCCCACGGCGGCGTCTTGCCGCCGCGGCCGCCGAATTCCTGCGACAGCGCGAACGACGGAAAGCCGAGAATGGTGCCTTCCAGCGCGCCGGCGATGGTGCCGGAATAGACCACGTCCTCGGCAACGTTGCGGCCTTTGTTGACGCCCGACAGCACCAGGTCCGGCTGCTTGTCGCCGACGATATGGCGCGACCCCATGATCACGCAGTCGGTCGGCGTGCCGCGCACCGCGAAGTGGCGCGGCCCGACCTCGCGCAGCCGCAGCGGATCGTTGAGCGACAGCGAATGCGACACGCCAGACTGATCGAGTTCGGGCGCCACCACCCAGACATCGTCGGACAGTTCTCGGGCGATCTGCTCGACGATCTTGAGGCCGGGCGCGTGAATGCCGTCATCGTTGGTGCAAAGAATCCGCATCCCGCTCACTCGTCCTTTCCGATCGTCTTTAGTCCGCCCATGTAGGGTTGCAACGCCTCCGGCACCGCAATCGAGCCATCTTCCTGCTGATAGTTCTCGACGATCGCAATCAGCGCACGGCCGACCGCGACACCCGAACCGTTGAGCGTGTGGACGAAACGCGGCTTGCCGTCGGCCGCGCGATAGCGCGCGTCCATGCGGCGGGCCTGAAAATCGCCGCACACCGAGCACGACGAAATCTCCCGATAAGCGCCGCCCTCGCCCTGACTCGATAGCTGCCCCGGCATCCACACTTCGATGTCGTAGGTTTTTTGCGACGCAAAGCCCATGTCGCCGGTGCACAGCGTCACCACGCGGTAATGCAGATCGAGCCGGCGCAGCACCTCCTCGGCGCAGGCCAGCATGCGCTCGTGTTCGTCGCGGCTTTCGTCCGGCGTTGTAACGGACACCAGTTCGACCTTGGAAAACTGGTGCTGGCGGATCATGCCGCGGGTGTCGCGCCCGGCCGCGCCCGCCTCGGCGCGGAAGCAATGGGTCAGCGCGGTGAAGCGCAGCGGCAACTCCTTCTCGTCGAGAATCTGCTCGCGTACCAGGTTGGTCAGCGGCACCTCGGCGGTCGGGATCAGCCAGAAATTGGACGGCGGCGGCGCGTCATCGAGCACGCGCAGTTCGAACACCAGAAGGTCGTCGAGTTGCAGCTCGGCCGCCGGCTTGTTCAATTCCTTGACCGCGAGATCAACCGCCTGCATGCGGATACGCTGGTAGATGGCACCGTCGTCGGTGGCGGCCGCCGCCGCGAACTGGTCGTCGCGAAATTTCGGCAACTGCGCGGTGCCGAACATTGCGTCGTCCTTCACCAGCAACGGCGGATTGACCTCGGTATATCCGTGCTCGGTGGTGTGCAGATCGAGCATGAACTGGCCGAGCGCGCGTTCGAGCCGCGCCAGCCCCTTCTTGAGCACGACGAAGCGCGCGCCGGAGAGTCTTGCCGCCGCCTCGAAATCCATCTGGCGCAAGGCTTCGCCAAGCTCGTAATGCGGCTTCGGCGCGAAGGCATAGTCGCGTTTGGCACCGAAGCGGTGGTGCTCGACATTGTCATGTTCATCGCGCCCGTCCGGCACGTCAGCGAGCGGCAG
The DNA here is from genome assembly GCA_049646625.1 of Xanthobacteraceae bacterium. Lineage (GTDB taxonomy): Bacteria > Pseudomonadota > Alphaproteobacteria > Rhizobiales > Xanthobacteraceae > PRO6. The sequence goes on from JBARWE010000069.1 coordinate 16,175, forward strand.
ATTGGGAATCGCCAGAAGCGCGGTGCGCAATTCGTCCTCGGCCGCTTTCGAGGCGGCCTCAAGCTCGGGCAACTGCACCTTGAGATCGGCGACTTCCGCCATCAGTGCCGCCGCGCGAACCTCGTCGCGCGCCTTCTTGGCCGCGCCGACCTCGTTCGACACAGCCTTGCGCCGCGCCTGCGCCTGCTCGGCGGCGTGGATCGCAGCGCGGCGGCGTTCGTCGATAGCGAGCAGTTCGGGCGTGACCGGCGCCAGTCCGCGCCGCGTCAACGCGGCGTCAAAGGCTTTCGGATCATCGCGAATGACTTTGATATCGTGCATGGAAAGACCGGGCTTGAAGTGACCGAAAGCGCCTGTTGTCCCGGCCTGCGGCGGGCTGTCGTGGCGGACGGGTGCCCTTCCCTATCGCGAATATCCCGCGAAGGAAAGTTGCCGGCCTAGCCGGCCGGCGTCACCGAGGGCGGCGACGAACTGTCGGCCGGCGGGGCATCGTCCGTCGTCGCCTCGGCGGCTTTGGCGGCCGCCTGCTGCGCCGCCTTCTTTTCCACCAGCCGCACCGACCAGACCGAGCATTCGTAGAGCGCCAGTAGCGGAATCGCCAGCGACAATTGGCTGATGATATCCGGCGGCGTCAGCACCGCCGCCAGCACGAACGCCACCACGATGAAATAGCGGCGCTTCTCGCGCAACTGCTGCGAGGTCAAAATGCCGATGCGGCCAAGCAGCGTCAGGATCACCGGAAGCTGGAAGGCGACGCCGAAGGCAAACACCAACGACATCATCAACGACAGATATTCGCCGACCTTCGGCAACAGCGCGATCTGCGCCATGTCGTCGCCGCCGACCTGCTGCATGCCGAGCGAGAAGCGGATCAACAGTGGCATGACCAGGAAATAGACGACGACCGACCCGAGCACGAAGAAGAATGGGGTCGCCACCAGATAAGGCAGGAAGGCGCGGCGCTCGTTGCGATAAAGCCCCGGCGCGACGAACATATAGATCTGCCCGGCGACCACCGGAAACGACAGGAAGGCGGCGCCGAACAGGCCGAGCTTCAACTGGGTGATGAAGTATTCGAGCAGCGCAGTGTAGATGAACTTGGTGTTTTCCGGCCCGGCGACCCAGGCGAACGGCCACACCAGCACGTTGTAGATCTGCTTGGCAAAGGCGAAGGAGACGACAAAGGCGATCGCAAAGGCAAGCAACGCCTTGATCAGCCGTGAGCGCAACTCGATCAAATGCTCCATCAATGGAGCGCGGCTGGCTTCAATGTCTTCCTGGCTCATGACGCCTTCACGGCCCCGGTCTCGGCCTGCGGCAGCACGGCCGGCTCCCTGGCAGGCTCAGGCTCGACCGCCTCGGGCGCCCCCTCGGGCGAAGGCCCGGCCGATGCCGCCTCTGCGGCCGGGGCGGGTTCGGAGACCGGCCCGGCCTCCGTGCCCGGCGTGGCAGTCCCGGCCTGACCCGGCTCGGACGCGGCCGCATCCGATGCCGCCGGCTCTGCCGGCTTGTCCTCAGGTGGCTTGTCGTCTGTCGGCTTGTCTTCGAGCTTCAGCGCGTCGTCAAAATCCTTCTGCACGTCGCTCAGCAGGTTGGCGCCGGTAAAGCTTTTCGCCGTGTCCTTGATGTCGTCGAACTGCTTCTTGATGTCGGCCATCTCGGCTTCGCGCATGGCCTCGTTGAACTGTCCCTGAAAATCGGCAGCCATCCGGCGAATCTTGGCCATCCACTGCCCGACCATGCGCAGCACGCCGGGCAACTCCTTGGGGCCGATCGCGATCAGCGCCACGACGGCGATGATGATCAGCTCGCTCCACCCGACATCAAACATCAGTCAATCCGTCCGCAGGACCCGGCGCCCCATCCCCTAGCACCGGGGCCAGCGCCTTGCCATGGCCGCGACGCCGCGCGGCGGCAATCAGACGACCTTGCTGCCGACGTCGCTATGCGAAGTGGAGGCCGGCGTCTGGGCATTGGCATTGTGGTCGATGGTTTTGACCGGCTCGGACTTTTCCGCCGTCTTGTCGTCGTCCGACATGCCCTTCTTGAACGCCTTGATGCCCTGGGCGACGTCGCCCATGAGATCGGAAATCTTGCCGCGCCCGAACAGCAGGAGGACCACCGCGATCACCACGATCCAGTGCCAGATGCTCATCGAACCCATGCTGCTACCCTCCGCGCCAGGCAGCCTCGGCCGCCGATAATGTCCCTAGATTGTTCTGAAGCTAGGCGCAAGACGTGGCAAAAACAAGCAGTTGGAGCCAGCCACCGGACACGTCCAATGGTCGCACGTCGGGCGCGGGTTCCGTAGCGGCCGCGCCTCACGCCTTACGATGGTTCGGCCTCGTCGTCGCAATCGGCTGCCTGTGCTGTATCTTCGGCCACAGCGTCGTCCGCCTCGGCCTCGTCCGGCTGCGGCTCCAGCGCCATCTCAGGCTCCGATTCCGGTTCCGGCTCGATGATCGGCGTCAGCATCAGTTGCAGGTCGTCGCCCTCCTCCAGCGCCTCCTCGTCGTCGCGCAAGCCCGGATCGTCGGAGGGCGCCGGAACGTTGAAGCCGGACGGCAGCCGCGGATCCAGCAGTCCGGTGCCCTTCAGTTCGTCGAGGCCCGGCAGGTCGCTCAGCGCCTCAAGGCTGAACTGCGCTAGGAATCCTTCGGTGGTGCCGAAGGTCAGCGGCCGGCCCGGGGTCTTGCGACGACCGCGCGGGCGAATCCAGCCGGTCTCCAGCAGCACGTCGAGCGTGCCCTTGGAGGTGACGACGCCGCGAATCTCCTCGATCTCGGCCCGCGTCACCGGCTGGTGATAGGCGATGATCGCCAGCACCTCGATGGCGGCGCGCGACAGCTTGCGCGTCTCGGTGGTCTCCCGCGTCATCAGCCACGACAGGTCGTTGGCCGTCCGAAAGGCCCACTTGTTGCCGACCCGCACGAGGTTGACGCCGCGCAGCGCATAGTCGGCCTGCAACTGCGCCAGCGCTTCCTTGACGTCGACCCCGTCCGGCATCCGCTTGGCAAGCGCCGCCTGATCGAGCGGCTCGGCGGAGGCGAACAAGAGCGCCTCCAGGAGACGCAGTTCCTCGGGCCGCGCGCCGGTCGCTTCGGAAGCTGTCTCGATCTCGTGATCGACCTGCTTTTCCGCCGGCAATCCCATGGCTTGGTCTCCTTCCAACTTCAAACTCTAAAACACAACCGGCTTACGAGGCCGGCGCCTCCGGGCCGCCCGCGTCCGCATGGTCAAGCGGGGTGGTGCGCTTGCGCAGGAAGATCGGCCCGAACGCCTCCGGCTGGTGCACGTCGGCAGTGCCTTCGCGCACCAGTTCCAGCGCCGCCGCGAAGCTCGACGCGAACACCGTTGCCGCCTGCGCCGGATCGACGACGTAACGGATCAGGTATTCGTCGAGCCGGCTCCAGTCGTCGGCCATGCCGACCAGCCGCTCCAGCGAGGCACGCGCTTCCGCCAGCGACCACACCGTGCGCTTGGCGAACGATACGGTGGCCAGCACGCGCTGCTGGCGCTGGGTCGCATAGGCCGTCAACAGGTCGTACAGCGTCGCCGTCCAGCGCGGGTGACGGATTTCGGCAATGGTTTCCGGTTCACCGCGCGGAAAGATGTCGCGCATCAGTTGCGGCCGGGTCATCAGGCGGCTGGCGGCCTCGCGGATCGCTTCAAGCCGGCGCAGGCGATTGGCCAGCGCGGTGGCGAGCGCCTCGGCGCTCGGGCCTTCGGCCTCCGGCGGCTCCGGCAGCAACAGCCGCGACTTGAGGTAGGCGAGCCACGCCGCCATCACCAGATAATCGGCGGCAAGTTCGAGACGCAGCTTTCGCGCCGCCTCGATGAACACCAGATACTGGTCGGCCAGCGCCAGAATGGAAATCTTGGCAAGATCGACCTTCTGTTGCCGCGCCAGCGCCAGCAAAAGGTCGAGCGGGCCTTCATAGCCCTCGACATCGACCACCAGCGTCGGCTCATTGCTGGCGCGCTCCGTCTCGGGCGCCTCAAAAGGAAGAATTTCGGCGCTCATGCGAGGCGCCCTCCCGCGATCAGCCGGTCGAGTTCGGCCCGCCCGGCGAGCGCGTTGAACGGCTGCGGCGCGCGGCGCGTGGCGAGCGCCCGTTCGGCGCGCAGAAGCGCGGCGCCGGCCAATTCCGGCACGGCATCCGCCACGGCGCGCATCTCGTCGAGCTTGCCGTTGCAATGCAGCACGACATCGCAGCCGGCCGCGATCGCCGCGCGCGAGCGCGCGGCGATCGAACCGGACAGTGCATTCATCGAAACGTCGTCGCTCATCAACAGGCCCTGGAACCCGATCCCGTTGCGAATCACCTGCTGAATCATTGTCGCAGAAGTCGTCGCCGGTTGGGCGGGATCGATGGCGCTGAACACAACATGCGCGGTCATCGCCATCGGCAGGTCGGCGAGCGGCCGGAACGCGGCGAAATCGCTCCGCTCCAGTTCCGCCGCCGGCGTCTCGACCACCGGCAAGCGGTGATGACTGTCGGCGGTCGCCCGGCCATGGCCGGGGATGTGCTTGACGACCGGCAGTACGCCGCCCGCGGCCAGCCCGTCGGCAACGGCACGGGCAATGGCGGCGACCTTGTCGGGCGTTGTGCCGTAGGCGCGGTCGCCGATCACGGCGTCGGCCCCTGCAACCGGCACGTCGGCCAGCGGCAGGCAATCGACGGTAATGCCAAGCGCGACGAGGTCGGCGGCAATCAGCCGGGCGCCGAGCCACGCCGCGCGCAAGCCCGCGCGGGCGTCCTCGTCATAGAGAGCACCGAACGTCGCCCCGGCCGGATAGGCCGGCCAATGCGGTGGCGCGAGGCGCTGCACCCGTCCGCCCTCCTGATCAATCAGGATCGGAGCTTCGGGAGAGTCTAGCTCACGCCTGAATTCGGATATTAAACCAGATACTTGATCAGGTTTATCAATGTTTCGCTTGAATAAGATGCCGCCCCACGGCCGCACCTCGCGCAAGAACGCCCGTTCTTTCGGGGTGAGGGTCAGGCCGGAAATACCGGTGAGGAATGCGCGTACGCCCATCAGGGGCGATTAGCCCCCGGCCACGGTCACGGTCAAGGAAACGGCCGCTAATTTCTTTGGACGAAGCACTGGCCGCCGGCGGCCTTCAGGTTGCCGCAGAACTGCGCCGCCTGGTCGTGATTGCCGAACGGCCCGACCATGGCGCGGTAGTGGACGCCCTTGGTGCCGAGGTCGGCGCGCTTGATCACCGGGGCGTGGTTGCCGAGCACCGACGGGAACTTGCCCTGCAGCACGCGGTAAGAGGCCCGCGCATCGGCATCGCTCCGCTGCGAGGAGACCTGCACGAGGTAGCCGCCGCTGGTGACGGGAACCTCCGCCGTCGGATTGATCGAGGCGGTCCGGGTCTGGCTGTCAGGCGCCAGCGCCACCGGTGGATTGGCGGCTCGGGGTGCGGCCGCAGCCGCCTGAGCCGGGGTCTGGGCTGCTCCCGGCTGGTCCGGCCGCACGGGAACGGTCCGGATCCTGCGCGGCTCGGAGCCGGCGGCTGGCGCCGGCTGCGACTGGGCGCCGCTCGACACTGCTGCGACGGTGGCCGGCGCGGCATTCCTGGTCAGCGGCGGAAACACGATACGCGGCTCGCCCTGGGTCTTGCTGGTGACATCGACCGGCGCTTCCTCGCGCGGCACCAGCCGCTCGGCGCCACCGGCCGACGCAAGACGATCCTGCACCAGCTTGCGCTCGGCGGCCTGGGTCGGCGGCACCACCTTGACCGGCGCGGTCTCGGCCTTGATCACCGGCGGCTCGGCCGGCGCCGATGCAACGCTGAACGAGCGATAGGCATAGGCGCCGCCGGTGCCGACCACCGCCAGCGCGAGAATGGCCAGCACGGCCAGCTTCTTGCCACGACGCGGTTCGTCATCCTGCTCGGCGGCGTCATAACCCTCATCATAGCCATAGGCGCCGTCGCCATAGGCGCCCTCGGCGAGATACGGCGCATCCTCGATCTGCGCCGGGCCGGCATGGCCATAAAGCGCCTCGTCGTAACGGGTCAGGTCCGGTTCGACGCGATCATCGTAAGCGCTGTCGTAAGCCTCGTTGCCGTAGGCGTCCGCTTCGGGCTGCACGACAGGCTCGGGCGCAACGGGCGTCGCCCTGCGCCAGCCCGTGCGATGCTGCACCCAGCGCGGCGGACCTGGCGGCAGATCCTCGGGCGCGCTCGGCTGCGGCTCGTATTCGGGCTGCGGCTCGGCCGCATGGCGCGGCGACAACGGCACACGGTCGTCGTGAGGGAAATCCGCCATCGGATCGCTCTGACCGATCAGGCGCGCCAGTTCGGCCAGCGGGTCGCTCTGCCCCTGTCGCGGAGGCATCGCCTCGTCATGCCCGACGGCATCATGTCTCATGGAAAATCGATCGGCCATCGTGTGTGTCCCCTTCGGGACAACCGCCGTCAGCTTGTCAGCGCAGCGGCCGCCACCATTGCCGCCACATGCCCCGGTGTGAAACGGCCAATCCCCGACTATCGCATCTCGTTCGGGGCACCGACCCCGAGCACGCCGAGGCCAGAGGCCAGAACCGAGACGACGCCCTGCACCAAGGCCAGTCGCGCAGTCGTGATTACTGCATCATTATTGATAATGAAGCGTAAATGAGGCGAATTGTTTCCCTTGCTCCAGAGCGCATGAAATTCGCTCGCCAGGTCATAAAGATAGAACGCAATGCGGTGCGGCTCATGGGCGCCGGCGGCAGCCTCGACGATGCGCGGGTAAAGGGCGAGGCGCTTCATCAGCGCCACCTCGTCCGGGTCGTCGAGCCGCTCAAGCGCCGCACCCGAAAGCCAGGCCGCGCGCGCGCCATCGTCCTCGGGCAGGTCGGGCAGCGTCTCGCGCGCATTGCGAAACACCGAGAAACCGCGGGCGTGGCCGTACTGCACATAGAACACCGGGTTGTCGCGCGACTGCTCGATCACGCGGGCAAGGTCGAAATCCAGCGCCGCGTCGTTCTTGCGGTACAGCATCATGAAGCGCACCGCGTCGCAGCCGACCTCGTCCACCACCTCGCGCAACGTCACGAACTCGCCGGCGCGCTTGGACATCTTGACCGGCTCGCCGCCCCGCAGCAACTTGACGAGCTGCACGATCTTGACGTCAAGGCTCGCCTGCCCGCCCGTCACCGCCGCGATCGCCGCCTGCACCCGCTTGATGTAGCCGCCGTGATCGGCGCCCCAGACATCGACGAGCTTGCGAAAGCCACGGTCGAACTTGGTCTTGTGGTAGGCGATGTCGGAGGCGAAATAGGTATAGGAGCCGTCCGACTTCTTCAGCGGCCGATCGACGTCGTCGCCGAACGCTGTGGCGCGGAACAGGGTCTGCTCGCGATCCTCGTAGTCATCCACCGGCGCCCCTTTCGGCGGCGGCAGGCGGCCCTCGTAGACATCGCCCCTGGCGCGCAGTTCGGCGATGGTGGCACCGACCTGATCGACAGCGCCGGCAATCAGCGAGCGCTCCGAGAAAAACACATCATGACGCACGTTGAGCGCGGCGAGGTCCGTGCGGATCTCGTCCATCATCATGGCGATGGCTTTTGTGCGCACCACGCCCAGCCACTCGGCTTCCGGCTGATCACGCAGCGCCGCGCCATACTCGGCCGCAAGCGCTTCACCGACCGGCTTGAGATAGTCGCCGGGATAAAGGCCCTCGGGAATCTCGCCGATCTGCTCGCCGAGCGCCTCGCGGTAGCGCAGGAACGCCGAGCGCGCCAGCACATCGACCTGCGCACCGGCATCGTTGATGTAGTATTCGCGCGTCACGTCGAAGCCCGCGAAGGCGAGCAGGCTGGCCAGCGCGTCGCCGAACACCGCGCCGCGGCAGTGGCCGACATGCATTGGCCCGGTCGGGTTGGCGGAGACGTATTCGACGTTGATCTTCTCGCCGCCGCCGATCCGGCTGCGGCCGTAGTCGGTGCCGGCGCGCAGCACCGCGCGCAGCGCCTCCCGCCATGCCGCCGGGTCGAGCCGCAGATTGATGAAGCCGGGGCCGGCCACCTCGGCACCGATCACGAGGTCGTCGTCGCTGAGTTTCGCGGCGATCCGCTCGGCCAGGTCGCGCGGCTTGGCCTTCGCCTCCTTCGCCAGCACCATGGCGGCATTGGTCGCCATGTCGCCATGGGCGGCCTCGCGCGGCGGTTCGACGACGATGCGCGCGAGATCGAGGCCATCGGGCAACACGCCATCGGCAATCAGCGCGCGGCAGGCGGACTGGACGCGCGCAAGCACGTCGGCAAACAGGTGGGGCGAAGCGGACGGGGCCATCGTAAGGGTCGGTTTTGCTGGAACGCCGGCGTGACGGAGCGCCGGCCGGCACGCCGCCGCCTAACGCAAATCCGGGGTCGAGTCAAAAAGCCGCGCATGCTCCATCAGCGCGAAACGGTCGGTCATGCCGGCAATGAAATTGCCGATCCGGCGCGCGGCTTCGGCGTCGTCCGTCTCATCCGGCCGCCATTCCGGCGGCAGGTCGCGCGGGCTGGCACAGTAGCGCGCGAACAGGTCGCGGACGATGCGCTCCGCCTCCCGCATGACGCGCATCACGCGCGGATGGCGGTACATGCGTTCGAACAGGAATGCCTTGATCGCCGCCTCGAGCGCCGCCACCTCCGGCGGAAAGCCGGCCAGCGGCCGGCCGGCCCGGCGCACGTCATCGGCGGAGGCCGGTGCCGCCTCCGTCAGCCGCCGCCGCGTTTCCGCCACCACCGCGTCGATCAGGAGCGAGATCAGTTCGCGCACCAGTTCGGCACCACGGCGCGAGGCGTCGAGGTCGGGATAGGCGCGATCGATGCGCCCGACGATTTCGGCAATCGCCGGGATCGCGGCCAGGTCGTCGATCGCGAACAGCCCGGCGCGCAAGCCATCGTCGATATCGTGGGCATCGTAGGCGATATCGTCGGCAAGGGCCGCGACCTGCGCCTCCAGCGAGGCATGCGACCACAATTCGAGATCGTGGGCGGCGGCATAGCCGGCGATGCCGACCGGCAGCCCGCGCGCCTGATAGCGGCCGACCGGGCGACCCGCGCGATCGGTCAGCGGCCCGTTGTGCTTGACCACGCCTTCCAGCGTCTCCCAGGTCAGGTTGAGGCCGTCGAACGATGGATAGCGGTGCTCCAGTTCGGTCAGAATACGCAACGTCTGGGCGTTGTGATCGAAGCCGCCGACCTCGCGCAGGCACTCGTCGAGGGCGTGCTCGCCGGCGTGGCCATAGGGGGGATGGCCGAGGTCGTGGGCCAGCGCCAGCGTTTCGGTCAGGTCCTCGTCGAGCATCAGCCGACGCGCCAGCGCACGGGCGATCTGCGCCACTTCGAGCGTATGGGTCAGCCGGGTGCGGTAGTGGTCGCCCTCGTGGACCACGAACACCTGCGTCTTGTATTGCAGGCGGCGGAACGCGGTCGCGTGGATGACGCGGTCGCAATCGCGACGGAACGCGCTACGGGTCCGGCTTGGCGGCTCGGCGTAAAGCCGGCCGCGGCTCACGGCCGGATCGCAGGCATAAACGGCACGGGACGCGGCCGCTCCGACCGGCATGGACGGTCTCCTCGGGAACAGGCGAGGCCGCAGCATACCGCGGTCCGCAGCAGTTATCGTTGATTCTGCGCCGCGACGCACTTAACTATGGACGGAGTTTCATGACTGCGTCGGAGCAGGCGAGATGACGGGCAATGTCACCATTTCCGAGCGCGCCGCGCGCCGGATCGGAGAAATCCTCAAATCCGAGGGCGGCGGAGCCAAAATGCGGATCAGCGTCGAAGGCGGCGGCTGCTCGGGTTTCCAGTACAAGTTCGACGTCGAACGCACCCAGGCCGATGACGATCTCGTGATCGCCCGCGACGATGCGGTGGTGCTGGTCGATCCGGCGTCCGCGCCATTCCTCGCCGGCTCCGAGGTCGATTTCGTGGACGACCTGATCGGTGCCTCGTTCCGGGTGGTCAACCCGAACGCCACCGCCTCCTGCGGTTGCGGCACCAGCTTTTCGATCTGAAACACTCCCTGTCAGCGTAACATCGCGGATCGGTACGCCCGTCGTCATGGCCGGGTTTATCCCGGCCATCCACGTCTTCCTTCGCTGAATTGCCGTAAAGACGTGGATCCCCGCGACAAGCGCGGGGATGACGGCAACAAGGGCTATCCCTACTCCGCCGCCGTCGCCCGCGGCAACTCCACCTCGTCGTGCTCATGCTGCGGCTCCAGCCGCCGTTTCAGGCGCTGGTCGAAACGGTCAAGGTAGATATAGATCACCGGCGTGATGAACAGCGTCAGCAATTGCGACACGCATAGGCCGCCGACCACCGCAACGCCGAGCGGTTGACGCAACTCCGCGCCGGCGCCGGCGCCGAGCGCGATCGGCAGCACGCCAAAAATCGCAGCGAACGTCGTCATCATGATCGGGCGGAACCGCAGCAGCGCCGCCTCGCGGATGGCGTGCTCGGCGGACAGCCCGACGCGGCGGCGCTCCAGCGCGAAATCCACCATCATGATGGCGTTCTTCTTGACGATGCCGACCAGCATCACGATGCCGATCATGGCGATCACCGACAATTCCATGTCGAACAGCATCAGGGTCAGAATGGCACCGATGCCGGCCGACGGCAGGCCGGAGATGATGGTGATCGGGTGAATGAAGCTTTCGTAGAGAATGCCGAGAATGACGAAAGCGGCGAACACCGCGGCGAGGATCAAAATGCCCTGCCCGCGCAAGGAATCCTGGAACACCTGCGCCGTGCCCGAGAAACCGGTGAGGATCGTAACCGGCAGATTCGATTCATGCTCGATGCGCGTGATGTTGTCCACCGCGTGGCCGAGCGAGACTCCGGGCGCGAGGTTGAACGAGATCGTTACCGCCGGCTGCTGGCCCTGATGGTTGATCTGCAACGGCCCGACCGTCGGCACCATGCGCGCCACCGCGTCGAGCGGAATGGTGCGGCCGGTCGAGGTTTTCACATAGAGTTTCGACAGATCGGACGGGTCGATGCGAAACTGCGGCTGCGCCTCAAGGATGATCTGATAGTCGTTTGCCGGCATGTAGATGGTGCCGACCTGCCGCGTGCCATAGGCGTTGAACAATTCGTTGCGCACCTGCCCGACGGTGATGCCGAAGACCGCCGCCTTCTCGCGGTCGACCTCGACGGTGAGCTGCGGATTCTTGATGTAGAGGTCGGTGGTGACATCGAGCAGCCCCGGCACCTGCGCGATCTTCTCGCGCATCACCGGCGCCAGCCGATAGAGCGCCTCGGTATCGCCGCTCTGCAACACATACTGGTATTGGCTTTTCGAAATGCGGCCGCCGATATTGAGGTTCTGCACGCTCTGGAAGAACGCCTGCAACCCCGGCACCTGCAGCGAGGTCTGACGCAGCCGGCCGATCACCACCGGCGCCGGATCGCGCTCCTTCTTCGGCTTGAGCGAGATGAACAGCCGCCCGTAGTTGGCGGTGGTGTTGGGGCCACCAGAGCCGACCGTGCTGTTGACGTATTCGACCGCCGGATCCTGCTTCAACAGTGCCGCCAGCACCTGCTGGCGCTCGCTCATGGCGGCGAACGAGGTATCGGTCGCGGCCTCCGTGACGCCGACCAGGAAGCCGGTGTCCTCCTGCGGGAAAAAGCCCTTCGGCACGATAACGTAGAGATAGACGGTGCCGGCGAGCGTCAACAGCGTGACGCCGAGCATAATCGCCTTGTAGGCTAGCACCTTGTCGAGCGCCCATTCGTAGGCACGCAGCCAGCCGGCGAACATCGCCTCAAAGGCGCGCAGCACGATATTCTGCTTGCGGCTATGATCCTGCGCCCGGAGCACGCGCGCGCACAGCATCGGCGTCAGCGTCAGCGACACGAAGCCCGACACCAGGATCGCCACCGCCACCGTCACCGCGAATTCGCGGAACACGCGCCCGACGATGCCGCCCATCAGCAGCACCGGGATGAACACCGCGATCAGCGAAAACGTGATCGAAATGATGGTGAAGCCGATCTCGCGCGCGCCCTTGAGCGCCGCCTCGAACGGCCGCATGCCGCGCTCGATATGGCGCATGATGTTTTCGAGCATGACGATGGCATCGTCGACCACGAATCCGACCGACAGCGTCAGCGCCAGAAGCGTCATGTTGTTGATCGAGAAGTCGAGCACATACATGACGGCACAGGTGCCGATCAGCGAGATCGGCACCGCCAGCGCCGGAATGAACGTCGCCGACGCCGAGCGCAGGAACAGGAAGATCACCAGGATCACCAGCGCGACCGCGATCAGCAGCGTCTCCTCGACGTCGGACACCGCCTGGCGAACCGACTCCGAGCGGTCCATCATCACCGTGACGGCGACCGACGGCGGGATCTGCGCCCGCAGCGTCGGCAGCTTGGCGCGCACGCCATCGACTACGGCGACGACGTTGGCGTCGGGTTGCTTCTGCACCGCCAGCACGATCGAGCGGCGGCCGTTGAGCCAGGTGGCGATCTTGTCGTTTTCCACGCTGTCGCTGATGGTGGCGATCTCATTGAGCTTGACCGGCGCACCGTTGCGCCAGGCCACCACCACGCGGCTATAATCGGCGGCCTTGTTCATCTGGCCCGACGCCTGCAACTCGACGTCCTGGCGCGGGCCGTTCAAGGTGCCGACCGGCGTCGAGGAGTTGGCGCTGGCCACCGCGCTGCGGACATCGTCCAGCGTCAGCCCGCGCGCCGCCGCCGCCTGCGGATCGACCTGCACGCGGATGGCGAATTTCTGGCTGCCGTAGACCAGCACCTGCGCCACGCCGGGAATTTGCGACAGCGTCTGGCCGACGGTGATCTCGCCATATTCGTTGACGGCCGACAGCGGCAGCGTATCCGACGACAGCGAAATATAGATCACCGGATACTCGGCCGGGTTCACTTTGCGGAAACTCGGCGGCGTCGTCATCTCGACCGGTAGTCGGCGCTGCGCGATGGTCAGCGCCGTCTGCACGTCGAGCGAGGCGGCGTCGATGTCGCGGTTGAGATCGAACTGAACCGTGATCTGGGCGCGCCCCTGCGAGGACTGCGACGACATCGAGGAAATGCCGGCGATGGTCGACAACTGCCGCTCGATGACGCCGGCGACCGAAGCCGCCATGGTCTCGGCGCTGGCGCCGGGCAGCGTTGCCGTCACCGAAATGGTAGGGAAATCCACCTTGGGCAGCGCCGATACCGGCAGCAGGCGGAAGCCGAAAATACCGAAGGCGACGATCGACGCGGTCAATAGCGTTGTCAGAACCGGGCGGCGGATGCACAGTTCGGAGAGCGTCATCGCTTCATGCTCCCGCCTTGCGCTCGCGCGGGGCCACCCTGGTGCCGTCCGACAGCAGGAGTTGGCCGTCCACCACCACCTCCTCGCCGCCCGCGAGACCATCGGCCAGCACCGAGCGGCCCTCGAAGGTGCGCGTCACCTTGACCGGCTGCACCTGCGCCTTGCCATCCTTGACGAGGAACACGAAATCGCCGCTCTGGCTGCGCTGCACCGCCTCCGACGGCACCACCACCGCCTCCTCATGACGCACGATCAACCGCGTCGGCACCAGCGCACCGGGCCACAGTCGCTCTTCGGAATTGTCCATCACGGCCCGCACCGCGACCATGCCGGTCGCCGTGTCCACGGTGTTCTCGATCATCGCGACGGTGCCGCGCTCGGGCTTGGGATCGCCGGGCATGGTCGCCACCACTTCCGACGCCGACACCGCCATCGCCGCGCGCAGGTCGCTCAACACCCGCTGCGGCACCGAGAAGGTCACATAGATCGGCGCAAGCTGGTTGATGGTGGCGAGCGGCGCGGTATCGGCCGGCCGCACGAAGTTGCCGACCCTGACGGCCGCCGCGCTGATGCGGCCCGAGATCGGCGCGCGGATCATGGTGTAGCTCTTCTGCACCTTGAGATTGTCGAGCGCGGCCTGATCGGCCTCGATGGTGGCGCGCAGAACATCGGCCTGGGTGGTGGCGTTATCGAGACTGACCTGCGTGGTGGCGCCCTTGCCGATCAACTCGCTGTAGCGCCGTACGTCGCGCTCGGCGCCGGCCAGCGATGACCTGCTTTTGGCGAGGTTGCCTTCCGCCTGCGCGATCTGGGCGTCGATCTGCCGGGCATCGAGCGTGAACAGCAGGTCGCCCTTGTTGACCCTGGCGCCGTCCTCGAAATGCACCGCGGTGATCGCCGTCTCCAGCCGCGACTTAAGCGCCACGCTGGCGATCGGCATCACCGTGCCGATTGCCTCGACCTCGACCGGCACCGAGCGGCGCTCGGCGCTGGCAATCTGCACCGAAACAGCGCGTTCACCGCGCGGCGCTTTTCCCCCGGAAGTGTCGTTCTTGATCCACGGCGTATCGACGTAAATCACGGCCAGCACGGCCGCGCCAATCACCCCGGCAGCAATCAGCCAACGCATTGTCTTCATCGTGTGCCGGAGCGAAGCCTTTCGCGCGCGAGGCGCAAAAGCCCGCTTTCCCCTCCTCGGACTGGCGCAACAGGATTCCTGCGTTAGCGCAAGCTATCACAGCGGTGTCGGATATAGTACGCAAACCATTGGAAAACTGGCAATATTCTATGATGTCACAGTTGCGCGACAAATTTTGGCGCGCAATTCACAATGGATCACTCCCCGGCAACAGGATAGACCGCCAGTCTGAACAGGACATGACCGGGCCAGCCAATGGGCTGGCGGCACGGACAACGACAGGACCGTCAAGCTCATGCGGATTGCCACCTGGAACGTCAACTCGATCCGTCAGCGGCTGGATCATGTGGTGAGCTGGCTCAAGGCCACCGCCCCCGACGTTGCCTGTTTGCAGGAAATCAAATGCCTCGACGAAGCCTTTCCCCGCGAGCCGATCGAGGCGCTCGGCTACAACGTGGTGACGCACGGCCAGAAAACCTTCAACGGGGTGGCGCTGCTGTCGCGCTATCCGTTCGAGGAAACGCGCCCGACCCTGCCGGGCGACGCCGACGACGCCCATGCCCGCTTCCTTGAGGGCGTGGTGGCGCATCGCGACGGCGTGGTGCGGATCGCCTGCCTCTATCTACCTAACGGCAACCCCACCGGCACCGAGAAATACACCTACAAGCTGAACTGGATGGCGCGGCTTACAGCCTATGCGCGCGAGCGGCTGAAAGCCGAGGAGCCATTGGTGCTGGCTGGCGACTTCAACGTCATTCCGGCCGCACGGGACGCCGCCGATCCGGCCGCCTGGGTCAATGACGCGCTCTACCTGCCGCAGACCCGCGAACGGTTTCAGACGCTCCTCAACCTCGGCCTGACCGACGCGCTGCGCGCCACCACCGACGAGGGCGGCCACTATACTTTCTGGGACTACCAGGGCGGCGCCTGGCCGAAAAACAAGGGCATCCGCATCGACCATCTGCTGATGTCGCCGCAGGCCGCCGACCGCTTTGCCGGCGCCGGAATCGACCGTCACGTCCGCGGCTGGGAGAAAGCCTCCGACCACGTTCCGGTGTGGGTCGATCTCGATTTTTCCGAGGGGTGAGACGCGCCTTCTCTATGTGCCGGCTGAATGGGACCCTTGCCGTCAGGCTGATTTACCCCGGCCATCGCCCCACCCTACCCTCCCCCGCGCGCGGGGAGGGATAAAACAAGAGAGGCGTAAAGACGTGGATGCCCGCAACAAGTGCGGGCATGACGGCGGTCGGTTCTACCGGATGATGAGAACTGCTAATCCCGCCGGCCCTGCACCCAGCGCTCCAGCAGCTTCAGCGCCATGGCGCGATCATCCTCGCTGGCCTTGGCAAGGGCTGCATTGTAGCTCTCGGTGATCCACTCTTCCTCGGCGGTCGCGGCGTCCTTGGCGAGCGTCAGCCACATCAGCCCCTTGGCGGCCTGCCGCGGCAGGTGGTCGCCGTTGAACAGCATCTGGCCGAGCAAGGCCTGAGCCTGGTGCTGGCCCTTCTGAGCCGCCAGCCCAAGCCAGCGCGCGCCATAGCGCGGATCGCGCGGCGCGCCGACGCCCTCGATATAGAGCCGCGCCAGATCGTATTGCGCCTCGGCATTGCCGAAATACGACGCCGCATAGGCGAACATCTCGCGCGCCCGCTCCGGGTCCGGCTTGACCTTGGTGTTGGGGATGCCGTCGAGGTAGTAGCGCCCGAGGGCAACGAAGGCGTTGGCGACGATGCCGGCCTGCGGCGCGTGCGGGCTGTCCTCGGCATGCGCATTGGCGATGCGGCTGAAATAGCCGAAGGCGCGCAGATTGTCCTTGGCGACGCCGTCGCCGCTCGCATACATCCGGCCGAGCTTCCATTGCGCCACCGGATGGCCGCCCTCGGCGGCGTATTGCAGCGCGGTCAGGCTGCTCTGCGGCGGCACGGCCTTCTTCAGTGCCGGTGCCGTCCCCGGCTGCACGGTGACGACCGGAATCGCCGCATCCTCGTGACCGACCGCCGTACCCTCGAACGCGAAAGCCGGGACCATGGCCGGCCCCACCACCAGCGAGGCGGCCAGCGTCAATACACCTGCAACGATACGCTCAGATATCCGCATAGCACTGCTTCTCATCCGCTCCGCCGGGGTGGGTAATAGCCCCCTTCACGGCCGGACCGACCTGTTGGGCATACTTCCACAGCGCGCCCGAGCGTGCGGCGTTCTCGCGCGGCGCCCAGCTTTTCCTGCGCTCAGCCAGCTCCGCCTCGGACAACCGCACGTCGAGCTTGCCGGTATTGGCGTCGATTTCGATGATGTCGCCGTCGCGCAGAAGCGCGATCGGGCCGCCGATCGCCGCCTCCGGCCCGACATGGCCGATGCAGAAGCCGCGGGTGGCGCCGGAGAAGCGTCCATCGGTGATCAGCGCGACCTTGCCGCCCATGCCCTGGCCGTAGAGCGCAGCGGTGGTGGCCAGCATCTCGCGCATGCCGGGACCGCCGCGCGGCCCCTCGTAGCGGATGACGATGACCTCGCCTTCTTTGTAGGTGCGGTTCTTCACGGCTTCGAAGGCGTCTTCCTCACGATCGAAGCAGCGCGCCGGGCCGGTAAACGTCAGTTCGCTCATTCCGGCGACCTTCACGATCGCACCCTCCGGGGCAAGATTGCCCTTGAGGCCGACGACCCCTCCGGTCACGGTGATGGGATGGTCGGCTGGCCGCACCACGTCCTGATCGGCGTTCCACTTCACGCTTCTCAGGTTCTCGGCGATGGTCCGTCCGGTGACGGTGAGACAATCGCCGTGAAGAAAACCGTGGTCGAGCAGCGTCTTCATCAGGAGCGGTATGCCGCCAACCTCATACATATCTTTGGCGACATAACGGCCGCCCGGCTTCAAATCCGCGACATAAGGTGTCTTTTTGAAGATTTCGGCGACGTCGAACAGATCGAATTCGATCCCCGCCTCGTGCGCGATCGCCGGCAGGTGCAGGGCTGCGTTGGTCGAACCGCCCGAGGCGGCGACCACGGCGGCAGCATTCTCCAACGCCTTACGGGTGACGATGTCGCGCGGCCGAATGCCCTTGGCGATCAGCTCCATCACCTGCTCGCCGGCGGCCATGCAGAAGGCGTCGCGGATTTCGTAAGGTGCCGGCGCGCCGGCCGAATAGGGCAGCGCCAGCCCGATCGCCTCCGAGACCGTCGCCATGGTGTTGGCGGTGAACTGCGCGCCGCAGGCGCCGGCCGAGGGACAGGCGACGCGCTCGATCTCGTCGAGATCGGCCGCCGACATTTCGCCGGTCGAGAATTTGCCGACCGCCTCGAACATATCCTGCACCGTGACCGGCTGGCCGCGGAAGGTGCCCGGCAGGATCGAGCCGCCGTAGATGAAGATCGAGGGCACGTTGAGGCGGATCATCGCCATCATCATGCCGGGCAGCGACTTGTCACAGCCGGCCAACCCAACCAGCGCATCGTAGGAGTGGCCGCGGATGGTCAGTTCGACGGTATCGGCAATCGCCTCGCGCGAGGGCAGCGAGGAGCGCATGCCTTCGTGGCCCATGGCGATGCCGTCGGTCACGGTGATGGTGCAGAACTCGCGCGGCGTGCCGCCGGAGGCAGCGACGCCTTTCTTGACCGCCTGCGCCTGCCGCATCAGCGAGATGTTGCAGGGCGCGGCCTCGTTCCAGCACGTCGCCACGCCGACGAACGGCTGGTGAATCTGGGCCGTGGTCAGGCCCATGGCGTAGAGATAGGAGCGGTGGGGAGCGCGGTCGGGGCCTTCCGTCACATGGCGGCTAGGCAACCTGGACTTGATGTCGGCCTTGGTGTCCATCGCGAAACCCACTCCCCGTCCGTCGTGCCCGGAGCGACAAAACTGCCGGTCTGCGTCCCCTCTCAAGGGAAACGCGCCACCCTCGCGCTGTGTCCGGGCTACGAGATTGATTTCAGAAAGGCGTGTGGCCAAATCGCGGCGCACGCAAGGGGAGAGCGCGGCGCGAGGCAAATCTTCGCCAACTGTGGCGAAGACGCAACATTTGTTGCGGCGCTGCTACCATGATCGGGCCGCCACCTCATTCGTCACGGCCGGGTTCATCCCGGCCATGACGAAACAGGAAGCGATTCAGACGTTCAGCACCCGGCCATAGGCGTCGAGCACGGCTTCCTTCATCATTTCCGACAGCGTCGGGTGTGGGAAGACAGTGTGCATCAATTCTTCTTCGGTCGTCTCCAGGTTCATCGCGACGACATAGCCCTGGATCAACTCGGTGACCTCGGCGCCGACCATATGGGCGCCGAGCAACTGCCCGGTTTTCCTGTCGAAGATCACCTTGACCAGGCCCTGATCCTCGCCGAGCGCGATCGCCTTGCCATTGCCGGCGAACGGGAAGCGGCCGACGCGGATGTCCCTGCCCTGCTCCTTGGCCTTGGCCTCGGTCAGCCCGACGGAAGCGATCTGCGGCTGGCAATAAGTGCAGCCGGGAATGAGGCTCTTGTCCATCGGGTGCGGCTTCAGGCCTTTGATCGCCTCGACGCAGATGACGCCCTCATGCTCGGCCTTGTGCGCCAGCATCGGGGGACCCGCGACGTCGCCGATGGCGTAGATGCCCGGCACGCTGGTCTTGCCATAGCCATCGACCACGACGCAGCCGCGCTCGGTTTTGACCCCGAGCTTTTCGAGACCCAGGTTTTCGATGTTGCCGACCACGCCGACCGCGGAAATGACTCGCTCGAATTCCTGCGTCACCGGCTTGCCGTCGCCCGTATCGATGGTGGCGACGACGCTGTCGACCTTCTTGTCGAGTTTCGTCACCTTGGTCGCGGTCAGGATCCTGATGCCCTGCTTCTCGAATTGCTTGCGTGCCAACCCCGCGATCTCGGCATCCTCGACCGGCAGCACCTGCGGCAGTACCTCGACCACCGTGACCTCGCTCCCCATGGTGCGGAAGAAGGAGGCGAACTCGATGCCGATGGCGCCGGAGCCGATCACCAACAGCGACTTTGGAATCCTCGGCGGCACCATCGCCTCGAAATAGGTCCACACCAGCTTGCCGTCGCCCTCAAGCCCCGGCAGCGCACGCGGCCGCGCGCCGGTGGCGAGGATGATGTGCTTGGCCTGATAGCTGCCCGGCCCGGCCGCGCCCTTCGGCGCCTCGACCGACGACGCCTTCACCGTGATCTTGCCCGGCGCATCGATCGCCGCCTCGCCCCAGATCACCGTGACCTTGTTCTTCTTCATGAGGAAGCCGACGCCGGCATTGAGGCGCCTCGATACGCCGCGCGAGCGCTCGACCACCGCCTTGGCATCAAAGCCGACCTTCTCGGCCGACAGGCCGTAGTCCTTGGCGTGCTGCATGTAGTGGTAAATTTCCGCCGAACGCAGCAGCGCCTTGGTCGGAATGCAGCCCCAGTTGAGACAAATGCCGCCGAGATAGCTTTTCTCGACGATCGCCGTCTTGAGGCCTAGTTGCGCGGCGCGGATCGCGGTGACGTAGCCGCCGGGGCCGGAGCCGATGATGATGACGTCGAAGGAAGTATCGGTCACGTCACACCACCATCAGTACCGGGTTTTCGATCAGCCGCTTGAAGGCGCCGATCAGCTCGGCGCCGAGCGCGCCGTCGACCGCGCGGTGGTCGCAGGAGAGCGTCACGCTCATCATGGTGGCCGCTTCGATCTTGCCGCCCCGCACGATGGCGCGCTCCTCGCCAGCCCCAACCGCCAGGATGGTGGCGTGCGGCGGATTGATGACGGCGGTAAAATCCTTGATGCCGTACATGCCGAGGTTCGACACCGCCGAGGTGCCGCCCTGATACTCTTCCGGCTTGAGCTTGCGGGCACGGGCGCGCGCGGCAAAGTCCTTCATCTGGTTGGAGATCGCCGACAGCGGCTTATTCTCGGCCTCACGCACGATCGGCGTGATCAGCCCGCCCGGCATCGCCACCGCGACGCCGATGTCGGAATGCCGGTGCTTGAGCATGCCGCCTTCCGTCCAGCTCACGTTGGCGTCAGGCACACGCTGCAACGCCAGCGCCAGCGCCTTCACGACAAAATCGTTGACCGAGAGCTTGTAGGTGGGCTTGCCGTCCTTGTCCTTCGGCGCAGCCGCATTGATGTCCTCGCGCGCCTTGAGCAGCGCATCGAGGTTGCAGTCGATGGTGAGGTAGAAGTGCGGGATGGTCTGGGTCGAGGCGGTGAGCCGCTGTGCGATGGTGCGGCGCATGCCGTCATGCGGCACCACCTCGTAGGAGCCTTCAGGAAACAACGCGCGCACCTGCTGGTCCGACAGCGCCGGCGCGATAGCGGGAAGAGCCGCCCCCGGCGCAGCTCCCGGCGCCTTCAGGCCCTTGCCCGATTTCGCGCCCTCGACATCGCGGGCCACTACGCGGCCACGCGGGCCGCTGCCAGCAATATTGGCGACATCGATGCCGGCATCCTTCGCGAGCCGCCGCGCCAAGGGCGAAGCGAACACACGCGCGTGGCCATTGGCCTGCGGCGTGGGTGCAGGCACCGATGCCGGAGCCGCCACGGGCGCGGGTGCCGGGGCCGAAGCCGCAGATGTCGATGCTGGTTTTGGCGTCTCTGCGGCCGGCTTCGCGGGCGCGACAGCACCGGCGCTCGCCGCCGCCTTGACGTCCTCGCCTTCGCTCGCCAGCACCGCGATCACGTCGTTGACGGCTACATCGGCGGTGCCTTCCGGCACGACGATTTTCGCCAGCGTACCGTCCTCGATCGCCTCGACCTCCATGGTCGCCTTGTCGGTCTCGATCTCGGCGATGACGTCGCCGGACTGCACCTTGTCGCCTTCCTTCTTGAGCCACTTGGAGAGATTGCCCTTCTCCATGGTGGGCGACAGCGCGGGCATCAGAATGTTGATCGGCATAATCGGCCCCCGTCAGCGGTAGCAGACGGCCTTGGCCGCGGCCACGACCTCCGCCACGCTGGGCAGCGCCAGCTTTTCGAGATTGGCGGCATAGGGCATCGGCACGTCCTTGCCCGACACGCGCGCTACCGGCGCATCGAGATAATCGAACGCCCCTTCCATGATACGCGCCGAAATCTCGGCGCCGACGCCGCACTGCTGCCAGCCTTCTTCCACCGCGACCGCGCGGCCGGTTTTCTTCACCGAAGCGATGATTGTTTCGGTATCGAGCGGGCGCAACGTGCGCAGATCGATGACCTCAGCCTCGATACCCTCCTTGGCCAGTTCGTCGGCGGCGTTCAGCGCGTATCGCACACCGATCGACCACGCCACCAGCGTCACATCGCTGCCCGGCCGCACGATGCGCGCCTTGCCGATCGGCAGCACATGGTCGTCGAGCTTCGGCACCGGGCCGGACTGGCCGTAGAGGATTTCGTTCTCAAGGAAGATGACCGGGTTCGGATCGCGGATCGCCGCCTTGAGCAGCCCCTTGGCGTCGGCGGCGGTGTAAGGCGCGACCACCTTCAGCCCCGGAATGTGCGAATACCACGCCGAATAATCCTGGCTGTGCTGCGCGGCGACGCGCGCGGCGGCACCGTTCGGCCCGCGAAACACAATGGGACAGCCCATCTGACCGCCGGACATATACAGCGTCTTGGCCGCCGAATTGATGATCTGGTCGATCGCCTGCATGGCAAAGTTGAAGGTCATGAACTCGACGACCGGCTTGAGGCCGGCGAATGCCGCGCCGACACCGACGCCGGCAAAGCCGTGCTCGGTGATCGGGGTGTCGATCACGCGGCGCGCGCCGAACTCCTGCAACAGCCCCTGCGTCACCTTGTAGGCGCCCTGATACTCGGCGACCTCCTCGCCCATCACGAACACGTCGCCGTCGCGCCGCATCTCCTCGGCCATGGCGTCGCGCAGCGCCTCGCGCACCGTCATCGTCACCATCTCGGTGCCTTCGGGCACTTCGGGGTCGGCCGGGGCATGAACGGCAGGCGCGGCCGGCGCGTCGCTCGTGATTTCAGCCTTGGTTTCAGCTTTGGACGCGGCGGCTGGCTCCGGTGGCGGCGCGGCCTTTGATGGCGCCTTGTCCAGATCGGCGGCGCTCTCGCCATCGGCGAGAATGGTGGCGATCGGCGTGTTGACCGCGACGTCGTGGGTGCCTTCCGGCACCAGAATCCTGCCGAGCGTGCCCTCGTCGGTGGCCTCGACCTCCATGGTCGCCTTGTCGGTCTCGATCTCGGCGATCACGTCGCCGGACTTGATCGCCTCGCCCTCTTTCTTGAGCCACTTGGCGAGATTGCCCCGCTCCATGGTCGGCGACAGGGCTGGCATCAGAACTTGGATCGGCATGTCGGCTCCTGGCACACTCAGCGAAGAACGTCGGTGTAAAGCTCGGACGCATCCGGCTCGGGGTCGGTCTGCGCGAACTCGGCCGATGCATTGACGATGGCGCGCACCTCGGCGTCGATCTTCTTCAGTTCGTCCTCGCCGACTTTCATGGCCAATAGCCGCTGCCGTACCTGCTCGATCGGATCCTGATCGTGGCGAACCTTTTCAACCTCCTCGCGGGTACGGTACTTGGCCGGATCCGACATCGAGTGGCCGCGATAGCGATAGGTCTGCATTTCGAGAATGTAGGGACCGTTGCCCTCGCGGCACCACGTCACCGCCTTGTCGGCGGCAGCCTTGACGGCGCGGACATCCATGCCGTCGACCTGGTCCCCCGGAATGTTGAACGAAGCGCCGCGCTTGGAGAAATCCTGCTGCGCGGTGGCGCGGCTGACCGCCGTGCCCATCGCGTAGCGGTTGTTCTCGATGACGTAGACGACCGGCAGCTTCCACAGCTCGGCCATGTTGAAGCTTTCGTAGACCTGGCCCTGGTTGGCGGCGCCGTCGCCGAAATAGGCGATCGCCACGTTGTCGTTGCCGCGATAGCGATTGGCAAACGCCAGCCCGGTGCCGAGCGGCACCTGCGCGGCGACGATGCCGTGGCCACCGTAGAAATGCTTCTCCTTGCTGAACATATGCATGGAGCCGCCCTTGCCCTTGGAATAGCCGCTGCGGCGCCCGGTCAACTCCGCCATCACCCCGTTGGGGTCCATCCCGGTCGCCAGCATATGGCCGTGGTCGCGATAGCCGGTGATGACCTGATCGCCTTCCTTCAGCGCCATCTGCACGCCGACGACCACCGCCTCCTGCCCGATATAGAGGTGGCAGAAGCCGCCGATCGCGCCCATGCCGTAAAGCTGGCCGGCCTTCTCCTCGAAGCGGCGGATCAGCAGCATCTCGCGCAACGCCGCGAGTTCCTGCTCCCTGGTAAACTGCAATGCTGCGACGTTAGGTGAGCCATTGCCGGCATGCTGCGAAGCAATAGCCGGTTTCTTGGACGATGTCTTTTGAGCGGGAGGCATCACACATCCAGATAAGAGGGCTTTCCAACCTCTCTACTCCAACTCGATGCACTCCGAAAGTCGCATAGCCGTACTACGCCGAAACAACTCATCTTGCAGTGCAACAAGCGAAATATATGAAACGTCGCGCCGGCTGCTTTTGAAATTTCGCACTGCGCGGGCGACCCGATCGTCACACGCGGCGAAGGATCGGGTTGGCGCGATGCGCGGATCACGTCCGCGCATGACACGGATAATGATTCCATCGAGAGCAGAACGGGTCTGGCGGTCGAGCAGGATCAGGGCGCGCGGATGAAGTTAGTTGAGCTGGAAGCGCGCCCGCTCTTCGAGCATGTCGGGGTCGAGCTTCTCGGCGCGCAACGGCATGCCCCTGCGGCGCGGTGCTGTTCTCCGCCGACCACGAAGCGCAGATCAACCGCGATTCACGCATCGAGCAGGCCCTCAAGCTCGCCGACTTCGACAAGGAGCTGAGCATCGTTTTCCAGCCCATCGTCGATGTCCGCTCGCAGACGACGGTGTGTTTCGAGGCGCTGGCGCGCTGGATCAGCCCGACGCTCGGCCGGGTTTCGCCGGCACAATTCATCCCGGTGGCGGAGCGGGCCGGCATCATCGGCTCATTGACCCGGCCGCTGCTGCGCAAGGCGCTGACGGCCGCAACCGCGTGGTCCGGCAACATGCGGCTGTCCTTCAACCTGTCGGCCTACGACCTCAATTCGGCCGAGGGAACGCTGGCGATCGTCAGCATCATTCACAACAGCGGCTTCGCCCCCCACCGGCTCGACCTCGAGATCACCGAAACCGCGTTCACGCACGATTTCGAGCAGGTCAGCCGGTCGATGGACATGCTGCGCCTGCTCGGCTGCGGCATCTCGCTCGACAATTTCGGCACCGGCTATTCGAGCCTGTCGCGCCTGCACGCCCTGCCGCTCACCAAGATCAAGATCGACCGCAGCTTCGTCACCGATCTGCACAAGCGCCCGGCGAGCTACAAAATCGTCAAATCCCTGCTCGCGCTCAGCCGCGACATGAACCTCGACTGCGTGGTCGAAGGCGTCGAGACACGGGAGGAGATGGACGCGCTCAGGAACCTCGGCAGCCTGATGGTGCAGGGTTATTTCTATTCGCCGCCAATCGCGGAGGATCAGATTCGCCCGTTCCTCGACCACCCGGTCAACGCCGTGCTGCAAGCCGGTTGACGCACTGTCCAGCGAAACGACGGACGGCCGAGCGCGCCGCCGGCCGGGCCGGCCTACCTGTCGAGCAGGATCAGGTCGCGCGGGTGAACGTAGTTGAGCTGGAAGCGCGCCCGCTCTTCGAGCATGTCGGGATCGAGCTTCTCGGCGCGCAACAGCGCAACGCGCTTCTCGCCGACGGCACGCTCGGCCTTCAGCCGCGCCAGTTCGGAGGTCAGTTCGATGATCTCCTGATCGAGCGCCTGCTGCGCCGTCAGGCCATAGCGGCCGGTATAGGCGTTGACGCCGAAATAGCCGATCACGCCGGCCGCCATCAGATAGAGGGCGAGGCCGGTCAGAACGGCTTTGAGGCGGGCGCGCGAGACCATGGCGCGACGATGCGTCGGTTCGGTTAACGAACGGTGAAGCGTACGGCGGGGCTGGTAGTCCCGCCGCCGCCTCAGCGAGTGGCGTTCTTGATCGCGGCCAGCCCCGGATAGCGCGCCTGCGGCCCCAGTTCCTGCTCGATGCGCAGAAGCTGGTTGTACTTGGCGGTGCGGTCGGCACGGGCGAGCGAGCCGGTCTTGATCTGCCCGCAATTGGTGGCGACCGCGAGGTCGGCGATGGTGGCATCCTCGGTCTCGCCGGAGCGGTGCGACATCACCGCGGTGTAGCCGGCCTTGAACGCCATCTCGACGGCGGCAAGCGTCTCGGTCAGCGTGCCGATCTGGTTGACCTTGACCAGGATCGAGTTGGCGCGGCCGTGCCTGATGCCGTCGGCGAGCCGCTCGACATTGGTGACGAACAGGTCGTCACCGACGAGCTGGCATTTAGCCCCGATCAGATCGGTCAGCTCCGTCCAGCCGTCCATGTCGTCCTCGGCCATGCCGTCCTCGATCGAGACGATCGGGTAGCGCGCCACGAGGTCGGCGAGATACTTTGCCTGCTCCGAGCGCGAGCGGGTCTTGCCCTCGCCGCCGTAGACGTAGCTGCCGTCCTTGAAGAACTCGGTCGAGGCGCAGTCGAGCGCCAGCATGACATCGTCGCCGGCCTTGTAGCCGGCCTTGCCGATGGCGCTCATCACGAACTCAAGCGCGGCATCGGCCGACGGCAGGTTCGGCGCAAAGCCGCCCTCGTCACCGACATTGGTGTTGTGGCCGACCTTCTTCAACTCGCCCTTGAGCGTGTGAAAAATCTCCGAGCCGCAGCGCAGCGCCTCGGCAAAGCTGTTGGCGCCGACCGGCATCACCATGAACTCCTGGAAGTCGATCGGGTTGTCGGCATGCACGCCGCCGTTGACGATGTTCATCATCGGCACCGGCAGCACGCGCGCCGAGGTGCCGCCGACATAGCGGTAGAGCGGCAGTGCCGCCGCATCAGCCGCCGCCTTGGCGACCGCGAGCGAGACGCCGAGGATGGCGTTGGCGCCGAGCCGTGACTTGTTGGGGGTGCCGTCGAGCGCGATCAGCGTCTCGTCGATCTGCACCTGCGCTTCCGCGTCCAGCCCACCGATCGCGTCGAAAATCTCGCCGGTGATCGCCTCGACCGCCTTCTGCACGCCCTTGCCGCCATAGCGAGCCTTGTCGCCATCGCGCAGTTCCACCGCCTCATGCGCGCCGGTCGAGGCACCGGAGGGCACCGCGGCGCGGCCCATCGAGCCGTCTTCGAGAATGACATCGACCTCGACCGTGGGATTGCCGCGGCTGTCGAGAATTTCGCGGCCGATGATGTCGATGATGGCGGTCATTGTCGTTCCTCGTGAGCTTCCAGATTTGCCGGTGCTTCTACAGGAACGCCCGTTGAGGGGAAAGACCGTGCCGCTGCCGGCCCGCGCATGGGTGACGCCGGCGCCGCGATTGGATATGGAGAGGCCATGGCCAGAAAACCCGCCTCCCCCCTGCAACTCGGCCGCGCCGCGGCGCCCGCCGCCTCGCCCGAGAGGGCCGTGCTCGACCGCGTACCTAACCCGCACAAGGGCGAGGCGTATCTGGTGCGCTTCACCGCGCCGGAGTTCACCTCGCTCTGCCCGATCACCGGCCAGCCCGATTTCGCCCATCTGGTGATCGACTATGTGCCGGGGGCGTGGCTCGTCGAATCCAAGGCGCTAAAGCTTTATCTTGCGAGCTTCCGCAATCACGGCGCCTTCCACGAGGACTGCACGGTGGCGATCGGCAAACGGCTGGTCCGCGAGATCAGACCCGTTTACCTGCGCATCGGCGGCTACTGGTATCCGCGCGGCGGCATTCCGATCGACGTGTTCTGGCAGACGGGGAAACTGCCGAAGGGGCTATGGCTGCCCGATCAGGGCGTCGCGCCCTATCGCGGCCGTGGTTAACTCCGCCTGACCAGCAGCCGCGCACCGAACAGGCCGACCAGCATGACGATGCCGGCACTGATGATGAGCGTCACCAGCTTGCCCAGATGGTCGAGGCCAAAGCCGTAGGCGATCGGCCCCGCCGTCTGGCCGAGAAAGAAGAAGCAGGCGTGCAGCGACAGCGAGGTAGCCCGCGCCTCCTCCGACAGTTCGCTGGCGAACACCTGCATGCAGCCATGCAGCATGTAAAAGCCAAGCCCCATCACCACGAAGCTCGCGGTCTGCGCCGGCCACCCAAGGCCGATGCCGAGCAGCACCAGTTGCAGCGCCACCAGCATGGCGCCGCTGATCATCAGCCCACGCATGCCGAGCCAGGGCAAGAGCCGACCGACCGTCACCGTGTAGATCAGGCCGCCAGCGGCAAAGCCGGCGATCACGAGGCCGGCGATCGACAGTCGCGTCTCGCCGAGGTCGAACAGGAAGGCGGCGACGAACGGCAGCACTCCAAACACGCAACAGCCTTCGAAGAACACGATCGTGTAGCAGATCTTGGTGCGCGGGTTGGCGAACAGCACCCGATAGCCGTGCGCCAGAACCGCCAGGCTGGTCCGGCCTGTCACTGTGGCGGTCGGGCGGCCACGCAGACCGAAGCCGACGGTCAGCGCGGCGGCGATCGTCAGCACGCCAAGCAGCAGCAGCACGCCGCGCCAGCCCAGGATATCGCCGATGGCGCCGGCCAGCGACGCGCCGAGAATATTGCCGATCATCGCGCCGGCCAGCACCCGGCCGAGCGCCACCTGGCGCTGCGCCAGCGGCACCAGATCGCTGGTCAGCCCCATCGCCACCGGGAACACACCGCCGGCGCCGATGCCGCACAGGATGCGCGTCACCAGCAAGACCGGAAACGAGGTGGCGAAAGCACCAAGGATGCTGCCGACGCCGAGCAGCACCAGACACGCCACCATCAGCCGTGCTTTGCCCAACTGGTCAGCGGCGGCGCCGATCACCGGCTGAACGATGGCGAAGGTGAAGGCGAGGCCGGCGGACAGGCTCGCCGCCTGCGCGATGGAGACGGTGAGATCGTCGGCGATGTGCGGCAGCACCGGGTCGATAGCGCGCACCGAGAGGTTGGCGGCGAACGTCGTCAGCGCAATCAGGTTGAGGATGACCAGCATCTATCGGGGCCGCCGCATCCGAACCGGTCGCCCGCGACCGGCAGGGCCAGTCGATCCCCTCGCCCCCACGTCGCGCATTTAGCCGTATCCGTCCCCGGCCGTGGCGGCCTTGGCCAGCCGGTCGAACCCCATCAGCGTCCGCATCAGGGCTTCGAAGTCACGCAGCGGCACCATGTTGGGGCCGTCGGACGGCGCGCGGTCCGGGTCAGGGTGGGTCTCGATGAACACGCCAGCCACGCCGACCGCCACCGCCGCGCGCGCCAAGACCGGCACGAATTCGCGCTCGCCGCCCGACGAGGTGCCCCTGCCGCCCGGCTGCTGCACCGAGTGAGTGGCATCGAAGATCACCGGCGCGCCGGTGGTGCGCGCAAGGATCGGCAGCGCGCGCATGTCCGACACCAGCGTATTGTAGCCGAACGAGGTGCCGCGCTCCGTGACCAGCACGTTCGGATTGCCGGCCCCCGTTACCTTGGCGACGACATTGGCCATGTCCCATGGCGCAAGAAACTGGCCTTTCTTGACGTTGACGACCCGGCCGGTCGCCGCCGCCGCCAGCAGGAGATCGGTCTGCCGACACAGGAAAGCGGGGATCTGCAAAACGTCGACAGCCTCGGCGACGGCGGCGCATTGAGCCGCCTCGTGCACGTCGGTCAGTACCGGCAGAGCGAGCGTATCGCGAATTTCGGCGAACACCGGCAGCGCCGCTTTGAGTCCGACGCCGCGTGCAGCGCCGGCCGAGGTGCGGTTGGCCTTGTCGAATGAGGTCTTGTAGACGAGGCCGAGGCTGAGCCGGTCGGCAATTTCCTTGAGCGCCGCGGCCGTCTCCAGCGCATGCGCCCGGCTCTCCATCTGGCACGGACCGGCAATCACCGAAAGCGGCAGGCCGTTGCCGAAGCGCACGGGGCCGACGGTCACGCTGGCGCAAAGCGGGGTGGCCGGGAGCTGCGTCACCTCAACGTTCCTTTCACGGCCACATTGCCGGAGGGACCGCAGGCGAACAAGCCACGCCCGGCGGATAGGTGGGTTGCAGCATCAATAATGTCCGCGCCGCCTACACCAGCCGGCTCTGCGCCATCGCCGCTTCGATGAACGAGGCGAACAGAGGATGCGGGGCGAACGGCCGCGACTTCAGCTCGGGATGGAATTGCACGCCGATGAACCACGGATGGTCCTCGTATTCGACGATCTCCGGCAGCACGCCGTCCGGCGACAGCCCGGAGAAGCGAAGCCCGTGCTGTTCGAGCCGGTCCTTGTAGGCGGTGTTGACCTCGTAGCGGTGACGGTGGCGCTCGGAAATCTCCAGCGCCCCGCCGTAGATCCGCGACACCCGGCTGCCACGGGCAAGCACCGCCGGATAGGCTCCCAGCCGCATCGTGCCGCCGAGATCGCCGGCCTCCGTGCGCCGCTCCAGTTCGTTGCCGCGCAGCCATTCGGTCATCAGCCCGACCACCGGCTCCGGCGTCGGACCGAATTCGGTCGAATTGGCGTTCTCGATCCCGACCAGACTGCGCGCCGCCTCGATCACTGCCATCTGCATGCCGAAACAGATGCCGAAATACGGCACGTCGCGCTCGCGGGCGAACCGCGCCGCCCTGATCTTGCCCTCGGCGCCGCGCTGGCCGAAGCCGCCCGGCACCAGAATGCCGTTGACGTGTTCGAGGAACGGCGCCGGGTCCTCGTTCTCGAACACCTCGCTCTCGATCCAGTCGAGGTTGACCTTGACCTTGTTGGCGATGCCGCCATGCGACAGCGCCTCGATCAGCGATTTGTAGGCGTCCTTCATGCCGGTGTACTTGCCGACCACGGCAATCGTCACCTGCCCTTCCGGGGTGTGGACGCGCTCGTTGATCTCGTGCCAGGTCCGCAGATCCGGGGCGGCGGCGGCGAGACCGAATGCCGCCAGCACTTCGTCGTCGAGACCCGCCTTATGGTAGGCTTCCGGCACCGCATAGATGTTGTCGACATCGCGGGCCTCGATCACCGCGCTTTCGCGCACGTTGCAGAACAGGCCGAGCTTGCGCCGCTCCTCGGGCGGGATGGCGCGGTCGGTGCGGCACAACAGGATGTCCGGCTGGATGCCGATCGAGCGCAATTCCTTGACCGAGTGTTGGGTCGGCTTGGTCTTCAGTTCGCCGGCGCTCGGAATGTAGGGCAACAGCGTCAGGTGGATGTAGATGCACTGGCCACGGGCGAGGTCGTTCTTGATCTGGCGGATCGCCTCGAAGAACGGCAGCCCCTCGATATCGCCGACGGTGCCGCCGATCTCGCACAAGACGAAATCGAAGCCGTCATTGCCGGTGAGGATGAAGTCCTTGATCGCGTTGGTGACGTGCGGAATGACCTGGATCGTCGCGCCGAGATAGTCGCCGCGCCGCTCCCGCGTCAGAATGTCCTGGTAGATGCGCCCGGTGGTGATGTTGTCGGCCTTGCTCGCCGGCCGGCCGGTAAAACGCTCGTAGTGGCCGAGGTCGAGGTCGGTCTCGGCGCCATCGTCGGTGACGAACACTTCGCCATGCTGGTACGGCGACATCGTGCCGGGGTCGAGGTTGAGGTAGGGGTCGAGCTTGCGCAGCCTGACCTTGTAGCCGCGCGATTGCAGCAACGCGCCGAGCGCCGCCGAAGCCAGACCCTTACCAAGCGAGGAAACCACGCCGCCGGTGATGAAGATATACCGCGCCATGGGAGCCTACCTTTACCGCGCGAGCCGCGATTCGCAAAAACCAAATACCGCCTGCCACAGGTTTCTGCACATGCAGCCGCGGCAAGCGGAAACGTCAAATTTTTCAGTACCATCGGCGGCGGCTTTGCAGGTTGTCTGAAAGCCGCCGGCCACGCGCTACTGCGAGCGCGGCGCCTGCGGCGAGGCCGGGGCGGTGTCCTGCTGCTGAAGCGAATCGAGCACTCCGCCCTGCCCGGTCGGCGGCACGGGCGTGCCCGGCTGCGTCTGTGGTGCCGACGCGCCGTCGAGGATCGAGGTCGGCGCGCGATGCTGCCCGGCCATCCATGACAGCAGCAGGCTGGTCACGAAGAAGATCGCGGCCAGAATTGCCGTGGTGCGGGTCAGCAGATTCGAGGTGCCGCGGCTCGACATGAAGCCGCCGCCACCGCCACCGCCGATACCGAGGCCGCCGCCTTCCGAACGCTGCACCAGAATCACGCCGGTGAGGGCCAGCACGATGATCAGGTGGATCGCGATGATAACGCCTTGCATGGGTCCGTCCCGTCGCCCACGGCATGGCCGGCGGCACGACAGGTGCGCGGGCGGGGCCATGGACGAGATTGAAGTCGCGCGGTGTCTACACGATCGGCGCCGGCAAAGCCACCCCGGACTGAGACGGCCGGAGTTGCGGGAACGGCACTCAGGCCGGGCAGGCGTTGGCGATAGCCAGGAAATCGTCGGCCTTGAGGCTGGCACCGCCAACCAGCGCGCCGTCGACATCGGCGGCGGCCAGCAGGCTGGCGGCGTTGTCGGGCTTGACCGAGCCGCCGTAGAGGATTCGGACGCCCTCCGCCTCGCCGCTGAACTGATCTCTTAAGTTTGATCTGATAAACCCATGAACTTCCGCGATATCTCCTATGGTCGGCGTGCGCCCGGTGCCGATCGCCCAGACCGGCTCGTAGGCCACCACGAGGTTGGCCGCGGTGGCGCCCTCGGGCAGCGATCCGGCAAGCTGGTCGCCGACCACCTTAAGCGCGCGGCCAGCGTCGCGCTCGGCGAGCGTCTCGCCGACGCAGACGATCGCCGTCAGCCCGGCCCGCCACGCTGCCGCCGCCTTGGCGCGGACCGCCTCATTGCTCTCGCCATGGTCGGCGCGCCGCTCCGAATGGCCGACGATCACTGCGACCGCGCCGACATCGGCCAGCATCTCGGCCGACAGATCGCCGGTATGGGCGCCGGAAGCCGCCGCATGGCAATCCTGACCGCCAACCTTCACCCGCGCGCCGAGGACAGTGGCGGAGGCGGCGAACAGCAACGTCGCCGGCGGGCAGACCAGCAGGTCCAGTCGCCGCCACAGATCGCCCGCTCCTTGCGCAATCTTGCCGATTTCCGCGACCTGGCCCCTCAGGCCGTTCATCTTCCAGTTGCCCGCAATCAACGGGCGGCGCACGCGCGTCATGACGTCCCTCGCTCGGCCCCTCACTTGGCCCCTCACTTGGCCCCTGACTTGGCCGCAATCGTCCCGGTGGTCCACCCGCTGCGGCTAGCAGAGTGCGCGGCGCGGCTCAAGGTGCGGCGCCGCGCCGGTTGCGACCCCACAAGCGACATTTTATAAGCCGCACACGACCCCCATCCGGCCCCGCGCCCCACGACGACCGCCGCCCCGCTTTGCCGGGCCGCGCCAGAGGCAGACCATCCATGCTCCGCAACATCCACAAACTGTCCTCGAACTGGCTCGGCAAGATTGTCATGTGGGCCGTGATGGGCATCCTCAGCATCAGCTTCGCGGTGTGGGGCATCGGCGACATCTTCCGCGGCTTCGGTCAATCGACCTTCGCCACAATCGGCAAGTCGGAGATTTCCATCGAGCAGTTCCGCCAGCTTTACACCGAGCGGCTGCAACAGATCGGCCGCCAGATCGGCCGGCCGTTGACGCCGGACCAGGCCCGCGCGTTCGGCGTCGACCGCCAGGTGCTGCAACAGGTAATCGGCGAAACCGCGCTCAATGAGGAAGTCCGGCGGCTAGGGCTGGCCCAGTCGAACAGCGACGTGGTACGGCGAATTTCACAGGACCCGGCGTTCCAGGGACTCAACGGCAGTTTCGATCCGGCGCGCTTTACGCAAGTCATCCGGCAGGCCGGCTACACCGAACAGCGCTATGTCGCCGAACAGCGCGGCGCCGCGCTGCGCAGCCAGATCACCGGTACCATCACCGCCGGTGCTGCCCCCTCCGCCACCTTGACCGAGGCCATCGACCGTTTCCAGAACGAGCAGCGCTCGATCGCCTATATCCGGCTCGGCTCGGCGGCGGCCGGCACCATCGACCCCCCGAGCCGGGAGACGCTGGAAAGCTATTTCAACGACAATAAGCCGCTGTTCCGCGCGCCTGAATACCGCAAGGTTGCGATCGTCGAGATCACCCCCGACAGCCTCGCCAAATGGACCGAGGTATCGGACGCCGAAGCCCGCAAGGCTTTCGAGAGCGAGAAGGACAAATACGCCAAGCCGGAGCGGCGCGAGATTTCGCAGATCGTGTTTCCGACCGCCGAGGAAGCCCGCGCCGCGCGCGAGCGGCTGGTGGCCGGGGCATCGTTCGCCGACATCGCGAAGGAGCGAAACCTTGCCGCCACCGACGTTGAACTGGGGCTGATGACGAAGTCCGAGATCGCCGACCCGGCAGTGGCCGAGGCCGCGTTCAAGCTGCCGCAAAACGAGGTCAGCGAGCCGATTGCCGGCACCTTCGGCGTCACCCTGATCAAGGTCACGAAAATCGAGGCCGGCACCACGCCGACCTACGAGTCGGTTGCCGCCGAGATCAAGCGCGGACTGGCGCTCGACCAGGCCCGCGCCTCCGTCGAGGACATCCGCAACAAGATGGAGGATGAGCGCGGAGGTGGCGCCAATGTCGCGGACGCCGCCAGGAAGCTCGGCCTCACCGCCACCACCATCGAGGCGATGGACCGCTCCGGGCGCGGCCCTGACGGCCAGCCGGTCGCCGGCCTGCCGCAAGGCGCCGATGTCGTCGCCGAGGCATTCGAGAGCGATGTCGGGGTCGAAACCGACCCGATCGCCTATCAGGGCGGCTACATCTGGTTCGAAGTGCTTGGCGTCACCCCCTCGCGCGAACGCACCTTCGACGAGGTCAAGGATCAAGCCGAGGCGCGCTGGCGCGCCGACCAGACCGCGAGCCGGCTGCGCGACAAGAGCAAGGATCTGGCCGGCCGGATCAACGGCGGCGCCACGTTGGCCGCCGTCGCAAGCGCCGAAGGGCTGAAGGTCGAAACAGCGGACAAGTTCAAGCGCACCGACAAGGTCGCGGGACTATCGGAAGCCGCAGTGCGTGCCGTCTTCGGCACCGCCAAGGGGGCCGCCGGCGAGGCCGAGGGCGAAGGCGGCGAGCGGGTGGTGTTTCAGGTCAACGACATCGTCAATCCGCCCTTCGACGCCAATGCCGAGGCCACCCGCACCTTGCGGGACGTGCTGAAGCGGATGATCGACGACGAGCAGATCAACGCCCACCTGGCGAAGCTGCGCAACGAACTTGGCGTCACCATCAATCAGGCGGCCTTCGCCCAGGTGACCGGCGCCAACCAGTAAAGCAGCCGGTTTCCTCTTCCCGTCAAAATGGTCTAAGACCGACGCGGCGGCCGTCGCTGGTCCGCCACCGCAGGTTCGCATGAACGATTTCAAAGTCTTGATCGGTAAGGTCGCAACCGGTGCCGTGCTGACGCGCGACGAAGCGGCGGCGGCTTTCGACGCCATGATGTCCGGCGAGGCGACGCCCTCGCAGATGGGCGCGCTCTTGATGGGCCTGCGCGTGCGCGGCGAAACGGTGGAGGAGATTACCGGCGCCGTCACCGCAATGCGGGCGAAAATGCTGCCGGTCGTGGCCCCGGCCGACGCCATCGACATCGTCGGCACCGGCGGCGACGGCTCCGGCTCGGTCAACGTCTCGACCTGCGCCGCTTTCATCGTCGCCGGCAGCGGCACCGTGGTCGCCAAGCACGGCAACCGGGCACTGTCGTCGCGCTCCGGCGCCGCCGATGTTCTGACGGCGCTCGGCGTCAAGGTCGATATTGCCCCCGACGCGGTCGGACGCATCATCCATGATGCCGGCATCGGCTTCATGTTCGCCCCGACCCATCATCCGGCGATGAAGAACGTCGGCCCGACGCGGGTCGAACTCGCCACCCGCACCATCTTCAACCTGCTCGGGCCGCTGTCCAACCCGGCCGGCGTCAAACGGCTGATGGTCGGCGTGTTCTCGCGGCAATGGGTGCGACCGCTGGCGGAAGTGCTGAGGAATCTCGGTGCCGAAGCCGCCTGGGTGGTGCATGGCTCCGACGGTCTCGACGAAATCACCCTGACCGGCCCGACCTTCGTGGCCGCGCTGGAGAACGGCACCATCCGCGAGTTCGAGATTTCCCCGGCCGACGCCGGCCTGCCACTGGCCACCAGCGCCGACCTCAGAGGCGGCGACGCTGCCGCCAACGCCGAGGCGCTGCGCAGCGTGCTCGACGGCAACCCCGGCGCCTACCGCAACGTGGCGCTGCTCAACGCTGCCGCGGCGCTGATCGTCGCCGGCCGCGCCAAAACCCTTGCCGAGGGTGTGGCGCTCGCCACCCAATCGCTCGATTCCGGCGCGGCGCGGGCGCGACTCGACCGCCTCGTGGCCGCCAGCAACGCCTGATCGGACGCGCCATGTCGGACATTCTCGCCCGCATCGAAACCTACAAGCGCGAGGAAATCGCC
>JBARWE010000070.1:0-2110 GCA_049646625.1 Xanthobacteraceae bacterium
GCCAGGATCAGGAGGCCGCAGGCCGCCGCCACCCGGCCGGCCGACAGCGCCTCGCCGCAGGCGTAGTCCAGCACCACGGCATCGGGGGTGGGGATGTAGCCGATGATGTCGTCGGCGATGGCCTGAAAATGCAGGTCGCGATGCCGCCGGCTGACATAAATCGTATGCGTGGAATCGTAATAATCGATCCAGTTATCCATGCGGTGCCGGCTGGCGGCCTTCCTTTAGTTCCGAGGCCGGAACTGGCGGTCGGGGCAATGCGTTATAGGCTGGCGGAGTGGCTGTCCATGGTCCACAGGCCGGCGGCGCCGATTTTTCTTCATTTTTTCTTCATAAAGGAAGGCATTCCCGTGACCAAGACCAAGAAAGCGTCCTCGTCGAAAGTCGCCCCCGATCTGGACACGCCGACCGACCTTGCGCCCGACGCCGTGAACAAGATTTCGGCGGCGCTCAACACCGTGCTGGCCGACACCTTCGCGCTGTTCCTCAAGACCAAGAATTTCCACTGGCATGTCAGCGGCCGGCATTTTCGCGACTACCATCTGTTGCTCGACGAGCAGTCGGCCGCGATCATGGCCACCACCGACGAGATTGCCGAGCGGGTACGCAAGATCGGCGGCACGACGCTGCGCTCGATCGGCCATATCGCACGGCTGCAGACGCTGGCCGACAATGACGAGGATTATG
Source organism: Xanthobacteraceae bacterium (assembly GCA_049646625.1). Lineage (GTDB taxonomy): Bacteria > Pseudomonadota > Alphaproteobacteria > Rhizobiales > Xanthobacteraceae > PRO6. The sequence goes on from JBARWE010000070.1 coordinate 688, forward strand.
TGCCGGCGCGCGACATGCTGCGCGAACTGATGGACGACAACAAGAAGGTGGTGGCCAACCTGCGCAAGGCGCACAGGGTGGCCGACGACAACGACGACGTCGCGACCGCGAGCCTGCTGGAGAATTTCATCGACGAGGCCGAGAAGCGCACCTGGTTCCTGTTCGAGGCAAGCCGCGAGGCCGGCGACAACGAACGCTGATGGCGGTGACGGGCCAAACCCTGTGCGTCACCCTCTCCCCGCAGGAGGGTGCCCGAACGATGTGAGGGGGAGTGCGGGGCGTCAGCCGAACAGCGCGTCGATTTCGTCCTGTGAGGCGTGACCCTCGGCGTCCGGCGCCTTCGGCCCGTTGAGGAGACGCGCGTCGCCGACGCGGTCGTCGACGTCGGGCGGGGCGTGCGCCTTGATGGCGTCGATGCCGCCCCAGATGTCCATCATGACGTTGATGTGATGCTCGATGAATTTCATCGTGGTCATCACCTTTGAAATGCGCTGCCCGGTCAGGTCCTGGAAGTTGCACGCCTCGAAGATCGAGATGACGCGCTCCTGAATGTCCTCCGACAGGTGGGCGTGCTGCTCGGACGACGTGACCTTGGCCAGCATGCCGGCCGACTGGTCGATCGCCTCCGCCGCGGCGAGGATCTGTTGCGTCGCCTCCTCGGTGCCGCCAACCACGGCGCCGAGTTCGCCCGTGACCTTGGCCATCTCCGAGCCGGAAAAGCTCTTGCCGTGCAGCACGGCGATTTCCTGCTTGGTGCGGTTGATCGCGGCGTGGATCAGGTCCAGTTCGATCTTGAGCTTTTCGCACTGAGCGATCTGGGCGCGGTAGCTTTCCAGCACCGCCTTGGCGGCGGCCAGTTCCGGCGTGACGCCGTCACCCTGCGGGTCGCTGAACGACTGCGCCATCTGCCGGCGCAGCACCGCCAGCTCCGCCATGATCTCGTGGTGGAACGGCGGATCACCGTCGGCCGGCGCGGCGGCGCTCTCAATATCCTCGATGCGAAATCGCTTGCGGCGAACGGCCATTCGATGCCCCCGGAGAAATGCTTGTGTGCTTTCGAACCCCGCTGTTTTAGCGCGCGTGGTTTAACGCCGGGTTCACGCCGGTTCCCATTTGACGTCATCGCGGCCTCCGGTAGGCAAGATGCGGTTAACCGTGAGCGTCCGGCCTTCATCGAAAATAAACGCTGATCGCAGGATTCGCCGCCGCGCCGCGACATGGTGAATCCGTTTCGTGCCGCTGTTTACCAAACGGATGGGCTTTTCTTCTTCAGTACGTGCGATGTCGTGGCGTGCGTCATGCGCGCGATGCAACGAACCAGAGTGCGTGATGATGATGATGAAGGGTGTTGTCTCATTCGTGGCCGCGACCGCGTGCATCGCCGGCGGCATCGGGTCGGCGGCGGCGGTCGAAGCGGCTGCGC
>JBARWE010000071.1:0-11407 GCA_049646625.1 Xanthobacteraceae bacterium
GCGCTGTTGCTCGCCGACGACGGCGAGGCGCTGGCCGGCGTGACGGCGGCCTTGAGCGCGAACGGCGCCGACCTCAAGCGCGTGCAACTCATCGGTACCGGGCTGTGGGACGATCCGCGCGTGTTCAGCAACGCCGCCCTGCATGGCGGCCTCTATGCCGCGCCCGACCCTTCCGGCTTCCGGGCTTTCTCCGGCCGCTACCGCGCCAAATACGGCCAGGACCCGGTGCGCACGGCGACGCTGGCCTATGACGCGGTGGCGCTGGTCGCGGCGCTGGCGCGCACGCAAGGCGGTCAGCGGTTCTCGCCGGAGGTGCTGACCAATCCGTCGGGCTTCGCCGGTATCGACGGGCTGTTCCGTTTCCGCGCCGACGGCACCAACGAGCGTGGCCTTGCGGTGATGCGGGTGGCCGCGGGCGGCGGCCAGCCGGTCGCCGGCTCGCCCAAGAGTTTCAGCGCATAGCACCGGCGCAAACAAAAAGCCCCCGAAACCGGGGGCTTTTTGCAGTTCGGAAGGTGTGTCTTACGCCGCCTTGCGCTTCGGCTGCAGCAGCTTGCGGTTGACCAGGCACTCGGCGATCTGCACGGCGTTGAGCGCGGCGCCCTTGCGCAGGTTGTCGGACACACACCACAGCACCAGCCCGTTCTCGACGGTCGCGTCCTCGCGGATGCGGCTGATATAGGTCGCATCCTCCCCGGCTGATTCATAGGGCGTGACGTAGCCGCCCGGCTCGCGCTTGTCGATGACCAGGCAGCCCGGCGCCTTGCGCAGAATTTCGCGCGCCTCGTCGGCCGTGATCGGGTTGGCGAACTCGATGTTGACCGCCTCCGAGTGGCCGATGAACACCGGCACGCGCACGCAGGTCGCGGTGAGCTTGATGGCGGGGTCGAGCATTTTCTTGGTCTCGGCCACCATCTTCCATTCTTCCTTGGTGTAGCCGTCCTCCATGAACACGTCGATGTGGGGGATGACGTTGAAGGCGATACGCTTCGGAAATTTCTTGCTGACGATGTCGCTGGCCGTGAACACCGCCTTGGTCTGCGAAAACAGTTCGTCCATCGCATCCTTGCCGGCGCCCGACACCGACTGGTAGGTCGAGACCACCACGCGCTTGATCGTCGCGTGATCGTGCAGCGGCTTGAGCGCCACGACGAGCTGTGCTGTCGAGCAGTTCGGGTTGGCGATGATGCCCTTCTTGCTGTAGCCGGCGACGGCGTCGGCGTTCACCTCAGGCACGATCAGCGGCACATCGGCGTCGTAGCGCCACGCCGAGGAGTTGTCGATCACCACCGCGCCGCTCGCTGCGATCTTCGGCGACCACTCCTTGGAGGTCTCGCCGCCGGCCGACATCAGGCAAATATCGACATCGGAGAAGTCGTAGGAATCCAGCGGTTTGACTTTTAGGGTCTTGTCGCCGAACGAGACCTCGACACCGGTCGAGCGGCGCGAAGCAAGCGCCACCACCTCGTCGGCCGGGAAGCTGCGCTCGGCGAGGATGTTGAGCATCTCCCGCCCGACATTGCCGGTCGCTCCGACCAGCGCGACTTTGTAACCCATCGTCAAACTCCGAGACCAATCCGGCCGACGGTGCTCCGCGGGGCCGAAACGCCCGCTTCTAGGCGAGAACTCGCCGCAAGACAATGCTGTCGGATACCGTTGGTTGCCGCCGGGCGGGCGGAACCGTGGCCCGGCCGGCGGCGTTATTCGGCCAGGTGTGGCCGGATGGGCCTTGTGGCGTCTCGGGCCGTACGGCTAAAGTCGGGCGGAATTTGGAATCAACGAGGCCGTAATGACCCTGAGAGTCGTCCCTGCCGCCACTGTGGCGCTGTTCGCTGTTGCCGCTCTATTGGTTTTCAGCGGCGGCGACGCCGCCGCCCAGCAGGCGCAGCGGAAATATGCCCGCAGTACCTCCCCCAACGTCTCCTATCAGGCGGGGCCACGCACGCGGGTCTATATCTCGCGGCGCTCGTTCCTCGACGCCGGCACCGAGGTGCTGCCGGGCGAGCGCAAGTTCACCGACTATGCCATCCCGCCGGGGTCGACCTTCGCCCGCGACAACTTCAACCGGCCGATCGACCGCCAGCCGCTGTCGCCCGGCTACGATCTCGGCGGCTATCCGACCGGCTTCCCGCTGTACTAGAGCGGCCGGCACCAGACATGAAAACGCCCGGCTTTCGGCCGGGCGTTTTGCATTGGCGCCAAGCGAGGGTGCCAAGTGCGGCGGTCAGGCGGCGATCGCCTGCATCTCGTTGAGGATCGCTTCCCCCATCTCAGCGGTCGAGACCACGGTGGCGCCCTCGGCGGCGAGGTCGGCGGTGCGCAGCCCCCTGGCCAGCACCGCGGCGATCGCCTGATCGAGCCTGTCGGCCAAGTCGCCGCGCTCGAACGAATAGCGCAGCGCCATGCCGAACGAGGCCAGCATCGCGATCGGGTTGGCCTTGCCCTGCCCGGCAATGTCGGGCGCCGAGCCATGCACCGGCTCGTAGAGCGCTTTACGGGTTTTCGTCCTGGCGTCGGTCTCGCCGAGCGAGGCCGAGGGCAACATGCCGAGCGAGCCGGTCAGCATCGCGGCGATGTCGGACAGCATGTCGCCGAACAGGTTGTCGGTGACGATGACGTCGAACTGCTTCGGCCAGCGCACCAGCTGCATGCCGCCGGAGTCGGCGAGCTGATGTTCGAGGGTGACGTCGGGATATTCGCGCTTGTGAACGGCGCCGACCACTTCCTTCCACAATACGCCCGACTTCATGACGTTGTTCTTTTCCATCGACGTCACCTTGTTGCGGCGCTTGCGGGCCAGATCGAAAGCGACGCGGGCGATGCGCTCGATCTCGTAGGTGTCGTAGACCTGGGTGTCGACGGCGCGCTTCTGGCCGTTGCCGAGGTCGGTGATGGTTTTCGGCTCGCCGAAATAGACCCCGCCGGTCAGTTCGCGCACGATCATGATGTCGAGGCCCTCGACCACCTCCGGCTTGAGGCTTGAGGCTTGCGCCAGCGCCGGATAGCAGGTCGCCGGCCGCAGGTTGGCGAACAGTTGAAGCTCCTTGCGCAGCCGCAGCAGCCCGGCCTCGGGCCGCACGTCGTAAGGGACGGGATCCCATTTCGGCCCGCCGACCGCGCCGAACAGCACCGCGTCGGCAGCCAGCGCCCTGGCCATGGTGGCATCGGTGATGCTGACCTTGTCGGCGTCGTAACTTGCGCCGCCGACCAGCCCTTCCTCGATCTCGAAGCGGACGATGCCGGCGCTGTCGAGCCAGCCGATCAGCCGTTTCACTTCCGCCATCACCTCGGGGCCGATGCCGTCGCCGGGAAGCAGCAGAAGTTTACGGGTGGTCATGGTCGGATGCCTTTGTTGGGAGGAGAGAAGATCACCAATGGTTGTCAGCGCGGCAGCCATCCATCCCTTGTCATGGCCGGGCTTGTCCCGGCCATCCACGTCTTGTTTGCTGAATTACCGCCAAAGACGTGGATGCCCGCGACGAGCACGGGCATGACGGCTGAGTGAGCGGTCGCACGGCCAGTCTCGACGAAGCGTCCTCTAGTGGGCCTCCGCCGAATTGGCAAGACACCATTGCCGCAACGCCCCTGTGCAGGGCGCGCCCGGGCTGCCACAGTGGCGCGCCGGAGGAGCGTGTGACGACAAGCCGACACTTGCGGGGACGGAGCAGCAACCCCGCGCTCATCATTCTCAGCCTGTCGCTGTCGATCGCCGTCGGCCTCGGCATTGGCCGCTTTGCCTATTCGCTGGTGCTGCCGGACATGCGCGACAGCCTGGGCTGGTCGTATTCGACCGCCGGCTTCATGAACACCGTCAATGCGGTGGGCTATCTTGCCGGCGCGCTCAGTGCCTCCAAGGTGGTGCGGCGAATCGGAGCCTTCAACGCGGTCTGGCTCGGCACGCTGATCTGCCTCGCGGCGCTGGCGCTGTCGGCCCTCTCGGGCAACGCCGTGCCGTTCTCGCTGGCGCGGCTGGCGCTCGGGGTGGGCGCGGCGTTCGCGCTGGTCGGCGGCGGCGCGCTGACCGCGACCATCGCGCAGGCCAATCCGTCACGGGCCGCGGTGCTGCTCAGCCTGTTCTATGCCGGCCCGGCGATCGGCATCATCGCCTCGGGGCTGGTGTCGCCGTTCGTGCTCGTGGGGTTCGGCCGCGGCTCATGGTGGCTGGTGTGGGTGGTGCTCTCGGCGATCTCGGCGGCCTTCGCGCTGGTGGTCTGGGCCTATCGCGTCGAAAGCCCGCCGGCACCACGCGAGAGCGTGGCCGTCGGCATCGCGCTGCGACCGATCCTTGCCTACCTCGCCGGCTATTTCCTGTTCGGCGCCGGCTATATCGCCTACATGACCTTCATGATCGCCTATGTGCGCGACGCCGGCGGCGGCGCGCTGGCGCAGAGTGCGTTCTGGTGTGCGATCGGGCTTGGCGCCTTCGTCTCGCCGTGGATCTGGCGCGGCCTGCTCGAGCACGGCGACAGCGGCAAGGCGATGGCGGTGCTGATGGCGATGACCGCGATCGGCGCCGCGCTGCCGATGGCCGGACACGGACCGGTGTTGCTCGGCGCCTCGGCGCTGGTGTTTGGCATCGCCTTCTTCGCCGTGGTCACGGCGACCACCGCGTTCGTCCGCTTCAACTATCCGCCGGCGGCCTGGCCGCAGGCAATCGCCGTGATGACCATCGCCTTCAGTCTCGGCCAGACGCTCGGGCCGTTCGTTACCGGGGCGATCACCGATGCGCTCGGCAGCCTGTTCTATGCGCTGGTGGCCTCGGCTGGGGCGCTCGGGGTCGGCGCCGCGGTGGCGCTCGGCCAGCGTCCGCTGGCGCGCACCGCGCGGCGCTAACGTCTACTCGACTACGCCGCAGGCGATGCGGTCGCCGGCGTTGCCGGCCGGGTCGCTCTTGTAGTCGTCCGGCCCGGCATGAATGATGAACGCCGTGCCGTTCGGCTGGTACAGCGAGTTCGGCTTGTTCTTCTCCAGCGTGATCGCCGCGTTGACGATCTCCGCCTGGAGTTCGCCTGACGCCGGCACGATCAGGTTGGGCATGTCGCCGGCATGCAGGCCGTCCGCCGCCATCATGCCGTGTTTTTTACCGGTCGGGTTGAAGTGCCCGCCGGCCGAGGTGAATGGCGGCTCGCATTTGCCGACGGCATGGACATGGAAGGCGTGCTCGCCCGGGGGGATGCCTTTCAGCGTAAGCCGCAGCAGCACGCCGTGCGGCCCGTCGCTCAGCGCGACGGTGCCGACCTCGGCGCCGGCGGTATTTTTCAGCGTTACGCTAGCGGTCGCGGCCAGCGCCGGGACGGCCAGGGCGAGAACGGCGGCGAGAACGGCGGCGATCGACAGGAGCATTCGCGCGATCATCGGGGCCTCCAGGTAAGGGTTGTCCGCAATTGACGATCCGGCCGCCGGTTTGTTCCCGCCCGGCGGACCGACGCACGCCTCGCGCGCCCCGCGCCGCGGTTTGTTGTCAGCGCTGCGGGGCGGGGCTATAGCGTTTTTACGCGAAAGCAACGCGCCACGACAGCATCGCCGGGCTACGGCCGGCGCCTTCCGGGCGTCGCTGGGCGCAGGACATTGACCAAATACGCACGGACGCAGCATGACCACACCCGACGCCAACCTGTTTTCCCGCCTGCTCGGCACCTTGCGTGAACCCGGCAAGACCGTGATCGAAACCGCCGAGGGCGAGCGCATCAGCTATGGCGACCTGGTGGCGCGCTCCGGCCGGATGGCCAATCTGCTGGTGGCGCGCGGCGTCAAGCCCGGCGACCGCGTCGCGGTGCAGGTCGAGAAGTCGGTCGAGAACCTGGTGCTTTATCTGGCGACCGTGCGCGCCGGCGCGGTCTATCTGCCGCTCAATACCGCCTATACCGCGCACGAGATCGATTACTTCGTCACCGACGCCGAACCGGCGCTGGTGGTCTGCGATCCGGCGAAGGCCGAAGCTATCCGCGTGATTGCCGCCAAGGTGGGCGCGCAGGTGGAGACGCTCGACGCCCATGGCGAGGGGTCGCTGAGCGCCGCGGCGGAGGCAGAGCCGCAGGATTTTGCCACCGTCAAGCGCGAGGGCAGCGATCTCGCCGCCATTCTCTACACGTCGGGGACCACCGGGCGGTCGAAGGGCGCGATGCTGACCCACGACAACCTGATGTCGAATACGCTGACGCTGACCGACACCTGGCGCTTCACCGCGCGCGATGTGCTGATCCACGCGCTGCCGATCTATCACACCCACGGCCTGTTCGTGGCCAGCAACGTCACGCTGTGCGCCGGCGCCAGCATGATCTTCCTGCCGAAGTTCGATGCCGATCGCATCATCGAGCTGATGCCGCGCGCCACCGTGCTGATGGGCGTGCCGACCTTCTACACCCGACTGCTCGCCAACCCGCGGCTGACCCGCGAGACGGCGGCGCATATGCGGCTGTTCGTCTCCGGCTCGGCGCCGCTGTTGGCCGATACCCACCGCGAATGGTCGGCGCGCACCGGCCACGCGGTGCTTGAGCGCTACGGCATGACCGAGACCGGCATGAACACCTCCAATCCGTATGACGGCGAGCGGGTGCCGGGCGCGGTCGGCTTTCCGCTGCCGGGCATCGCCGCCCGCGTCACCGATCCCGAGACCGGCAAGGAATTGCCGCATGAGGAGATCGGCATGATCGAGGTCAAGGGGCCGAACGTGTTCAAGGGCTACTGGCGCATGCCGGAGAAGACGGCCGCCGAGTTTCGCCCCGACGGCTTCTTCATCACCGGCGACCTCGGCAAGATCGATCGCAACGGCTACGTCCACATCGTCGGCCGCGGCAAGGATCTGGTGATCACCGGCGGCTTCAACGTCTATCCCAAGGAGATCGAAAGCGAGATCGACGCCATGGCGGGGGTGGTCGAATCGGCTGTGATCGGCGTGCCGCATGCCGACTTCGGCGAGGGCGTCACCGCCGTGGTGGTGGCCGAGAAAGATGCGCGCCTCGACGAGGCGGCCGTGATCGGCGCGCTCGACGGCAAGCTCGCCAAATTCAAGATCCCCAAGCGGGTGTTCTTCGTCGACGAGCTGCCGCGCAACACCATGGGCAAGGTGCAGAAGAATATTTTGCGCCAGACTTATGCGACCATCTATCAGGGCTGACGGGGCTGACGATCAGGGGCGCCTGTTAAAATAATGAATGTTCGCTCATGTAATGGTTTCCCTGCCCGGCGCGTGGTTTCACCCGCGCTGCCGGAACCGGTTGCGGGGAGATATGAAAACTGCTGTGCTCCCGCGCACTGGCAGCGCTGCCCGATAAAGAGATGAACTAAAAATCAGAATTATGAAAATCCTCGTTGCTTTGCCGAGTTTGTCTTCGTAAATAGAACATCTCTAGTCGTGGCCCGGCGCGACCGCGATTGTTCTTCCTCCGGCCTCGGTCGCCGCAACCGTCGAAGTCTGCTCATGCCCGCCAGGATCGACCGCCCGCTTTCGCCACACCTGCAAGTTTACCGGATGACGCTGACCATGGCGATGTCCGTGGTGCACCGTGCGACCGGGATCGCGCTCTATGCCGGCACCCTGTTGCTGGTGTGGTGGCTGATCGCCGCCGCTTCCGGGCCGGCCGCCTATGCGCAGTTGCAGAGCTTCGCCGGCAGCTGGATCGGCCGGCTGATCCTGTTCGGCTACACCTGGGCGCTGGTTCATCACCTTCTGAGCGGCATCCGCTACCTGATCTGGGACCTCGGCTACGGCTTCGAGGCCCGCGAGCGCGAATGGCTGACCCGCGCCGCCTTGATTGCCGGGATCGTCCTGACGATCTTGCTGTGGGTGCTCGCTTTTGCCATGGGAGGCGGCCGATGAGCACGGATACCGGGTCGTCGATGCGTGCGCCCGACATGCGCACGCCTATGAGCCACGTTCGTCGGCTCGGCACCGCCAAGTCCGGCACCGGCGATTTTTGGCGCCAACGGCTCACCGCGGTCGCCATGGTGCTGCTGATCGTGCCGATGATCGTCATCGTCATGATGCTGCTCGGCCGCAACCAGGCCGCCGCGGCGCAGATCCTTGGCTCGCCGCTGATCGCCATCCTGCTGCTGCTGTTCGTCATCGCAAGCTGCTGGCACATGAAGATCGGCGTGCAGGTGGTGATCGAGGACTACATTCATTCCGAGCATCTCAAGCTCGCGCTGATCATGGCCAATACGTTCTTCTCGGTTGCCGTGGCGCTGGCTGCAATCTACGCCATTTTCAAACTGTCATCTGGAGTGTAGCCCATGGCCGGTTCTGGCAATGGCGCGCCTGCCGTCAACGGCCACGCCTACCCGCTTGAGGATCACAGCTACGACGTCGTCGTGGTCGGCGCCGGAGGGGCGGGCCTGCGTGCCGTCGTGGGGTGCAGCGAGGCCGGCCTGCGCACGGCTTGCGTCACAAAAGTGTTTCCGACGCGCTCGCATACCGTGGCGGCGCAGGGCGGCATTTCGGCTTCGCTCGGCAACATGCACAAGGACGACTGGCGCTGGCATATGTACGACACCGTGAAGGGGTCGGACTGGCTCGGCGATCAGGATTCGATCGAGTACATGGTGCGCCACGCGCCCGAGGCGGTATACGAGCTGGAGCACTGGGGCGTGCCGTTCTCGCGCACCGAGGACGGCAAGATCTACCAGCGCCCGTTCGGCGGCATGACCATCGATTACGGCAAGGGCCAGGCGCAGCGCACCTGCGCCGCCGCCGACCGCACCGGCCACGCCATGCTGCATACGATGTATGGGCAGGCGCTGCGCCATTCGGCCGAGTTCTTCATCGAGTTCTTCGCCATCGACTTGATCATGGACGATCAGGGAGTCTGTCGCGGCGTCATTGCGCTCGATCTCGACGACGGCACGCTGCACCGCTTCCGTGCCCAGACCGTGATCCTCGCCACCGGCGGTTACGGCCGGGCCTACCAGTCGTGCACCTCGGCGCACACCTGCACCGGTGACGGCGGCGGCATGGCGCTGCGCGCGGGGCTTGCGCTGCAGGACATGGAGTTCGTCCAGTTTCACCCGACCGGCATCTACGGCGCCGGCTGTCTGGTGACGGAAGGCGCACGCGGCGAGGGCGGCTATCTGGTCAATTCCGAGGGCGAGCGCTTCATGGAGCGCTATGCGCCCTCGGCCAAGGATCTTGCCTCGCGCGACGTGGTGTCGCGTGCCATGACCATCGAGATTCGCGAAGGGCGCGGCGTCGGCAAGAACAAGGACCACATCTACCTGCACCTCGATCATCTCGATCCCAAGGTGCTGCACGAGCGCCTGCCCGGCATCTCGGAATCGGCGCGCATCTTCGCCAATGTCGACGTGACGCGCGAGCCGATCCCGATGATCCCGACCGTGCACTACAACATGGGCGGCATCCCGACCAACTATCACGGCGAGGTGGTGACCAAGAAGAACGGCGACAACGACGCCGTGGTGCCCGGCCTGATGGCGGTGGGCGAAGCGGCCTGCGTCTCCGTCCACGGCGCCAACCGGCTCGGCTCCAACTCGCTGATCGACCTCGTGGTGTTCGGCCGCGCCGCGGCGCTGCGGCTCGCCGAAAAGCTGACGCCCAACGGCAAGCAGCCCGACCTGCCGGCGGATTCCGCCGACAAGGCGCTGTCGCGCCTCGACCATTTCCGTTACGCCTCCGGCGGCACGCCGACCGCGAAAATCCGCGACAACATGCAGCGCGTGATGCAGAACAACTGCGCCGTGTTCCGCACCGGCGAGGTGCTCGCCGAGGGCCGCAAGCAGATCCACGCGGTGTTTGGCGGCATCGGTGACATCGCCGTCACCGATCGCTCGCTGATCTGGAATTCCGATCTGGTCGAGACGCTGGAGTTCGACAACCTGATCGCGCAGGCCGTGGTGACGATGGATTCCGCCGCCAACCGCACCGAAAGCCGCGGCGCCCATGCGCGCGAGGATTTTCCCGACCGCGACGATGCCAACTGGATGAAGCACACGCTGGCGTGGCTCGACCACAACGGCAAGGTCACGATCGATTACCGTCCGGTGCACAACTACACCATGAGCAACGACGTGCAGTACATCCCGCCGAAGGCGCGCGTGTACTGAGAAAGGACCAGGCAATGGTCGAACTGGCGCTTCCGAAGAACTCCAAGATCACCGAAGGCAAGACCTGGCCGAAGCCGACCACGACCGCCGAATTGCGCGAGTTCAAGATCTATCGCTGGGATCCCGACGATACCAAGAACCCGCGCATCGATACTTATTACGTCGATACCGGCGATTGCGGGCCGATGGTGCTCGACGGCCTGATCTGGATCAAGAACAAGATCGATCCGACCCTGACCTTCCGCCGCTCCTGCCGCGAAGGCGTGTGCGGCTCCTGCGCGATGAATATCGACGGCAAGAACGGCCTGGCCTGCATCACCTCGATGCATGACGAGCCGGCCGGCGCCGTCAAGATCAACCCGCTGCCGCACCAGCCGGTGGTCAAGGACCTGGTGCCGGATCTCACCAACTTCTACGCGCAATACGCTTCGATCGAGCCGTGGCTGCACACCACCACGCCGACACCGCAGAAGGAGTGGAAGCAGAGCAAGGAGGACCGCGCCAAGCTCGACGGCCTCTACGAGTGCATCCTGTGCGCCTGCTGCTCGACGGCGTGCCCGAGCTACTGGTGGAACTCCGATCGCTATCTCGGCCCGGCGGCGCTGTTGCAGGCCAATCGCTGGGTGTCCGACAGCCGCGACGAGGCGACCGGCGAACGGCTCGACAATCTCGAGGACCCGTTCCGGCTGTATCGCTGCCACACCATCATGAACTGCACCAAGGCGTGCCCCAAGGGGCTGAACCCGGCCAAGGCGATCGCCGAACTGAAGAAGAAGATGGTCGAGCGCCAGACCTGACCGACGTTTACGGTTCCCCCTTCCGAGGGTGGGAACCGGCCTTTGGCGGGCCATAGACGGCTCCCGGCCCGGCGACGGCCGGTTCGCGTCAAGAAAACGCCTCCGAACAATAAGCCTCCAAACAATAATCTGGAGCGCCGCTTCTGATTCCATCAGAAGCGGAAGGCTCTAAGCGTCGATCGATCCCGCACCTGAAGCGGAACGCAGCGGGCGCGGCCGGGTTACATCAGGGCGATCCTCTCAGGCGCGGGGCGCGTCGAACGGCGCCTGAACCTGAGCTGAATACGCAGCAATTCCAGACACATGGACAAAAAATAATGCGCCTCCCGCAAGGCCCAGCCGCCACATTGCGGCCGCACCCGGCTTCTTGAGTGGCGGCAGTCGTTGCAACCCGACCAGGAGATGAATCCGAATGACAGGCTTCCGCATGCTTCTGCTGGCGACTACCGCATTGTCGGTGGTGTCGTTTGCCCCTCACAGCGCGCGCGCCGGCGTGGACAGCGGTATGGTTCGGCTGGCGCAAGCGGCGCCGCCCGCCGAGCGCGGGGCTGACG
>JBARWE010000072.1:0-15435 GCA_049646625.1 Xanthobacteraceae bacterium
GGCCAGCGCCGCGCCGGGCAGCGACTTGCCGGGCAGTGACTTGGCCTGCGGGAAGGTGAGGCCATCGACCCGCGGCACCGGCGGCCAGCCTTCGGTGTCCATCTCGGAGGTGTATTTGAAGAAGGCGATCAGCTTGCCGATCTCCTCGCGCGACAGCGGCAGGTTTGGCATCAGGGTGGCCTGGCCGCCGCGCCGGTTGATGCGCTCGGCCGCTGCCGGGTATTTTTCGAGATAGGCTTCGAGATTGTCGGTGCCGGCTTCGCGCGCCACGGCCTCGTTCTGGAGTTGCAGCTTGACCGCGTTGGCGGTCGGCCAGCGCCCGGCCGAAGGAATGAACGCTTCGAGCCATGCCGGGCCGACGTGGCTGTAGAGTTTTGTCAGGTCCGGGCCGAAATAGGCGCCGTTGCCGACGATGGTGTGGCAGCCCATGCAGTTGTAGGCCTGGAACACCCGCTTGCCGTCCACCGCCTGGTGGCCTGCGTAGCTCACCGTCGAGGGGACAACCTGCCCGCGTGAGGGCAGGAACGAGGCGGCCGAGAGCGCAAGGAAGATCACCGCCATCAAGCCGAGCATGGCGAGCGCCACGCGCCGGTACAGTCCTTCCTCGCACGGCTGACCCTTGGCGCAGCTCATGGCCGGACCTCCTCGTCATCGCTGCGGCGGGTCAGCGCGTCATGCTCGAACAGCGTCCGGAGGCTGCGGAAGAACACGACGAAGACGTAGACCGCGAGCACGAAGCCGACCGCGAAATAGATCAGCCAGAGCGCCGGCGATTCGGCCCAGTAGCTGTAATCGCGCCAGAACGGCCACGATAGCGCCAGGCTTCCCGCGCTGGCGACGATGGCAAGCCCCAGTCTGATGGTGCGTTGTGCCGGCATATTCCCCCTCCGCCCTGGCCGCGCGGCCCATGTCGTGAGGCTCGCCCGGCTGTTCCCGTGCGGCCAGGCCGTTCGGCCGCACTTTTAATAAGTATTCCACTTACCAATTTATAATCGGGGTAATATGCATTGTAAATACGCATTAACGGAGACCTCATGCGCCTTGCCGCCTTCACCGATTATGGGTTGCGTGTTCTGATGCGGCTTGCCGACAAGCCCGACCAGGCCCTCACCACGAGTGCGGTCGCGACGGAATTGCGCATTCCGTACAATCACTTGGCAAAGGTCGTGCAGGACCTGGCGCGGGCCGGCTATGTGCATACCCAGCGCGGCGCGGGCGGCGGCGTGCGGCTCAAGCGGCCGCCGCAGGCGATCACGCTCGGCGAGGTGGTGCGCTTTCTGGAACAGCGCTATGCCATCGTCGAATGCTTCCGGCCCGATGGCGGCGCCTGCCTGCTGACCCCGCACTGCCGCTTTCGCTCCAGGCTCGTCACGGCGCGGGAGGCGTTTCTCGCCGAACTCGACAAGACCAGCATTGCCGAGTGCGCCCATCCGGGGCCGCAAGCCGGCGCCCGCGCGCCGGGTGCCGGATGAGGGCATCGGATGGATGCCGGCCTCGCTTTCGCGGCGCCCGCCGCTGTTTCGCGCCGTCACGGTTCCCGGCCGGGGCGGTCAACCTGGACCCGTTGTCATGAGTTATTTCGTTCTGCTTGTCCTTCATCTGTTTGCCGCCATCATGTTCGTCGGCACGGTGTTTTTCGAGGTGTTGATTCTGGAAAGCCTGCGCAAGCCGCTCGGGCGCGAGGCGATGCGTAACGTCGAACTCAATATCGCGCGGCGCGCCCGCCGCCTGATGCCGTTCGTGATGCTGGTGTTGTTCGGCGCCGGCATCAGCATGGCCTGGCAATACCGTGATGCGCTGGCCGATCCGTTCGGCTCGACGTTCGCGACGCTGCTATGGCTGAAGATCGTGCTGGCGTTGAGCGTGCTCGGCCATTTTATCACCGCGATCACCTTGAGCGGCACCGGCAAGCTCAAGTCGCGGCATTTTCAGATCATCCACTTGAGCGTGTTCGGCCATGTGGTGCTGATCGTGTTTCTCGCCAAGGCGATGTTTTATCTGAACTGACCTGCCGGCCGCGAAGCTGGCGACCCGATGTGGCGCCGGCAGCCTGTCTTTCTGCATGGTGCCCCGTGATCGAGGGATACGGAGTACGCCGCGCCTCATGCTATAGGCAGCGCCTTGCGGCCGGAACGTGACTGGCTGCGGCGGGGACAAGCGTGAGCGCTGCCGAGATCAAAGCGGGAGAGGTAGGCGACCCGGCCGAGGCGCGACTGCGTCGGCTGCGCTGGCGGTTCTCGCTCGCGGCGATGCTGGGCGCGAACCTGCTGCCGCTTGCCGGCGTCATTTTTTGGGGCTGGCGGCTGTTCGACCTGATCGTCGTCTACTGGCTGGAAACGCTGGTGATCGGCGCCTTCGCCATTCTGCAGATGGCGCTGACCAGTGGGGCGTTCGCGCTGTTTCTGGTGCCGTTCTTCATCGTCCACTTCGGCGGCTTCATGGCCGGCCACCTCGTGTTCCTGACGCTGTTGTTCGGCGACAATCGCGGCATGAGATTTTCGGAGATCCCGGCCTACGTCAGCGATCTCGTGGTCGGGAACGGGCTATGGCTGGCGCTGGTCGCGCTGTGCATCAGCCACGGCGTTGCGTTTGTCGTCTATTTTCTGATCCCGTGGATCGTTCGGCTGTGGCGCGAGCGTCAAACGGTCTCGGCCGGCGCCGTCTCCGGCAGCGTGATGTTCAAGCCCTACGGCCGCGTGATCGTGATGCACGCGACGATTTTGCTCGGCGCCTTCCTCGTCGAACTGTTCGGCAACCGTATCGTCCTGCTGGCGCTGCTGATCGCGCTGAAAACGGCGAGCGATGTTTATGCGCTGCGGTGGGGAAGAAATAGGCCTGCTATTCTGTAGGTTCGTGCATTTTATGGATTCAACGCGAGGTGAGGAGGAATAATGTGCTTGAGCGAAGGAAACTAGACACACATTTTTTCGACCGCCCTGTCGATGAAGTTGCGCGTAGTCTCATCGGGTGCATTTTATTTACAAATTTCGACGGGATGCGGACGGGGGGACGGATTGTTGAAACTGAAGCATATGATGAAACTGACCCCGCGGCACACTGTCATCCAGATGCATGGATAGGTAGGCGTAATGGATCCGATCCGATGCGCTTACCGGGCGGACATTCTTATCTTTATTCCGCAAGGGGGCAGTGGTGTCTCAACGTTACGACGGGCAAGAGCGGAGTAGGTAGCGCGGTTCTCATCCGCGCCATGGAACCAACCCATGGGCTTGATATAATGCGAGAACGTCGTCGCGCATTCTATGCATCAAAAATGCTGGATCACCCGACCTTATACAAGAAAAATCTATGCTCAGGACCTGGGTGTGTAGGAAACGCTTTAAAGTTGAATAAAGATCACAATAGGATGTCGCTTCTTTCTAGTCCTTTCGAAATGTATCTTCGCGAAAACGAACCGGAAATATGGGTCAGTCCGAGGGTCCGCGTCACCGCTGCAAAAGAACGAAAGTTGCGCTTCGTAGACGAGGCTTCTGAGTACAAAAGTTATAGTTCGTTGCGGCGCGTCCCCTATTCTCGATAGCTTTTGTTGGAGTAGGAGAACAAAAAGGCCCGGTTTGCACCGGGCCTTTCGCATTTCGCGCCGCGTTTGCCTGAGCGAGGATTTGCCCCCACCCAACCCTCCCCCGCAAGCGGGGGGAGGGAGAGGAGAGCTTAGAAATCCATGCCGCCCATGCCGCCGCCCGGAGGCATTGCGGCGCCGCCTGCGTTCTTCTTCGGCAGTTCGGCGATCATCGCTTCCGTGGTGATCAGGAGCGAGGCCACCGAAGCGGCGTTCTGGATCGCCGTGCGCACCACCTTGGTCGGGTCGATGATGCCCTTGGTGAGCAGGTTGCCGTACTCGTGGTTCTGGGCGTCGTAGCCGAAGGCGTACTGGTCCTTCTCCAGAATCTTGCCGACGATCACCGAGCCGTCGTCGCCGGCATTGCTGGCGATCTGGCGAGCCGGGGCCGACAGCGCGCGGCGGACGATCTCGACGCCGGTCTTCTGGTCGTCGTTCTGCGTCTTGACGCGCTTGAGCGCCTCGATGGCGCGCAGCAGCGCGGTGCCGCCGCCTGGCACGATGCCTTCCTCGACTGCCGCGCGGGTGGCGTGCATGGCGTCATCGACGCGGTCCTTGCGCTCCTTGACCTCGACTTCGGTGGCGCCGCCGACGCGGATCACCGCGACGCCGCCGGCGAGCTTGGCGAGGCGCTCCTGCAGCTTCTCGCGGTCGTAGTCCGAGGTGGTCTCCTCGATCTGCGCCTTGATCTGCTGAACGCGCGCCTCGATGTCGGCCTTCTTGCCGGCACCGTTGACGATCGTGGTGTTTTCCTTGTCGATGATCACCTTCTTGGCGCGACCGAGCATTTGCAGGGTGACGTTCTCAAGCTTGATGCCGAGGTCTTCCGAAATCGCCTGGCCGCCGGTCAGAACCGCGATGTCCTGCAGCATGGCCTTGCGGCGGTCGCCGAAGCCCGGCGCCTTGACGGCCGCGACCTTGAGGCCGCCGCGCAGGCGGTTGACCACCAGCGTGGCCAGCGCCTCGCCCTCGACGTCCTCGGCGACGATCACCAGCGGCTTGCTGGTCTGCACCACGGCCTCGAGCAGCGGCAGTAGCTCGTTCAGCGATGACAGCTTCTTCTCGTTGATGAGAACGTAGGCGTCCTCGAACTCGACGCGCATCTTGTCGGCGTTGGTGACGAAGTATGGCGAGATATAGCCGCGGTCGAACTGCATGCCCTCGACCACGTCAAGCTCGGTCTCCAGGGACTTTGCTTCCTCAACGGTGATGACGCCCTCGTTGCCGACCTTCTTCATGGCGTCGGCGAGGAATTTGCCGATCTCGGTGTCGCCGTTGGCGGAAATGGTGCCGACCTGGGCGATCTCCTCGTTCGAGGTGACCTTCTTGGAGTTCTTCTGCAGGTCCGCGACCACCGCCTCGACCGCGAGGTCGATGCCGCGCTTCAGGTCCATCGGGTTCATGCCGGCGGCGACGGATTTCGCGCCTTCCTTGACGATGGCCTGCGCCAGCACGGTGGCGGTGGTGGTGCCATCGCCGGCGAGATCGGCCGACTTGCTGGCTACTTCGCGCACCATCTGCGCGCCCATGTTTTCGAACTTGTCCTCAAGCTCGATTTCCTTGGCGACGGTGACGCCGTCCTTGGTGATGCGCGGGGCGCCGAACGACTTGTCGAGCACGACGTTGCGGCCCTTCGGCCCGAGCGTCACCTTGACGGCGTTGGCGAGAATGTCGACGCCGCGCAGCATCCTGTCGCGCGCCTCGACCGAGAATTTGACTTCTTTAGCTGCCATGTTGGGATGTCCTTGAAAACTGTCGATGAAGGGAGGAGAGGGTGCTTTAAGCGGCTTTGTTCTTGGCCGATGAAACGTCGGTCAGCACGCCCATGATGTCGCTTTCCTTCATGATGAGCACTTCCACGCCGTCGAGTTTGACCTCGGTGCCCGACCACTTGCCGAACAGCACGCGGTCGCCGACCTTGAGGTCGATCGGGATCAGCTTGCCGGCCTCGTCGCGCCCGCCGGGGCCGACGGCGACGATCTCGCCCTGCGAGGGCTTCTCCTTGGCCGTGTCGGGAATGATGATGCCGCCTGCGGTCTTTTCCTCGGCGTCGATGCGCTTGACGACGACGCGGTCATGAAGCGGACGGAATTTCATGAAGTCCTCCTAATAAACTGATGTTGCTTGCATATTTTGCAATTCTGGCAGTCGCTCGGATGGAGTGCCAAGCGGCTTGCCGGCGACATAGGCAGTGCCGCAAGGCCGATCAAGACCCTATCGCAAAAAATCAGCAGTCAGGGGCGGAGAGTGCCAGACATTGCTCGCCATCGTTAACGGTGGGATGGCCCCGTGATGATCTGGCAGGGCCGCGATAAGCCAAGCCATGACGACGGCTCGCGGCGTGGTTGTTAGCAGACTTCCCTGAATGCTGCTAAGTAATTGATTTTAACGGATTATTTACCATGTTGACTTGAGTCTTGGCGACGTGCTGCGTCATACTTCACGGGCGGCGGGAGCAGAGATAACGGCAGCTTCGGTCCCCTCTCGCTAATGTGGTGCAGGAGGTTCTGACCATGGTTGGGAAGTCCACGGTTTCCGCCGATTTCGTCAGGCAACTCGCGGGTTACGGCCTGACCACGGCGGAGATTCTCTATCGCCGGCCGGACCGGCACTGGCTTTTGCAAACCTATGTCTGGCAGGACTACGACCTGTTCCCGAACTTCCCGGCGCTAAAACACTTCCTCGCGTTCTGGGAAAAATCGATCGAAGGACCGCTGTTCTCGGTTACGGTCGCGCATGCGCAACTGATCAAACCGGCCGAGTTTCGTACGGTGGGCGGTGAGTATCGGCTGAACTGAGGCTGGACACAAACACGGTAGCCGTCATGGCCGGGGCTTGTCCCGGCCATCCACGTCTTTGTTGAGTGAGCCGTTACCAAGACCTGGATGCCCGGCATAAAGCCGGCCATGACGAGGGAGGTTTGATGGTGCTGCTTACCATCACC
The DNA here is from genome assembly GCA_049646625.1 of Xanthobacteraceae bacterium. GTDB lineage: Bacteria > Pseudomonadota > Alphaproteobacteria > Rhizobiales > Xanthobacteraceae > PRO6. The sequence continues at coordinate 6,525 of JBARWE010000072.1, forward strand.
CGCGCCCGACGAACGGCATCTTTGTTGCCATCACCGTCATGAACAGCACGTTGGCGTCGAGCGGCAGGCTCGCCATGTGAACGACGGCGTTGGCCACAGTGGAGACATCCATGCGCGGCTCCGGCGCTTTGCGGCCGTCGGCCTGCAAGACGCCGTCGACCATCCGCGCGGTCATTTCGGTCGCCGCGTTGCCGATGTCGATCTGGCCGCAGGCGATGTCGAACGGGCGGCCGTCGAGCGCGGTTGATTTGGTGAGGCCGGTGATGGCGTGCTTGGTCGCGGTGTAGGCGGCCGACAGCGGCCGCGGCGCATGCGCTGAGATCGAGCCGTTGTTGATGATGCGGCCGCCGCGCGGGGTCTGCGTCTTCATGATGCGGAAGGCGTGCTGCGTGCACAGGAACGGCGCGGTCAGGTTGGTATCGACCACCGCTTTCCATTGCGCGACGCTGACGTCCTCGAAGGCGATCGCCGGCGCGCCGATGCCGGCATTGTTGAACAGAAGATCGAGCCGGCCGAACGTCTCGCGCACGCGGGCGAACAGCGCGTCGATCGAGGCGGGGTCGGAAAGATCGGACGGCGCCACCAGGCATTTGCCGGCGGGGCCGGCTTTCGCCGTTTCCTCAAGCTTGTCGGCGCGCCGGCCGGTCACGACCACGGTGAAGCCGGCCTGCATCAGGGCCAGTGCCGATGCGCGGCCGACGCCGGAGCCGGCGCCAGTCACCAGTGCGATTTTCGAGGATGAGGGGCTTGCCATGGGAGTTTCCGCCGTTATTCGGTTGATTGTTGGCCGCTACCATGCGCGAAGGTGGCCGTGCGATGCAAGGGTTGCGCCGCGCCGGTAGTGGGTCAGTTTGAAATTTGATCCCGCTTTTTGTAGGGACCGCGAGCCGTCGGCTTCTCGGCTTCCTTCGCTTCGATCAGGGCAACGATGTCTGACACTTCCCAAAGCTTGCCAGCCACGCCAGCAGCCATCGCCGGGGTCATCCGCAGCGACGAATGGATTTTGACAAAGTTGTAATACATGAAGTGCAGCGCCACGGCGTTGACGTGTTGCTCTACCTTCTTTGAAAAGCCGTTGGTCAGGCGGGTGAAGCGGCGCATATGCATCCGCATGGTGAGGTTCTGACGCTCGGCAAATGACGTGCTGACGTGCTTCGGATCGGGATTACCTTCGATCCTCTCTTTGCGAGCGCCAGTGCATTCGGCCGGGCTGTAACGGCCCTTGGCGCTGTCCGGCGACGTGCCGTAAATCTTGACCAGCATGGCATAGTCGATATCGCCGCCGAAGGCACCTTCGACCGCTTCAAGGTAGGCCTTGTGGCCGTCGCTGGTGAGCTGGACGCGATTGACGAGACGGCGGGAAAGATCATCCATGAACGCCATCGCATATTCGCCGTCGCGACCGCCGACCAGCCACGACATGACAAGCTTCGTGTCGGCGTCGATAGCCGTCCAAGTCCACGTATCGCCTGCGCCCTCCGGCGCGGCCTTTGCCATCGCGACGTTCTTCTGTTTGGCGTAGGTGAAGCTCCAAATCTCATCGACCTGTACCCGGCGGCTGGTCAGGTTGCGAAGCGCCTCATCCTGAAATTGTGCGCAAACCGCGCCAGCATCCGAAAGCAGCTTGGCGACGGTGTTCTTGCTGACACCCTTCACCCGCGTGATCGAGCGGATAGACTGACCCTCGCATAGAAGGTGAAGGATTTGTGCGCGGGTCTTCGCATCGAGCTTGTTCATACAACCGAATTTAGCGACTTATCTGGTTATAGTCAAGCATTTCAGTCAGTTTAACCCATTACGTTCAGTCATCCATTGACATGCATTTCAGCTGGCCGTAACGTCCTTGCACATGAGAATCGAATTTGCGGACAAGAGCCTTGCGCGCATTTGCACCGACGAGGCCCACAAGCTTGGGCTTCCGGTTGTCGTGATCAAGGCGGCCCGCAATCGGATCGTGCAATTGGAAGCGGCAAAAGACGAGCGCGATTTGAGGAACCTGAAAAGCTTGAACTACAAGAAACTCCAAGGGGACCGCGACGGTCTCCGACAGATCCGAATCAACGATCAATACCGGATCGTATTCACGATCTCGAACGACGAAAAACCGTCGGTGATTACCATCACCGACATTGGCGACACACACTGAGGAGGGAACAGGTATGAGCATTGCATCTTGTCTGGCTGACGTCCCTCATCCCGGCGAGTTTATCCGGGAAGAGCTTGAGGCGCGCGAATGGTCTCAGCGCGATCTGGCTTACATCCTCGGTGTTCCTGAGCAGGCGGTAAACCTTATTGCCTCTGGCAAGAGGGGCATTAGCCCGGACATGGCCAAGGCGCTCGGCAAGGCTTTCGACGTGTCGGCGGATTACTTTGCTAATCTCCAGAAAGCCTACGAAATGGCTCATGCGCGCGAACCCGATCCGGGGATTGCGAAACGGTCGTTGCTTCAGGGAGCTTACCCCATCCGCGAAATGATCAAGCGCGGATGGCTGGAGGACACGGACGTCGGGCTTCTTGAGGCCCAGATGATGCGTTTTTTCTGCAAGAACGACTTGGCAGATGTTCCCCACCTGGCTCACGCAGCCAAGAAGGCAGACTATTCTGCCACGACGCCCGAGCAGATCGCTTGGCTTTTTCGCGTTCGGCAGATCGCGGCAGAGTTGGTTGTCCCGGCTTATTCGGAAAGCAAACTTCATCGCTTTGTAACCGATATGCCTCGGCTGATGGCCGATCCTGAAGAAATTCGGCATGTCCCCCGTGCACTTGCTGAATGCGGAATTTGCTATGTGATTGTGGAGACACTTCCGAAAGCCAACATTGATGGCGTCTGTTTCTGGCTGGACTCCAAGTCTCCTGTTATCGGGATGACGGTTCGGCACGATCGCATTGACAATTTTTGGTTCGTGCTACGGCACGAGATCGAGCATGTCTTGAACAAGGATGGCCAAGGAAACTTGGAGGAACAAACCGTCGATTACGACCTAGAGGGCGAAAACGGAGGGACGGGCGAAAACCTTCCGCCTGAAGAAAGACGAGCCAACGTGGCGGCGGCAGAACTGTGCGTGCCTCAAGATCAGTTGGAATCTTTCTTCATCAGAAAATTCCCCTACATCTCCGAACGGGACATGATCGGTTTCGCCAAGCGCGTTCAAAGGCATCCTGGCATCGTTGTGGGGCAACTACAGCGAAAGATGGGCCGGTACGATTGGCTTACTCGCCATAAGGTAAAAATCCGTCACCACGTTATCGGAAACGCAGTGATCGACGGATGGGGTGTTCCCGCTAACGTTTCGCTTTGAGGATAGAACTGATGGCAACCTACAAAGAGCAACTGCAAAGAGCGTGGCGCGCCTACGAGAAAGAACACGGATCGGTGCCAGCTACTGCCCGTGATGCTGTTCAGTGGGCCGTACAGCGGGGGCTGATCGAAGAGCCGGAAGTCGATCCGCTAGCGAAGCTCGCGGCTGATATGGCGGACGCCCTTCGCGAAGAATATGCGACTGACGCACAGGGGCGTCGATATCGTGTCAACCATGCCGTCCGCGTATCGAAGGCAGGCGTGCAATACACGTTCTGGGCAATAATGAAAGACGCGCCACGCGAGCACATGCAGAAAGCCTTCATTCAGAGGCGTGAGCAGATCGTTGGAGATTGCGTGCAACTGGCCACTGATGTTGAAGCCTACAACGCGTTGAAGAACGACCAGCCGCCCATTCCAATGCTTTTTGACTTCAGGGATGATGTGGAGGAGCGGCGATACTGGCGAGGGGAAGAGGCAGCTTAGCCCTTCTTCCACCTTGCTTCTGCAGCGATGCGCGCGATCTTAGATCGTTGTTCTGGGGTGAGCGCCTTCATGCGAACTCTAGCGCCCTTTAGTCCGCCCTTGCGCGCACTCTCCAGCGGCTTTTTGTCCTCGGCCTCACCTGTCGCCAGTTCGACAATCGATTTCGCCAATTGGTTAGGGTCGCGCGGGCGCTTTGGTTTGTGTTCGGTCATGCCCTCAATATGGCCCAGGTGGATAAGGATTGCCACCGCGACCTTTTGCCGGGTCGGTCATAGAATTTCAAACTGACCCACTACCGCCGCGCCATCGTGCTGCCGCGCAGAAACGTGGGGACGGCATCGGCGGCTCGCGAAGCCTGTTCGTGACTTCATGGTCGCGCGCGCGCAAAGTCTTGGGTGTTCAAAAAATCTTGGGCGGTTAAGAGGACTGATGACATGAGCGAGATCGTCACCGCCGGCATCCTGGTGATCGGCGACGAAATCCTGTCCGGGCGCACCAAGGACAAGAACATCGGCTACATCGCCGAGTATCTCACCAATATCGGTATCGACCTGCGCGAGGTGCGCGTCGTTGCCGACGACGAGGCCGATATCGTCGCGGCGCTCAACGCGCTGCGTGCGCGCTACAGTTATGTGTTCACCACCGGCGGCATCGGCCCGACCCATGACGACATCACCGCCGACAGCGTTGCCAAGGCGTTCGGCGTCGGCATCGACCATCATCCTGAGGTGGTGGCGCGTTTTCGCGAGCGCTATGCGCCCGGTGATCTCAACGAGGCACGGCTGCGCATGGCGCGCATCCCCGACGGCGCCGACCTCATTCAGAGCGCGACCATTCTGGCGCCGGGCTTCATCATCGGCAACGTCATCGTCATGGCCGGCGTGCCCTCGATCATGCAGGCGATGCTCGACATCGTCGCGCCGAAACTGAGGACGGGGGTGCGGATGCTGTCGGAATCGGTGCGTGCCAATGCCCGCGAGGGTGACGTCGGCACCGCCTTGCGCGCCATTCAGGCGCGCCACCCCGACACCATCATCGGCAGCTATCCGTTTCTCGATGAGAACGGCCAGCCCAACACCAGCCTGGTGGTGCGCTCGCGCGATCCCGGGAAGCTGCATGCGGCGATGGCCGAGGTCGAGGCGATGCTGACCGACCTCCACAAGCCGGCGGTGTGAGGCGGAATGAGCGAGACCACCGCTTCGCCGCACGCGGGAAAGGCTTATCCGGTGTCGTGGGACCAGTTTCATCGCGACTGCCGCGCGCTGGCGTGGCGGCTCGACCCTCTCGGGCCGTTCCGGGCGATGGTCGCTGTCACCCGCGGCGGGCTGGTGCCGGCCGCGATCGTGGCGCGCGAACTCGATATCCGCGTCATCGATACCATCAGCGTCGCAAGCTACGATCACACCACGCAGAACGATCTCAAGGTGCTGAAAAGCGTGTCGGACGAGGTGATGACGCTCGGCGAGGGCGTTGGCCGCGGCCTGCTGATCGTCGACGATCTGGTCGATACCGGCCGGACCGCGAAGCTGGTGCGCGACCTGCTGCCGGAAGCGCATATGGCGGCGGTCTACGCCAAGCCGGTCGGCAAGCCGATGGTCGATACCTTCATCACCGAGGTATCGCAGGACACCTGGATCTTCTTTCCGTGGGACACCGGGCTGTCGTTCCAGCCGCCGCTGCGCGAAGGCGGGGCGTAGGGCCTGTCCACCCCATGTCGCCATGCCCGCGCTTGTCGCGGACATCCACGTCTTGACAGTGGTTCCGTTCAAGAAAGCCGTGGATGGCCGGAACAAATCCGGCCATGACGGGCTGAAGCGTTTCCATAAAGCTGAAACGCTTTATCCCAGCCGCTCGCGCGCGAGTCGCGCGCCGGCGCCGAGCGCTTTCAGCTTGGCCTCGGCGAGGTCGCGGTGCATCGGCGCCATGCCGCAATTGGTGCTGGCGACGATGCTCTCCTTCGGCACTACGGCCATCAGGCTCTCGATGGTGCGCACGATATCCTCCGGTGTCTCGACCCGATCGGTCGCGACGTCGATGACACCGGCCTGCACGGTCTTGCCGTCGAGCAGCTTCAACAGTTCCAGCGGCACTCGCGAGTTGACGCACTCGACCGAGACCTGCCGGATCGGGCTTTTGGCGATGGCCGGGAAGATCCGCTCGTATTGCCGCCACTCCTGACCGAGCGCGCCCTTCCACTCGATGTTCGGCTTGATGCCGTAGCCGTAGCAGATGTGGACCGCGGTGGTGCAGGTCAGCCCCTCGGCCGCGCGCGTCAGCGCCGCGATGCCCCAGTCGTTGACCGCATCCATGTAGACGTTGAACGCCGGCTCGTCGAACTGGATGACATCGATGCCGTCGGCCTCCAGCGCGCGCGCTTCCTCATTGAGCAGTTCGGCGAAGGCGAATGCCAGCTTGACGCGGTCGCCGTAATGACGGTCGGCGATGGTGTCGACCAGCGTCATCGGGCCAGGCAGGGTGAACTTCAACTGGCGTTTGGTGTGGGCGCGCGCCACGCGCGCCTCGAAGGCATGGACCCGGCCGTTCAGCCGCAGCGGCGCCACCGCCTGCGGCACCATCGCCTTGTAGCGGTCGTTGCGGATGCCCATCTCGACCTTGTTGGCAAAGTCGATGCCGCCGACGTTTTCAAGAAAGCCGTGGACGAAATGCTGGCGTGCCTGTTCGCCCTCGGTGACGATGTCGATGCCGGCGTCTTCCTGCAACTTGAGCGCCAGAACGGTGGCGTCGCGCTTGGCGCGCGCCAACGCCTCGCCCTCGGCCTTCCACGGCGCCCACAGGCGGTTCGGCTCGGCGAGCCATTCCGGTTTCGGCAATGAGCCGGCCGTGGTGGTTGGAAACAGCATGATGTCCCCCTCGATCGGTTGACGCCTGCGGCGCCGTCGCCCGCTGCGGCCGGGCGCTACGCCGTGGCTGAGGATGGGCTAGAACACATCACTGCGCAGGTCTAGGATTGTCTGTCTCTCTCCCACTATTTGATGACGTTATGATCGATCTCTACTACGCGCCGACGCCGAACGGCTGGAAAATCTCCATCATGCTGGAAGAGTGCGGCCTGCCCTACACGCTGCACCGCATGCAGCTCGGGCGCGGCGACCAGCACCAGCCGGAGTTCTTGAAGCTCAGCCCCAACGGCCGCATGCCGGCGATCGTCGATCGCGCCCCACTGGGCGGCGGCGCGCCGGTCTCCATCTTCGAAAGCGGTGCGATCCTGCTTTATCTCGCCGAAAAGACCGGCCGCTTCATGCCGCGCGACCTGCGCGGGCGCTATGAGGTGATCGAGTGGCTGATGTGGCAGATGGGTGGGCTTGGCCCGATGCTCGGGCAGAACGGCCATTTCCTGCTCTATGCGCCGGATAAAATTCCTTACGCCATCGATCGCTACGGCCGCGAGGCGCGGCGGCTTTACGGCGTGCTTGATGCGCGACTCAAAGCGACCGGCGACTGCATCGCCGGCGATTATTCGATCGCCGACATCGCCTGTTTTCCGTGGATCATGACGCACAAGGCGCAAGGGTTGACGCTCGACGAGTTTCCCGGCGTCAAGCGCTGGTATGCAACGCTGCGGGCGCGGCCGCTGCTGCAGAAGGGACTTGCGCTCGGCAAGGAGGAGGGGCCAATGGTGCCGATGGATGCTGAGGCGCGCCGGATCATGTTCGGCGTCACCGCGCCGCCGCACACGCAGAAGTCATGAATGGGACGCGCCGATGATCGAGTTTTTCTTCGACTGTTCGAGTCCGTGGACCTATCTCGCCTTCCACAACATCCAGCCGCTGGCGAAAGAATTCGGTGCGACGATCACCTGGCGCCCCATTCTGGTCGGCGGCATCTTCAACGCGATCAACCCGAGCGTCTACGCTTCGCGCGACCGGCCGGTGCCGGAGAAGGCGCGTTACATGGCGAAGGATCTGGCCGACTGGGCGCGCGTCGCGGAGCTTGCCATCAAGTGGCAGCCGAGCGTGTTTCCAGTCAACAGCGTCAAGGCGATGCGCGGCTGCGTCTATCTCGGTGAGGCGTATGGCAACGCAGCCATGGTGCCGTTCGCGCAGGCGGTGTTCGAAGCCTATTGGGGCGAGGACAAGGATATCTCGCAGGACGCGGTGCTGGCGGACATCTGCAAGCGCGCCGGCGTCGATGTGAAAGCGCTGATGCAAGGCATCAGTGAGCAGGGCGTCAAGGACCGGCTCAAGGCCAACACCGACGAGGTGATGCGGCGCGGCGGGTTCGGCTCGCCGACGATCTTCGTCAACGGCACCGATATGTATTTCGGCAACGACCGGCTGCCGCTGATCCGTGCCGCGCTGGAGCGCCGAGCGCGCGGCGCCTGACAGTGGGATTTTGCAAAACAGGGGAGACGCCGTTACAAAACGGCGCTTGCCATTTCCGGCTAACTCATTGAAATGACACCGCGCGGACGTGGCGGAACTGGTAGACGCAAGGGACTTAAAATCCCTCGATGGCAACGTCGTACGGGTTCGACTCCCGTCGTCCGCACCAGTGCCTTGATCCTGCCGCCGCGCCGTGATGCAAGCGGCCGGCGAAAGCGGCATCGTTGCGAGAGGGGTGAGGGATGAGCCATCGAACCGGGGTATCGCTGTGGGCCGCGCCGGGGTTGGCGCTCTTCGCCGCGCTGTCACTCGGCGGTTGTACCGGCACCACCGGGGCGATGACGGAGGCGTTCGTCGATCCGTCGATCTACGATCTTTATGATTGCGATCAACTCGCTGCCGAGCGCACCAGCGTCGAGCGGCAACTTGCCGACAATCAACGGCTGATCGACAAGGCGCGCACTGGCGTCGCCGGCGATGCGGTGGCCGAACTCGCTTATGGCAACACCAACCTCAGGCTACAGGGGCAGAGGCGGCTGATCGATCGCATGTGGGAGAAAAACCGCTGCGAGGCCGCGGCTGCCCCGGCGCCGGCCGCGCCTCAGTCGTCCAGGCGCCAGCGATAGATCCAGTCCTGCCGGTTGAGTAGCCGTGCGCCGCCAAGGCCGCGCATGACGAGGTTGCGCGCCAGCGCCGCCGGCCCCTGCAGGTGATAGATACGGCCATTGCGCTCCGCCGTGCGAACGACGCGGGCGAGGCGGGCGGCGCGCACCGCCGCGTAGCG
>JBARWE010000073.1:0-32465 GCA_049646625.1 Xanthobacteraceae bacterium
CGCCTCGCGCAGTCGCGCCGCGCCGCACGAACAGGTGGTGCCGTCGCGATTGCACGCGGGCCTTGCCGCAACGCCTGCGGTCGCCGCCAACAGTGTCGTGTTCCATTCGACCCAGCCAGGCCAGGCGGCTCTCGACGGCGAGGATCTCGACAGCCCCTTCGTGCGCGCGCTGCTGGAAACGCTAGGGACGCCGAACCAGCCGTTCGAGGCGGTGGTGCGCGACACCACCGCGCGCGTCACCGCGACAACGCAGGGGCTTCAGGTGCCGGCCTCCTACGGCGCGGCGCCGGCCGTCGCCCTGTTGCCTCCCGCGACGTCGCAATAGGCTTAGCTCTATCGGTCAGTGGGCGTCCAAAACGTCACAAGGATTGGCGGTCAAAGCAGTTGTGGGTTGTGGTAGGCGACGTAGCCGCGCCGCCGTGCCCTGCGAGCAAGCAAGCCGAACATAAACATCTGAAATTTGCGCGGTAGTATCGGCAGAAAGGTAGGATCAAGCAGAAGCTCATGGATCGTCAGTGCTGCTTGCAACGGGTTTGTGATGTCGCCCCTGCGGTTGGCTTTCCCCTGTTGGGATAGGGCGACCAGCGTTTCGAGAAACCGCTCGACGCGAGCTAGCGTCTCGGGTTCAGGATCGATGCGCGTGCCGCTCTGGCGGACGTGCAGTTTATCACTGCCCGCATTCGCCGGATGGGTGTGGATCTGATTGAAGCCGATATCAACCGCGTTCGGCGCGCTGACTGTTAGCTTCTTGCCTCCCACCTTCAACGTCGCCGTTCCAGCTATGATCGTGAACGTTTCGGCGATCTGGCCGCCTGGGCCAGCGTGGTAATGAGGTGCGGCTGGAAGCATCTCACCCGGCGGGACATGCCAATCGACAGCGAGTTCGCGTCCGCCATTGTCTGCAGGAACCGCGACGAAGACGATACGGGTCTTCGTCACCGGGTTGAAGAAACCATCGCCCTGTTGTGCCATATAAGAAATGTGCTCCCGCTGTAGCTATTGGGGGCTGTAGGCCATGTACCGAATGATTCGCCACTGTTCGTCGCTCTCTTTTTGAAAGACGTCCAAACCGGTCTCGGTGCTGACCATGTCGCCGGGAGATATCTTCAAGGTCCAGTCCAGCCGGACCACGGCGATGGTCTTGTCGACGATTATCTCCTTGATATCGAGGCTGTAGTGAAACGACCTTTCTGGGTCATCGAGTGCCTTGCTAATTATTTCGCATCGCGTCTCGTAGTTCGCTTCACCCTGACCTCTGACATCAGAGACCAGGGATCTTGAGAACAGATCGCATGCCGCAGCTTTATCCCGGTTGTTGAAACTAGCTGTCCACTGCTGCAAGCGCGATCTGATATCGACAGTGTCATCTGCGATTGCGCGCCCGCAGCAGATCTGTAGCGCGAGGATGGAAAGGAGAAGGCTTGCTCGAGCGTTCATGCGCCTAGTCCATCAACCAATATCTGTCCACGTCCAATGCCCATGTATGCGGGTGTAGTCTATCAGGGAGCGCTGGCTTGGCTCCAGGCATTTCAGGTCAAACCGTTTATCGGGCTATCAAGGTGGTCTTATCCTCGGCCGGCACGGTTGAAGCCGCGTCTATTAGATCACGCCGGCATATGAGGGCGGCGCCCAAGAGCGCCGCCTCTTGCCACGATCAAGCCGCGTGAGATCGATCTCGCTTCTGTCGCTCCAGCATCGCTAAGGTGGCTGCTCGGACTTCGGCCGCATGGTGTTGGCGATAGTGCGACGATCGTGGTCGGGATCGGCCGATCTGGCATAGAGGTCGAGCGCGACGTTGTGAGCGGCGACAGCATCGCCGATTGCAGGTTGGCCGGGACATCGAGCCGGCGGTAAGACGGCGCCGCGGACGGGCTGACGCCCATGCGGAAAGGCCAAAGGGGCATCGGACGGCGAGGCATTTGCGGGCCTCCGCCTCGCTGCCGCCCGAGCAATCGAGGCATTTTGCCCGGATGGCTTTCACGGGCCTTTCCGGGTGTCCAAGGTCGCGGAGGTGCGCTCAGTGAGATCGCCCATAAATCCGCATCGGGCGGGATGGTCTGAAACCACCCTAATTCACTCCCACTCGATCGTACCGGGCGGCTTGCTCGTCACGTCGTAGACGACGCGGTTGACGCCTTTCACCTCGTTGATGATGCGGGTGGCGGCGGCGCCGAGAAAGCGCATGTCGAACGGATAGAAGTCGGCGGTCATGCCGTCGGTCGACGTTACGGCGCGCAGCGCCACGACGTAATCGTAAGTACGACCGTCGCCCATCACGCCGACGGTCTTGACCGGCAGCAGCACGGCGAACGCCTGCCAGATCGTATCGTACAGGCCGGCGCGGCGGATCTCCTCGATGTAGATCGCGTCCGCCTTGCGTAAGATGTCGAGCTTCTCCGGCGTGATCTCGCCGGGGCAGCGGATGGCGAGGCCGGGGCCGGGAAACGGATGGCGGCCGACGAATACGTCGGGTAGGCCGAGTTCGCGCCCGAGCGCGCGCACCTCGTCCTTGAACAGTTCGCGCAACGGCTCGACGAGCTGCATGTTCATGCGCGCGGGCAGGCCGCCGACATTGTGATGCGACTTGATCGTCACCGACGGCCCGCCGGTGAACGACACGCTTTCGATCACGTCGGGGTAGAGCGTGCCCTGCGCGAGGAAATCAGCACCGCCGATTTTCTTCGCTTCTTGCTCGAACACGTCGATGAACAGCCGGCCGATGGTCTTGCGCTTGGCTTCCGGGTCGGTGACGCCCGCCAGTTCGCCGAGAAACAGCCTTGCTGCGTCCACATGCACCAGCGGAATGTTGTAGTGGTGGCGGAACAGCTCGATCACCTTTTCGGCTTCGGCCAGCCGCAACAGACCGTGATCGACGAACACGCAGGTCAACTGGTCGCCGATCGCCTCGTGGATCAGCACGGCCGCCACGGCGGAATCGACGCCGCCGGACAGCCCGCAGATGACGCGGCCACTCCCCACCTGCGCGCGGATTTTTGCGATCGCTTCCTCGCGGAAGGCGCGCATCGTCCAGTCGCCGGCAAAGCCTGCGATGTTGCGGACGAAGTTGTGGATCAGTTTGGTGCCGTCCGGCGTGTGCGCCACTTCCGGGTGGAACTGCATGGCGTAGAATTTGCGCGCATCGTCGGCGATCACCGCAACCGGTGAGCCGGGTGCGCGGGCCACGGCGCGAAAGCCGGTCGGCAGCGCGGTCACGCGGTCGCCGTGGCTCATCCACACCTCGTAATGGCCGCCCTTGTCCCACACCCCGTCGAACAGGGCGCACGGCTCCGTCACCTCCAGCGTGGCGCGGCCGAACTCGCGATGGTGGCCGCCCTCGACGGTGCCGCCCAGTTGCTGCGCCATCGCCTGTTCGCCGTAGCAGATGCCGAGTACCGGCACGCCGGCCTCAAGGATTGCCTGCGGCACGGCCGGCGCATCGGGGTCGAGCACCGAGGCCGGGCCGCCGGAGAGGATGACGGCCTTCGGTCGCATCGCCCGGAAGGCGGCCTCCGCCTTCTGGAACGGCACGATCTCGGAATAGACGCCTTCCTCGCGCACGCGCCGGGCGATGAGCTGCGTCACCTGGCTGCCGAAATCGACGATCAGCAGCTTGTCGTGGGCGGGCATATCCGGGGGGGAGCTGGTCATGCAGACGAATTACGCGAGCACCTGCCGCACTGCAATGGAGATGTGCGCCGCCGTCGTGTTGTCCGCCGCTATCTGTCCGCCAAGCGGATCATAGTCCTATGGCTGCCGCCGCAGCACGGCGACGAAAAAGCCGTCGGTGCCGGTCCGGCGCGGCGTCATCAATAGCCCCTCCGGGGTGATCCGGACGGCATCGAGGAAAGCCGCCGCGCGGCTGCCCAGTGGCGCGGCAATCTCGGCCGGCGTGGCTGGTGAGAATTCCGGGTGCCGCGCCCGGAACGCGGCCACCTGCGCGGCGTTCTCGGCCTCCAGCACCGAGCAGGTGATATAAGCGAGGCGCCCGCCCGGCCTGAGCAGGGCGGCGGCGCGTGCCAGCACCAAAGCCTGGTCCTTGAGCCGCAGGTCGAGCGCCCCTGGCCGCATCCGCCACTTGGCGTCCGGGTTGCGCCGCCAGGTGCCGGTGCCGGTGCAGGGCGCATCGACCACCACCAGGTCGGCGCCGCCGGCGAGATCGGCCAGCGGATCGGCCGCGCCTTTCGGGGCGCGTACCTCGACATTGTGGGCGCCGGCACGGGCCAGCCTGGCATGGATCGGGGCCAACTGGCGCTTGTCGGCGTCGGTCGCAACGATCCGCCCCTTGCCCTGCATCAGCGCGGCGAGTGCCAGTGTTTTGCCGCCGGCGCCGGCGCACAGGTCGACCACCTGTTCGCCCGGCTTCGGCGCGGTGAACAGGGCGGCCAGCTGCGAGCCTTCGTCCTGCACCTCGATATGGCCTTTGAGAAAATCGGTCTCCGCATGGATTCCGGGGTTGCGGGCATCGGCGCCAAGTCCGATGCGCAGACCGAACGGCGACCACGGTGTCGGCGACGCGCCGAGATGGGCGAGCGAGGCCCGCATTGCTTCCGGCGTGCATTTCAAGGTGTTGACGCGCAGGTCGAGCGGTGCGCGGCTGGCCATCGCCGCCGCCTCCGCCGCGCGGCCGTCGCCGAAGGCGTTGGCCAACTGCTCATCGAGCCATGCCGGATAATCGCCGGCGACAGGCGCGGGCGCGCCGGCCAGCGAGCCAGAGACAAGCGCGTTGCGTTCGGCCTCCGTCAGTGGGGGCGGCGCGAAGCGGCTGCCGTCGCACAGCGCGGCGATCGCCTCGACATCAAACTGCCGCTCCAGCTTCAGCATACCGAGCGCCCGCGCGCGGGCACTGTCGTCGCCCATCAGATATGCGCTCGAAGCATTCCGGCGCAGCACGTCGTAGACCAGGCCGGCAATGGCGGCACGGTCGCCGGAGCCGGCAAAGCGGTGTGCGGTGCCCCACGCCTTCAGCGCGGCGGCGGCCGGCTGGCGATCGCGATCGATGGTGGCGAGAACGTCGATAGCGGCGGCAAGCCGCGCGGCGGGCGTCATGGCAATCCTTCAGGCAGACGGAACAGGCGGCGGCGCTTACGGCACAAGCAGCATCCGCACCGCGAAATACAGCCACATCGCCGCCAGCACCAATGCGCCGGCAAGCCAGATCAGCCCGCGGCGCGGCACGTTGTTGCTGGTGACGAACACGAAGGCGTGGGCGATGCGCAACGCCACGAATAGCCACGACAACAGCACGATCACCAGATCGGCCTTGCGCAGCGGCAGCGCCAGCGCCACCAGCGCGAAGAACAGCACCGGCACTTCGAACTGGTTGCGGAAGCAGTTGCTGACCTGCGTGACATAGGTCGGCCAGTTCGGCTGGCCGAGCGCGATATCCTTGATGCGGGTTTCGCCGGAGCCGAGCGTGCGCCAGCGCGCAACGCCCATCATGAAAAGCAGTGCGAATATCAACGCGACCTGCACGAACACCGGCAGCAGCACGGCTTGAGCCGACATGGGCGCCTCCCGTCGCGGTTCAGGCCCGATCCGGCCCGACGCGCACCAGTTGCTTGCCGAAGTTCGCGCCCTTGAGCAGCCCGATGAAGGCGGCCGGCGCGTTCTCCAGCCCCTCGGTGACGAACTCGCGGTATTTCACTTTGCCGTCGCGCACCCAGACGGCCATGTCGCGTTCGAAGTCGGCCCGCTGGTTTTCGAAATCGAACACGATGAAGCCGCGCAACGTGAGCCGTTTCACCAGGATCGCGCGCATGAGGGCGCCGGCCCATTTCGGCGGCGGTGCGCCGGGGGTTGCGTTGTACTCGGCGATCAGGCCGCAGACCGGCATCCGCGCGAACGGGTTGAACAGCGGAAACACCGCCTCGAAGACTTTTCCGCCGACGTTCTCGAAATAGACGTCGATGCCGTTCGGGCACGCCGCCTTGAGCTTGGCGGCGAGATCCGGGTCGCGATGGTCGATGCAGTCGTCGAAGCCCAGTTCGTTCTTGACGAAGGCGCATTTGTCGGCGCCGCCGGCGATGCCGACCGCCCGTGCGCCCTTGATCCTGGCGATCTGCCCGACGGCCGAGCCGACCGCGCCGGAGGCCGCCGCCACCACCACGGTCTCGCCGGCCTTGGGCTGGCCGATGCCGATTAGTCCCGTGTAGGCGGTCATGCCCGGCATGCCGAGCACGCCGAGCGCGGTCGAGATCGGCGCCACGGCGGGATCGACCTTGCGCAAGCCTTTGCCATCGGAGATCGCATGGGTCTGCCAGCCGCTGCGGACGGCGACGATATCGCCCTTGGCGAAGCGCGGATTGTTGGAGGCGATCACTTCCCCGACCGCCTCGCCCTCCATCACGCCGCCGACCGCGACCGGCGCGGCATAGGAGGGGGCATCACTCATCCGTCCGCGCATGTAGGGATCAAGCGACAGCCAGATGGTGCGCAACAAGACCTCGCCGTCGCCGGGTGTCGGCACCGGCGCCTCTTCGAGGCGGAAATTGGCGGCGGTCGGCTCGCCGGCCGGGCGCGAGGCGAGCACGATGCGTCTTGAGGTGGCGGTCATGTCGGCAGTCTCCCGATTGCGGCTGGCCAGGATCGGCCACCATCGATAGGCTGCCGGGCGGTATCCTGACAAGCACAAGGTGCCTGCGCGTCGCTGCGGGGCGCGCGCGGGGCCGGCGTTCGGCGGAATTCGGTTGAGGGCAAGTCTGACGGCATGACCAGCGGGCAGGTGAGGGGCGTCACGCTCTACGGTATCAAAAATTGCGACACGATGAAGAAGGCGCGGGCCTGGCTCGACGCGCATGACGTGGCTTACGAGTTCCACGACTACAAGACCGCCGGGATCGATCGGGCGCGGCTCAAGGCGTGGTGCGATGAGATCGGCTGGGAGGTGCTGCTCAACCGCGCCGGCACCACGTTCCGCAAGCTCGACGAGGCGGACAGGCAGAACCTCACCGCGACAAAGGCGCTGTCGCTGATGCTGGCGCAACCCTCGATGATCAAGCGCCCGGTGCTCGAACGGGGAGGGCGCCTCCTGGTCGGCTTCAAGCCGGAGCTTTACGCGGCGGAGTTCGACGTACGCGACGCCCGTGGTTAAAGTTTCGCGGCCACTGTCCCCGGCATGTCGCGTGGCGCATCGATCTCGGCGGCACGGCGTGCGGCGTGCTCCAGCATCGGCAGGATGTCGCCGACGCGCTCGGCCGATAGCAGGTTGATCTTGAGATCGGGGCGGATGAAGCTGGTATCGCCCATATGCGTCAGCAGGGTCAGCAGCGGCTCCCAGAACCCTTCGATATTGGCGATCAGGATCGGCTTGGCGTGGCGGCCAAGCTGTGCCCAGGTCAGTTGCTCGACCAGTTCTTCCAGCGTGCCGATGCCGCCCGGCAGCGCGACGAACGCATCGGAATGTTCGAACATCAGCCGCTTGCGCTCGTGCATGTCCTTGGTGACGATCATATCCTGCGCCCGTGTCATGGCGTGCTCGCGCCGCACCAGAAACTCGGGGATGATTCCGGTCACGGTGCCGCCGTGGTCGAGCGTCGCGCTGGCGACCGCGCCCATCAGGCCGAGCGAGCCGCCGCCATAGACCAGCCGCGTTCCGGCCTCGGCGAGTGCTTTGCCGAAATCGGTTGCGGCCTTGACGAATGCGGGATGGTTGCCAGGCCCCGAGCCGCAATAGACGCAGACGGAGCGGATGAGACCGGAGTCCAAGGTTGACATGCCTGTCATGTTGCATTGCCCGGTGACGGCGTCAAGGCAGCCGCGACGGGGGTTTCCTGCGCTGCCGCCGCCGCCGGCCGGGAAGGAAAAGATTTGTTCCCAACGGGGTGCGGCGCGGCGGCAAACCTCCTATATGACCGGGCGACATGGCGTTTTCGAGCAAAGCATGTCCTCGGGCTGGCGCTGAAGGGGACGACCGCCTCGCGTGAAGAAAATGCGTTGGACAACAACCGGAGCGGCGCCGCCTGACGAGCGAAGCTCCTGCGCAGGTGGGCGGACGGATTTGCCACCGACGATCGGGATGTCTTGATGGCCGATGCGACTTATCCGGCGGCGACTGAACCGCCGCCGTTGCCCCGTGGCGAACCGGCGATCCGCGGCTCCATGTTCGGAACGGTGGCCAAGCTGTGGCCTTACATTTGGCCGGGCGATCGCGCCGATCTGAAGATGCGCGTGGTCTGGGCGATGCTGCTGCTGCTCGCCGCCAAGGTGGCGACGCTGGCGGTGCCGTTCACCTTCAAGTGGGCGACCGACGCCTTGACCGGCACCGGCTCGGCGCCGGTCGCGCCTGACGACTGGATGCTGTGGCTGATCGCCTCGCCGCTGTTGATGACGGCCGCCTACGGCCTGATGCGCGTGCTGATGGCCGGCCTGACGCAACTGCGCGACGGCATCTTTGCCAAGGTGGCGATGCATGCGGTGCGCAAGCTCGCCTATTTCACCTTCGTCCACATGCACGAATTGTCGCTGCGCTTCCATCTGGAGCGCAAGACCGGCGGGCTGACGCGGGTGCTGGAGCGCGGTCGCCTCGGCATCGAGGTCATCGTGCGCATGGTGATCCTGCAACTCGTGCCCACCATCGTCGAGGTGCTGCTGCTGATGGGGGTGCTGCTGTGGCAGTTCGACTGGCGCTATGTCGCGGTGACGCTGGTGACGGTAGTCATCTACATGGTGTTCACCTATGTCGCGACCGAGTGGCGCATCGAAATACGCCGCACCATGAACGAGTCCGACACTGAGGCCAACACCAAGACGATCGACTCGCTGCTCAACTACGAAACGGTGAAGTATTTCGGCGCCGAGACGCGCGAGGCCGAGCGCTACGACCGCTCGATGGAGCGCTACGAGCGCGCCAGCGTGCGTACCTATACCTCGCTTGCGGTGCTCAATATAGGGCAGGCCGTGATTTTCACCGCCGGCCTCACCGCGACGATGCTGATGTGCGCCATCGGCGTGCGGCGCGGCAGCAATACTGTCGGCGATTTCGTCATGATCAACGCCATGATGATCCAGCTTTACCAGCCGCTCAATTTCATGGGCATGGTCTATCGCGAGATCAAGCAGGCGCTGGTGGACATCGAGAAGATGTTCGATGTGCTCGCGCGCAATCCCGAGGTCAAGGACCGGCCGGATGCGCGGCCGCTTCATGTCACCGACGGCGCGATCCGCTTCGAGGACGTGCATTTCGCCTACGATCCCGACCGGCCGATCCTCAAGGGCGTCAGCTTCGAGGTGCCGCCGGGCGCGACGGTCGCCATTGTCGGCCCGTCGGGCGCCGGCAAATCGACGATCTCGCGGCTTCTGTTCCGACTTTACGACGTATCGGCCGGCCGCATCACCATCGACGGGCAGGACATTCGCGAGGTGACGCAAGGATCGCTGCGCGCCGCCATCGGCATGGTGCCGCAGGACACCGTGCTGTTCAACGACACCATGCGCTACAACATCCGCTATGGCCGCTGGGAGGCGACCGAGGCCGAGGTGGAGGAGGCGGCGCGGCTCGCCCGCATCGACGGTTTCATCGCCCGCTCGCCCAAAGGCTACGACACCGAGGTCGGCGAGCGCGGCCTGAAACTGTCGGGCGGCGAAAAGCAGCGGGTGGCGATCGCCCGCACCATCCTGAAAGGCCCGCCGATCCTGGTACTGGATGAAGCGACCTCGGCGCTTGACAGCCACACCGAGCAGGAAATCCAGACGGCGCTGGAAGGCGTGTCGCGCAACCGCACCGCGCTCGTCATCGCGCACCGGCTCTCCACGGTGGTCGGCGCCGACGAGATCATCGTGCTCGACGGCGGCCGCATTGCCGAGCGCGGCACCCATGCCGAACTGCTGGTGCGCGGCGGCCTTTATGCCAGCATGTGGAACCGGCAGCGCGAGGCCGACGCGGCGCGTGAGAAACTGGCGGGGATCGCCGAGGACGGCTCGGCGCCCAACCGCAATCCGCCGCCGGTCATCGAGGACGACCCGCTGGCTGCGCCGGGCATCGCAGAATAAACTGTACGCCAGATTCGATCCGTTATGGAGCAGGCCGAGCCGATGTCGATTGCCAATTCGATCCGCGCCCAGATCCCGCCGATCCATCCCGAAGGCTATCCGTTCATCGGCGGCTTTGCGCTTGCCGCCATCATCCTGTTCTGGATCTGGGCGCCGCTCGGCTGGCTCGGGCTGGTGCTGACGATCTGGTGCGCGCTGTTCTTCCGCGACCCCGTGCGGGTGACGCCGCTGCGCGAGGGGCTTGTGGTGGCGCCGGCCGATGGCCGCGTGTCGATGGTCATGCCGGTCGTGCCGCCGCCCGAACTCGGCCTTGGCGACCGGCCGTTGCCGCGCATCTCGATCTTCATGAGCGTGTTCAACTGCCATGTGAACCGCAGCCCCGTGGCTGGCCGGGTCGAGCGGATCGTCTACCGGCCGGGCAAGTTCATCAACGCCGAACTCGACAAGGCGAGCGAGGACAACGAGCGCAACGCGCTGGTGATCGCCACGCCCGAGGGGCGGATCGGGGTGATCCAGATCGCCGGGCTGGTGGCGCGCCGCATCGTGTCGTTCGTGCGCGAGGGGCAGGCCGTCAACACCGGCGAGCGCTTCGGGCTGATCCGGTTCGGCTCGCGGCTCGACGTGTTCCTACCCGAGGGCGCGCGGCCGCTGGTCGCGGTCGGCCAGACGGCGGTGGCCGGGGAAACGGTGCTGGCCGATTTCCGGGCCGGTGACGGAGGCCGCAGCTACCAGGCGACCTGAGCCGAAAACGCCGTTGTTTCAATTTCCTATCGCTCTGTCTTGATAGCGCCTATAAGAAAGGTCGCGCGTGCCGCCGGTCATTGAATCGCCGGCGCGGCCGCGCCATTTGAGATAAGCTGCCATTCAGGCGCAACGGAACGAAGATTCATGCTCGGCAACTTCAAATCCCCCGACGCCGGCGAGAACAAACGCCGGCGGCGGTTCGGGCCGATCCCGGTGCGGATGCTGGTGCCGAATGTCATCACGCTGCTGGCGATCTGCGCCGGGCTGACCGCGATCCGGCTGGCCGCCGAGGGCCGCATGGAACTGGCGGTGGGGGCGATCGTGTTCGCCGCCGCGCTGGACGGCATCGATGGCCGGGTGGCGCGCCTGATCAAGGGCCAGTCGCGCTTCGGCGCTGAACTCGACAGCCTGGCCGATTTCGTCAACTTCGGTGTGGCGCCGGGGCTGATTTTGTATTTCTGGCAGTTGCACGACCTCAACAATGTCGGCTGGATCGCCGCGATGATCTTCGCGATTTCCGGCGGCTTGCGGCTGGCGCGCTTCAACGCCACCATGGACGACACCAGCCAGCCGGCCTATGCCGCCAACTTCTTTACCGGCGTGCCGGCGCCGGCCGGCGCGATCACCGTGCTGCTGCCGATCTATATCGATTTTCTCGGCGGGCGGGTGCCCTATGCCGTGCTGACCGCGCTCTATACGCTGTTGATCGCCGGTCTGATGGTGTCGCGGCTACCGGTGTTTTCCGGCAAGTCGCTGAAGATGCGGGTGCAGCCGGAGATGGTGCTGCCGATCTTCGTGCTGGTGGTGTTCTTCATCACGCTGTTGATCAGCTACCCGTGGCATGTGCTGTCGGTCGCCTCGGTGGCCTATCTGATCAGCCTGCCGTTCGGCTGGCAGGCTTACCGCCGGCTGCGCCGCAATGCCGCCGCCGAACCGGTGGAGGATGTCGACGTTCAGCTCGACGACCTGCGCACGGCGCTGGTTACGCCGGCCGATCATGCCGGCGGTGCGGCAACGGGGGATGTCGACGACGAGCGGCCGGCGCGGCTCAACTGAATACGCGACGATATACCGGATCTGGCCCATCTCGCGGCGTTATGCCGGGCATCCACGTCTTGGCGCCCCCTTGCCTTTATCATCCCTTCCCGCTTGCGGGGGAGGGTTGGGGTGAGGGTTGGGGTGAGGGTAGATGGCCGGGATAAACCCGGCCATGACGACGGAAGGATTATCCACGGAAGACGTCCGCTTAGTAGCGCGGCACTTCCGGTCCGCCCCAGTTGAAGCGGTAATTGACGCCGGCCTTCACCGTATGAACGTCGTTGCGGAAACTGGTGCCGATCAGTGCCGGCGGGCCGGCGCTGAAGGTGGTGTTGCCGAAATCGTAGTACTGATACTCGACCTTGGCCGACCAGTTGGGTGCGAACAGGTATTCGAGGCCGGCGCCGACGGTCCAGCCGTCCTTGCCGCCGTCGGCCGTAAACGCCTGCGGCACGCCGCCGACGCTGACATCGATGCGGTTGTCCGAGAAGGCGTACCCGCCCTTGACGTAAGCCAGTGTCGGCCCCCAGGCGTAGCCGAACCGGCCAGTGACCGAGCCGATGCCGCGCGACTCCTGCGACACCAGGCCGCCGACCGGGAAGGCGACGCCGCCATTGCCGTTGGTCAGCCAGCCGTATTGTGCCTCGATGCCCAGCACCCAATTGGAATTGAACTGGTAGTCGGCGCCAAGCTGGACGCCGCCGAGGAAGCGGCCGTCGCTGCCGGAAAGGCTGCTGTCGCCGGCGAACGCGCCACCGATATGGCCGCCGATATAGAAGCCGGTCCAGTTGTAGACCTGCGCCACCGGCGTCGGGATCGGCGGCGGCGCCTTGGTCACGGGTCGCGGCCGCAGATCGGCGGCGGCCGCCGGCAGCGCGAGAAGCCCGAGCGCGGCGGAGGCGAGAAGGCTGCCGGTTAAGATTCTCTTTATCACGATGTCCCTCCTGCCTGCGCCGCCCGGACGAGGCGCCGAAAGGCGCCGCTGCCCGTAAAACCTGAAACAACCCGACCCGCTTCTTGCCGGCCTTGATGCTGAAACACCGTGATCGGAGTTTGGTTGCCTCAAGGAGATATGGTGGCAGGAATTGTGTCGACTGTGATGGGTGCGCATCAGCACCTGAAAGTTCCATCACATTGGGGTGAGGTCGCATAGGAACCTCCGGTTCCCGGTAACGCGACTTTAATGGCGTGGCCGTTACGGTCGCCGGGCGTTGCTCGGCAAGGAGCGGCGTGGCCGCCCAGTACGGGCAGGTCGATCTACGCGAACGCGTTGGAGTAGCCGATGGACGTCACCACTGGGATCGGCCTGATCGCCGGCACGGGCATCCTCGTCATCATGATGCTGTGGGGCGGTGACCTCACGATGTTCGTGTCGAGCCATGCGGCGGTCATCGTGTTTGGCGGCTCGATCGCGGCGACATTGATCCGCTTTCCGTTAAGCTCGATGATCCACGGCATGCCGCTCGGCATGCGCTATGTGTTCACGATGAGTCGGCTGTCGGCGCGCGACCTCGTCGACGAACTGGCGCGGGTCGCCGAGATCGCCCGCAAGCAGGGGCCGCTCGGGCTGGAAAAGATCGAGGTCTCAGACCCGTTCCTCGCCAAGGGCATCCGCTTCGTCGCCGATGGCTACGACATGGATTTCATTCGCGACAACCTTGAGCGCGATCGCGACAATTTCCTGATGCACCTCGACGAGGGCGGCAAGATCTATCGCGCCATCGGCGATTGCGCGCCGGCCTTCGGCATGGTCGGCACGCTGGTCGGCATGGTGCAGATGTTCGCCAACATGACCGATCCCTCCAAGCTCGGCCCGTTCATGGCGACCGCGCTGCTTGCGACCCTTTATGGCGCGGCGATCGCCAACCTGTTCTGCCTGCCGATTGCCGACAAGCTGCACGGCAAGCTGCTCGACGAGGAAACCAACCGCACGCTGATCATCGACGGCATCACCATGATCCGCGATTCCAAAAGCCCGGCGCTGGTGCGCGAGATGCTGCTCGCCTATCTGCCCGAAAAACACCGCCACGAGGACGCCGAGGCGGTCGCCGCCTGACCGGCGGCGCGCTGGCGACAGACACCATGGCGAAGAAGAAACGCGGAGAAGCGCACGGGGGAGGGCACGGCTGGTTCGTGACCTTCGCCGATCTGATGGGGCTTCTGGTCTCGTTCTTCGTCATGCTGGTGGCGTTTTCGACCCAGGATTCGCAAAAGCTCAAGATCGTCGCCGGCTCGATGCGCGATGCGTTCGGCGTTCAGCTTGAAGCGCGTTATTCCGGTATCATCGAATCCGATGGTTTACCGACCCGGCCGAAGCTGAAGAACTCGGCGCATATCCCGCCCGAGGAAGCCTCGAACACGCCGACCCCCGACCAGAACGACTACGATCGTATGTCGGGTGCGCGGTTGTCGAAGGATCGTGAATTCGCGCTGGCGTCCGCCTCGCTGCGGCAGGCGTTGCAGGATCTGCCGGAACTGACTGAAATCTCCAAGCAAATCATGTTCACCGAGACCGAGCAGGGGCTGAACATCGAGATCATGGATCAGGACGGGCGCGCGATGTTCGCCGCCGGCGCCAAGGAGCCGTATGAGCGGCTGCGCACCGTGCTGCGTCGGATCGCGGCGCCGCTGCGGGCGACGCCGCTGCGGGTTGCCATCACTGGCCATACCTCGGCTGGCTACATGCCGCCGCGTTGGAACTATGATGCATTCGACCTGTCGAGCGACCGCGCCAACGCCGTGCGGCAGATCCTGCAGCAGGAAGGGCTGCCGGCGAATCATATTTTCGCGGTGGCCGGCAAAGGCGACGGCCAGCCGCTGTTCCCGGACGATCCATCGATCGCCGCCAACCGCCGCGTCACTATCACCTTGATGCGGGAAGACCCGCCGCTGCCACCCAATCTCAGGCCGTAAGGTCACGCGGGTAAAGGGCAACCGCTGCAATCGGATTGGGTCGCCGGGAGGTGCACTCCAGGCCGTCGCCGATGTCAAGAGTGTACCTTTGCCGGCAAATCCTGTAAGCCGCGCCGCCAAACGCTTTCGCCGGGCAGGGTCCGGGGGCGTTGCAGGGGAACAGGGCGAGAGCGTTTTCTCGGTCATGGCAATCAGCGACATACATTCCGAAGCGCCGGCCGAACCGCCGGCGACATCGGGCTTCTGGGCTTTGACGCTTGGCAGCATCGGCGTGGTGTTCGGCGATATCGGCACCTCGCCGCTGTATGCGTTCCGTGAAGCGGTGACGGCTGCCGTCGACAAGGGGCCTGCGACGCCGGTGAATGTGCTGGGCGTGCTGTCGCTTATCACCTGGGCGCTGTTGATCGTCGTTACTACCAAATATGTGCTGCTGCTGCTGCGCGCCGACAACAACGGCGAAGGCGGCACGCTGTCGCTGATGGCGCTCGGCCGGCGGGCGATCGGGCGCGCCTCGTGGCCGCTGCTCGCGCTCGGCGTGCTTGGCGCCTCGATGTTCATCGGTGATGCCATGATCGCGCCGGCGATCTCGGTGTTGTCGGCGGTCGAGGGCCTCAAGATCGCGGCGCCTGCGCTCGACCACTATGTGGTGCCGCTGACGGTTGCGATCCTGATCGTGCTGTTCTCGGTGCAGAGCCGCGGCACCGCGCGCGTTGCTGCCTTTTTCGGCCCGGTGATGGTGGTGTGGTTCGCCACCATCGCCGTGCTCGGCGCCATCAGCATCGCCGCCGCGCCCGAAGTCGTCGCCGCGTTCAACCCGTGGTACGCGCTGCACTTCCTCAAGACCCACCACATCATCGGGCTGGTGACGCTCGGCGCGGTGTTTCTGGCCGTGACCGGCGGTGAAGCGCTTTATGCCGATCTCGGTCATTTCGGCCGCAAGCCGATCCAGATCGGCTGGTTCGGCTTCGTGCTGCCCGCGCTGCTGATCAATTACTACGGGCAGGGCGCGTTGATGCTGACGCACCCGTCCGCGATCGAAAACCCGTTCTATCGTCTGGCGCCCGAAGGATTGCTGGTGCCGCTGATCGTGCTGGCGACGGCGGCAACCGTGATCGCCAGCCAGGCGGTGATTACTGGCGCCTATTCGCTGATCCGCCAGGCGGTGCAGCTCGGCCTCCTGCCGCGTTTCGAGGTGCGCTACACCTCCGAGACCCATGCCGGGCAGATCTATCTGCCGCGCGTCAACCTGCTGCTACTGGTCGGCGTGCTGCTGCTGGTTCTGATGTTCCGCACCTCGTCGGGGCTGGCCTCGGCCTATGGCATCGCGGTGTCGATGACCATGGTGGCCGACGGCATCATGGCGTTCTTCGTGGTGTGGAAAGTCTGGAACTTCCGTGCCGCGATCGCCGCCGCCATCGTCGCGCCGCTGGTGGTGGTCGATCTGTCGTTCTTCGGCGCCAACCTGCTCAAGCTGGTCGAGGGCGCCTGGGTGCCGCTGTTGTTCGGCCTGGCCATGGTGGTGGTGATCTGGACCTGGCGGCGCGGCTCGGCGATCCTCACCATCAAGACGCGGCGCACCGAGGTGGCGCTGCGCGACCTCATCAGGAGCCTCGAGAAGCGGCCGCCGCACATCGTCAAGGGCACCGCGGTGTTCCTGTCGAGCGAGCCGGATTTCGTGCCGACCGCGCTGCTGCATAACCTCAAGCACAATCAGGTGCTGCACGAGCACAACGTGATCCTGACCATCGAGACGGCGCATACCCCGCGCGTCGACCTCGACGACCGGGTCAAGATCGAGGGGATCAGCGACAAGTTCTCGCTGGTGAGACTGCGTTACGGCTTCATGGAGACGCCCAATGTGCCGCGCGCGCTGGGCATCGCCCGCAAGCTGGGCTGGCAGTTCGACATCATGTCGACCTCGTTCTACGTCTCGCGCCGCTCGCTGAAGCCGGCGGCGCAATCGGCGATGGCGGCGTGGCAGACCCGGCTGTTCATCATGCTGAGCCGCTCGGCCAACGATGCGACCGAGTATTTCCAGATTCCGACTGGCCGCGTGGTCGAGGTCGGTACGCAGGTGACGATCTAAGATCGTGATGTGGCGCGGCCGTGCCGGTGGCGGCGCGCACGGCGCTTGATTTTCCGTTCGTAAGGCGCGAATTTGCCGCGGGCACGGATGCGGAGGCGAGGGTGGCCGGGCAGCAGTTTCAAGTCCACGATCTGACGCCGGCCGAGGTGCTGGAAGGCGTCAGGGCCGGGCGCTATCTTCTGGTGGACGTGCGCGAACCGAACGAAGTGGCGTTCGAAAGCTATCCCGACGCGGCAGCGGTCCCGCTTTCGACCTTCGATGCGCGCGCCATTCCCGATCCGCACGGGCGGGCCGTGGTGTTTGCCTGTCGCTCCGGCAAGCGCTCGGCGACCGCCTCGCTGATTGCGCAGGAGCAGGGGCTTGCCTATGACAAGCATCTTGCCGGCGGCATGCTGGCCTGGAAGCGGGCGGGCTGCCCGACCCGCAACGGCGGCTGAGCGAAGCATGGGACAGGTGTTTGCCAATCTGCCGGTCACGGTCTTCGAGGCGATGTCGCAGGCCGCCCGCGACAACGACGCCATCAATCTCGGGCAGGGCTTTCCCGACGATCCGGGGCCGGAGGATATCCGCCGCGCCGCCGCCGACGCCCTGATGCATGGCAACAACCAGTACCCGTCGATGATGGGAATCCCTGAGTTACGCAAGGCCATCGCCACGCATTACGCACACTGGCACGGCGTCGCGTTTGATCCCATGGCCGAGGTGCTGGTGGTGTCGGGCGCGACGGAGGCACTGGCGGCTTCGATCCTCGGCCTGATCGAGCCGGGCGACGAGGTGGTGCTGTTTCAGCCGATGTATGACGCCTATGTGCCGTTGATCCGGCAGGCCGGCGGCATTCCGCGCTTCGTGCGGCTGGAGCCGCCGCACTGGCGGCTGACCGATGAGGCACTGGCGCGCGTCTTCAATGCCAAGACCCGCTTCGTCGTGTTCAACAACCCGCTCAACCCGGCGGCGGTGGTCTATCCGCGCGAGGATCTTGAACTGCTGGCGCGCTACTGTCAGGAATTCGATGCGGTCGCGATCTGCGATGAGGTGTGGGAGCACGTCGTGTTCGACGGCCGCGAGCACATCCCGCTGATCGCCATTCCGGGCATGCGCGAGCGTACCGTCAAGATCGGCTCGGCAGGGAAAATCTTCTCGCTGACCGGCTGGAAGATCGGTTTCGTCTGTGCCGCCCCGGACCTGTTGCGCGTCGTCGCCAAAACGCATCAGTTTCTGACCTTCACCACGCCGCCGAACCTGCAAGCCGGCGTTGCCTACGGCCTCGGCAAGTCCGACGACTATTTCTTCGACATGCGCAAAGAGCTGGCGCGCAGCCGCGACCGGCTGACCGCGGGGCTTCGCCGCATCGGCTTTCCTGTCTTGGCGTCGCAGGGCACTTACTTCCTCAATGTCGATCTGGCGCCGCTCAAGCTCAACGAAAGCGACGAAGCCTTCTGCAAGCGGATCGTCGCCGAGCACAAGGTGGCGGCGATCCCGGTGTCGGCATTCTACGAGGAGGACGCCGTGACCTCGGTGGTGCGTTTCTGCTTCGCCAAGAAAGACGCAACCCTCGATGCCGCGCTGGAGCGGCTGGCAGCCGTCATGGCGCACGCCTGATCCCGATTTTCGGCCGTAGTCCGTTGTCCCCGATCGAGGAGAATCCGAATTGGAGATGAAGCCCCGCCTGGCCGCGCTGGTGTTCGCTGGTCTTTCTCTCGCCATGATCACGCCCGCGCTGGCGCAGAGCCGTGTGGTCCACTTCTACAACTGGTCGAACTACATCGCGCCGGGCGTGCTCGACGATTTCACCAGGGAAACCGGCATCAAGGTGGTCTACGACACCTTCGACGCCAACGAGACCCTTGAAGCCCGCCTGCTCGCCGGCAAGTCCGGCTATGACGTGGTGGTGCCGACCGCGTATTTTTTGCAGCGGCAGATCGCGGCGAGCATTCTGACCAAACTTGACAAGAGCAGGCTGCCGAACCTTGCCCATGTCTGGCCGGAGATTGCCGCGCGGCTCGCGGTCTACGATCCAGGCAACCAGTACGCCGTGAACTATATGTGGGGCACCACCGGCATCGGCTACAATCTCAAGGCGGTCGAGAAGGTGCTGGGGCCGGGTGCAAAGATCGACTCGTGGAAGCAGGTGTTCGATCCTGAAAGCCTGGCGAAGTTCAAGGACTGCGGCGTGCAGATGCTGGATTCCGCCGACGACATTTTGCCCGCGGCGCTGCACTATCTCGGTCTCGATCCGAATTCGACGGCGCAGGCGGACCTTGAGAAGGCGGCCGAGGTGGTGCGCAAGGTGCAGCCCTATGTGCGCAAGTTTCACTCATCGGAATATTTGAGCGCGCTGGCTGGCGGCGACATCTGCCTCGTGGTCGGCTGGTCCGGCGACATCATGCAGGCGCGCCGCCGCGCGGCGGAAGCGAAGGGCGGCGTCGAGATCGGCTATGCGATCCCCAAGGAAGGGGCGCAGATGTTCTTCGACAACCTCGCCATTCCGTCGGACGCCAAGAACGTCGAGGAAGCCTACGCGCTGATCGACTATCTGCTGCGGCCCGAGGTTGCCGCCAAAAACTCCGACTTCCTGTCCTATGCCAACGGCAACCTCGCGAGCCAGAAGCTGATCTCGGAGAAGGTCATCGACGACAAGGAAATCTACCCGGACGAAGCGACGATGAAAAAACTGTTCATCATCACCGCGCGTCCGCCGGCGATCCAGCGTACCATCAGCCGGCTGTGGACGCGGGTGAAGACGGGCAGGTAAGCGCTGTAGACCATCACCGCCAGCGGCGGTGCAGCCATAGCCACTGCTCGGGGTGTTCGCGCACCCAGCCCTCGATCACCGTGGTGATCGCCTGCATCGTCCCTTGCACGTCGATCGCGCCGCTGGCGTCGCGGACCGGCGGAATTTCCTCCGATAGCTCGGCGCGGAAGCGGTGGTCGGGCAGCCGCACGATACGCACGCCGTGGATCGGGCATTCGATCTGCCGCAGCAATCGCGCCAGCGTCGGGTTGGCGGTGGTCTTGCGGCCGAAGAACGTCACCTCGACGCCGCGCGTGAACCATTGATCGACCAGCATCGCGACATGCAGGCCCTGTTGCAGCGCCTGTGCCAGCCGGAACGGCGCGTCCGGACCGGCGGCGATCAGCTGGCCCATCTTGACCGCGCGCAGTTCGTGAATGGCGCGGTCGGCGGCGGCGATGTTGGGACGGCGGAACAGCACGGCGGCGTCGAGACCGTGCGCGGTCGCCGCCAGTGCCGGCAATTCCCAGTTGCCGAGGTGGCTGGCGAAGATCAGGGCCGGCTTGCCATCGGTGCGCAGTTTGGCGAACAACTCATGGGTGCGCTCGGGAATTTCGATGCGGCTTCTCTCGGGGTGGGCGCGGTCGTACTCCCAGATGTGGTCGAGATGGGCGAACTCGGCCGCGACGCGGCCGAGATTGTCCCAAACACCGGCGAGGATGGCGTCGATCTCCTGCGGCGACTTTTCAGGAAAGGCGGCGGTGAGATTGGCGCGGCCGATACGATCCTCGCGGAGCCACGGGCCGATCCGCCGCGTGATCCAGGCGAACAGGTTGGCGGTGCGGATCGGATCGAACAGCCGAGTGAAGCGCAACAGCGCGATGGTCAACGCGCCGACCAGCGTGTCGCCGATCGGCTTCAGCACGCTGCGGACGCGAAGGAGCCAGCGCGGCGGCATCAGAAGTGGACGATGATCTTGCCGAACACCTTTCGGCTTTCCATGCGCGCCAGCGCGGTCGCGACGTCATCAAGCGCCACCTCGGTGTCGATCACCGGGTGCATGCCGGCCGCCATTTTGTCGAGGCTCTCGGCTATGTTGCGCATCGAGGCGCCGAACGAGCCGATGATGCGGTACTGCTGCTGAAAGAGTTGCATCAAATTCAGCGTCGTGGTCGGCCCGGAGGTGGCGCCGCAGGTGACAAGCCGGCCGCCGCGCTTCAGCGACAACAGCGAGCCGGGGAAGGTGTCGGCGCCGACGTGCTCGAACACCACATCGACGCCCTTCTTTTTCGTCAGCTTGCGCACCACGCCCTCGAAGCGGTCGGTGCGGTAGTTGATGACATGGTCGGCGCCGAGTTTCTTCACGCCTTCGATTTTTTCGTCGCTGCCGACCGTGGTGATGACGGTGGCGCCAATCGCCTTCGCCATCATGATCGCCACGGTGCCGATGCCCGATGCGCCGGCGTGCACCAGCACGGTCTCGCCGGCTTCCAGCCTGGCATTGTCGAACAGCATGTGCTGCACGGTGGAGAAGGCGATCGGCGCGCAGGCGGCATCGCGTAAGGAAACGCCGTCCGGCACCGGGATCACCAGCCGCTCCGGCAGGTTCATGAGTTCGCGGGCAAAGCCATCGACGTGGAAGCCCATGATGCCGGCGACGTTCTCGCACAGGTTGTCGCGGCCCTCACGGCAGGCGCGGCACTGCCCACAGGTTAGCGCGCCATACATCACCACCGGCTGGCCGACCTTGAAGCGGGTGACGCCTTCGCCGACAGCGGCGATCTCGCCCGAGGCTTCGGCACCGACCACCAGCGGCAGCTTGCGCTTGGCGAAGGCCATGCCGCGATAGCCCCAGACGTCGATATGGTTGAGCGCAACCGCCCTGACGCGGATTTGCACCTCGCCGGCCCCCGGCGGGGCCGGGGGGGCGGATTCGGTGATGGTCAGTTGCCGGTCGGCAACAAGGGTCAGCGCGCGCATGGCAGCAATTGTTCTCGTTGGCGGAAGGGATGGTGCCGTATTGCCGGTTCGGGCGGCAGCGTCAACCGCGAGGACTTAAGCCGGCTCTCCCGTCAGGATCAGCGTTGCATTCTGCCCGCCGAAGCCGAACGAGTTCGACATCACCGTGGTGACGCGGGCGTCACGCGCAACATTCGGCACCACGTCGAACGGAATGGCCGGGTCCGGCACGTCGTAGTTGATCGTCGGCGGAATGCGCTGGTGCTCCAGTGTCAGGAACGAGAACACCGCTTCCACTGCGCCGGCGGCCGACAGCGTGTGGCCGACCATCGACTTGTTCGAGGAGACGGGGATCTTGCCGGTGTGGTCGCCGAACACGGTGGAGACGCCGAGATATTCCATCTTGTCGTTCTCCGGCGTGCCGGTGCCGTGGGCGTTGATGTAGTCGATTTGCTCCGGCGCGAGGCCGGCATCGTCGAGCGCGTTGCGGATGCAGCCGATGATCGGCTTGCCGTCGGGGCTGGAGCGGGTGCGGTGGAAAGAGTCGGCCAGTTCGCCGCAGCCAGCGACAACGCCGAGAATCCGCGCGCCGCGCGCGGTCGCCGCATCCAGGCTTTCCAGCACCAGTGCGCCGGCGCCTTCAGCCATCACGAAACCGTCGCGGTTCTTGGCGAACGGCCGCACCGCGGCTTCAGGCGGGTCGTTCTGAGTGGACAGCGCTGACAACAGCGAGAAGCGGATCAACGCCTCCGGGTTGACCGAGCCGTCGGTCCCGACGCACAGCGCAGCGTCGGTTTCGCCGCGGCGGATCGCCTCGACGCCGAGCTGGATCGCGGTGGCGCCGGAGGCGCAGGCGGTCGACAGCGAGATTGGCGATCCCTTGGTGCCGAACGTCTCGGCCAGCGCATCGGCCACCGAGCCGAACAGGAAGCGGTGGTGATAGTGCGGGTAGTCGCCCTTCGAGGTCGCCTCCAGCAGCGTGTCGTAGGTGATCTCGGCGCCGCGCGTCACGGCGCGCGCCAGTTCCTCGCGCTGCGGCCACTCGACCTCGACCGGCGCCACGGCGAGGAACAAGGGTCCCGGAAAATCGCCTTTGGAGCCAATGCCGGCTTGCGCGATCGCCTCTTCGGCGGCGAGGTCGGCGAGCTTTTCCGAGAGGTCGGTCGAGGAGAATGGCTCGACTTTGAGGAAATCGACGGTGCCGGCCATGGTGGTGCGCAGGCCGTCGGTCGGAAAGCGGGTGATGGTGCGGATGCCGGAGCGGCCGGCGACCAGCCTGGCCCAGTTGTCGTCCTTGCCGGCGCCGAGCGAGGTAACGATGCCCATGCCGGTGACGACGACGACAGGCCGGCCGAAGGAATCGCGGGTCGCGGTCATGATGGTCCTCTCAATTCCAGAACGTCGGGCTTGCGACGGGCCGCCGGACGGAAGAAGGCTGGTGGTTCTGCCCGCCGGAGACGGAGATAAAGGCTAGCGCACGGCCTCGACCAGCGCCATGCCTTCGCCGCGCCAATGCCCGGTGCCGACCACCACGATTTGCGAGGGCGCAGCGGCGGAAACAGCCTCGAAGCCAGTCGGATCGTTGGGCGCGAACAGTTCGCCCCGTGACAACGCCAGCGCCGCCAGTGCCAGCCCGAGCGGAAACTGCGCCTCCACGAGGTGGCCGAAGGAGGTGGCGGTGGCGCGCACCGGCGTGCCCGCGCGGGCGGCGAGAAACGCCTTTTCCTCGGTCGTCGCCGGCTCCGCGCCGGTCGCGCCGGTGATGATCGCGGCATCGTTGCGCGGACCGAGCTGGTTCCACAGCCGTTCGAGCGTGGCCGTCACCTCGCCACCGCTCTTGCGGCGGGCGTGGTCGGCGACCACGGCGGACAGCCGCGCGAACGGCTTTGCGCCGCGCGCCTCGGCATGCTCTTTCGATTCGACGACCAGGAACGCACCGCCCGAACCGAGCGCGAAGCCACTATTGCCGTCGCCACCGCGCGCCCACATCGGGCGGAATGGCGCCTTCAGCGCAAAATGGCCGAACTCGTAGAGCATCAGCAGATCCTTGCGCTCGCCGTTGTGGGCGGCGCCGATCAATGCGATGTCGCTTTGCCCGGAGGCGATGCGGGCCAGCGCGATGCGTGCGGCGTCGAAGCCGGCCGCTTCCTCGCCCATGAAGGTGCGCGAGGAGCCGGTGACGCCGTGGACGATGGCGATGTTGCCGGCCAGCAGGTTGGAGAGTTGCGCCAGGAACAGCGTCGGCCGCAGGTCGCTCATCAGCCGTTCATTAAGAAAGGCCGGTGCGGCGTTGCCCTGCATCTCGGTGTTGAGAATGCCGCTGTCGACCGCGAGATCGCGCTCGCCGCCGCCGGCCGCGACGATCATGTCGGTGCGCGACAGGATGTCAGTATTGCCCTTGAG
Source organism: Xanthobacteraceae bacterium (assembly GCA_049646625.1). Classification (GTDB taxonomy): domain Bacteria; phylum Pseudomonadota; class Alphaproteobacteria; order Rhizobiales; family Xanthobacteraceae; genus PRO6. The sequence continues at coordinate 23,862 of JBARWE010000073.1, forward strand.
GCCGGCCGAGGCCAGCGCCAGCCCGGCGGCATAGGTGCCGATGCGCTGCCACGCCTCCATCTGGCGCTGGTCGCCCTTCTTGGGGATCTGCGCGTCGAACGATACCGGCGCCAGCGGGTGGACGACGTAAGGCTTGAACGTCGTCTCATCGACGTTGACGGTGCCGGCCTGCAGCGCCTGCCAGTGCGCGTCCGGCCCTTCGCCAAGCGAGGTTGCAAGCCCGATCCCGGTGATCCAGGCCTCGACCGGTGCCGATTGCGGCGGGCGTCTCTCAGCCATGGCGCACCACCTCCTGCGGAAAGCCGATCTTTTGCGCCATCGCCGCCATATGCGCGCGCAGTTCCGCGTTTGGGAACGGCATATGGCTGAAGGTGAGGGTGGCGTTGCAGGCCACCTTGCCGTCGCGCTTGATGGCGACATCGGTGATGGCGTAGCCGGAACCTTCGTGCACCAGCTTGCCGTGGATCGTAAGCCTTTCGCCGGGGCTGACGAAGCGGCGCATCTTGGCCTCCTTCACCGCCGCCAGAAACGGCATGCGTTCGAAATTCAGCGTGGCGATCAACAGCCAGCCCGAGGTCTGCGCCATCGCTTCGATCAGCAGCACGCCCGGCATCAGAGGGAAGCCGGGAAAGTGCCCCTCGAAGATGGTGCTTTGGTCAGGCACGTCGGCTTCGACGATGACGGTCCCTGCGCCGACGTTGATTTCCGCGATCCGGTCGATGAGCTGAAAATATTCGAGGCGCATCGGCGTGGTTACGCGCCCTTGGCGGCGACCAGCTCGTCGATGCGCGCGCTGAGGTTCTTCAGGACGAAATACTGCTCGGTGGTCGCCTTGCCGTCGTTGACCTCCTGCGTCCACTTCTCAAGCGGCAGCTTGATGCCGAACGCCTTGTCGATGGCAAACGCGATGTCGAGGAAGTCCAGGCTGTCGATGCCCAAATCGTCGATGGCGTGGCTGTCCGGCGTGATCGTGTCGCGCGGGATGTCGCACGTTTCCGCGATGATATTGGCGACCTGATCGAATGTCGTTGACATCATTAAGCCTTTGATCTCTCGATGGATATGCCCGCGGCCGGAGGGGAGGGCACGTCGATGGGCGATTCGTTTAGCCCAAGGTGGCACATGCGTCAGGCCCGTATATCGGAGCGATGCGCCGAGTTCAATGGCAACGGCCCGGCCGGGTTCCTCAAGGCGCGGCGGGTCTGCCCTCAGGGCTGTTCGGCCCTGATGATGTCGACGAAGCGGGTCCGGCTTGCGGCGCCGTCGGTGGGTGGCGGCGGAATAGCCGCGCAGTTGCGGCGGCCCATCAGCACGCAGTCCTGCGCCGCCTGCATGTCGGCGATGCTGGAGGCAAGCCAGATGCCGATGGCCGTCAGGACGGCGGCGAACACGAATGCCGCGACATTGACACGCATGCGATGGTGGTAGTCGTCGGGCGGCGGCGTCGGATGGTGCTCCGTGCCGGCCGATGGCAGGCGGCCGGGGGGCCGGTCGGAGGTACGGGGCCGATACCTCAACACGCGACGATCGTTGCGCGTTATCGCTGACCGCTGCATCGACATGGCGGCAGTCTAGAGCTTTTCCGCCTTTGATTCTATCAGAAGCGGAAAAGCTCTAGATTATTGTTTTGGCGCGTTTTCTTAACGCGAACCGGTTTCCGGCTCGCTCGAAAACGCTGTACCTGCCGCGCGGTCGGCAATCACCCTGACGAACGCCGTGGGCGGCTTGTTCACGCGGGGCCGTCAGGGAAATCGGCGTCGGCCTTGTGCCGGCCGCTATCCGCCGGCGCGCCAAGCAGGCGTCGTGCCAGTTTTTCCGCCGGCCCGCCGCAGGTGAGGAGCAGGAGCGCGATGACCAGCGCGGCGCCGACCGGGTGCCAGTAGCCGAGGCCGCAGACCACGCCGATGCAGGCCGTGAACCAGACGCAGGCGGCGCTGGTGAGGCCGTGGACATGGCCGTGGCGCCGGCCCTGCACGATGACGCCGGAGCCGAGAAAGCCGATTCCGGTCAGCAGGCCCTGGATCACGCGGCTCGTTGCGTCGGAGACGTGCAAGGCGGCATCGTTGAGGGCGACGACCAGCACCACCAGCGCCGAGGCAAGCCCGACAAGGCCGAGCGTGCGCACCCCGATCGGCTTGTCGTTCAGTTCGCGGTTGAGGCCGATCGCGCCGCCGGCGAGCGTTGCCGCGCCCAGCCTCAGCATGATCTCGGACCACTCGATCATCGTTCAGTCGGCGTTTCGCGGCAGTCGGCCCATCAGATAGAACTCCTCGTTGGCGCGCATCGCCGCGACATGCGCGATGCGGTTCGACAGGCCGAAGAAGGCGGCCACGGCCGCGATGTCCCAGATGTCGTCCTGGCTGAAGCCATGGCCGGCCAGCGTTTCGAAGTCGGCGTCATCGACCGTGTGCGCCTCGCGACACACCTTGAGCGCGAAGTCGAGCATGGCGCGCTGGCGCGGCGTGATGTCGGCGCCGCGATAGTTGATCGCCACCTGGTCGGCGATCAGCGGGTTCTTGGCGCGGATGCGTAGCACGGCGCCATGCGCGATGACGCAGTAATGGCACTGGTTGGCCGCCGAGGTTGCGACCACGATCATTTCGCGCTCGGCCTTGGTCAGGCCGCTGTCCTTTTCCATCAGCGCATCGCTCATGGCGAAGAACGCCCGGAACTCGTCGGGGCGATGGGCCAGCGCAAGAAACACGTTGGGAACGAACCCGGTCTTCTCTTGCACGGCGAGAATGCGGCTGCGGATATCCTCCGGCAGGGAGTCGAGGGACGGCACGGGAAAACGGCTGATCGGCGGCTGGGTCATGAGCGGGTATCCGGTGAATGGCCGAACCGGAGTTTAGCCGCTTTGACCGCCGGAGGGCCAGGGATGTTTGCCCGGCCGCCGGAGTCAGCGCAGCGGCTTCTTCAGCAGCCGGAAGTGGTTCGGATCGAGTCCGAGCGAGGGTTGCAGCATCGGCGGGCTGAGGGGTGGCGCCGACATCCGTTCGTCCGCCTCGGCCGGCGCCGGCGCGAGCGTCTTTCGCGACGAGGCGCCGCGCCAGCGTTCGACCACGGCGCGGATGAAATCGAGATCGTGTCGGCCGGACATCGGGACGGCGCCGACCATCGTGGCTTCGCCGCGCGGCAACTGGTGCGAGGGCACGTCCTTGAAGCGCAGCCGTGTCGGCAGCGCGACCCCTTCGCCGAACGCCAGCACCTCGCGGGTGCCGAGCGAGGGCAGGAACGACAACAGGTTGGCGGCGGCGTCCGGCGCCGCCGAGCGCAATAGCGCCTGGTCTCGGTCGTTGGCGAGGCGCATCGCGAACAGCGTCGAGCATTGCGACATGATGGTGGCATCGAGTTCCGCCGGGCGCTGCGTCACCAGGCCGAGATAGACGGCGTATTTGCGGCCTTCCTTGGCGATCCGTGATACCGCCTTGCGGGTCGGGCCGAAGCCGGCGTTGCGATCCGCCGAGGCGTAGCGGTGCGCCTCCTCGCAGACGAACAGCAAGGGCGAGGCGCCGTCGCTCCACAGGCCGAAGTCGAACGCCATGCGGCACAGCACCGACACCACCGAGTCGATTACCTCGACCGGAAAGCCGGCGAGCTGCATCACCGTCATCGGCTTGCCGTGGGCCGGCATGCGGAACAGATGGCTGATGACTTCCGCCATCGTATCGCCACCGAGATTGGCGTTGTCGAACATGAAGGCGTAGCGCGGATCGTTGCGCACGGTTTCGATGCGCCCGATCAGCTTGTGATAGATGATGCGCGAGGTGCGGTTTTCGAGCTTGCCAAGCCGTTCGTCGATCTGGGCGATGAGGTCGGTGAGACGATAGGGCACCGGCGCGTCGAGCGCGAAGCCGATCTCCGCCGCATCAGGCGAGGCGAAGCGCCCCCCTTGCCGATAACGCACATAGAGCGACTTCGCGATCGGGATGACTTCGGTGAGGATTTCAAGCTCTTCAGGCTCGCCGGGGCGGCGGCCGAACAGCACGTCGACGAACTCCTCGAAGTTGAACAGCCAGAACGGCAGCTTGAGATTGTGCGGCGTCAGCACCTGGGCGTGCTCGCCGAAGCAGCGGCCATACTCGTTGTGCACGTCGAGCAGGAAGATGCGCAGGTCGGGATAGGATTGCAGCATGCCGTTGAGCAGGAGCGACACGCCGGTTGATTTGCCGACGCCGGTGGAGCCGAGCAAGGCGAAATGCTTGCGCAGCATTTCGCCGGCATCGATATGCACGGCGACGCTATCATCCTGTTGCAGGTGGCCGACATGGATGCGGACCGGACCGTTCGGTGCATAGACCGTGAGCAGTTCCTGCCGGGTGGTGAGATCGACGAGATCGCCGATCGCGGGATAGGTGGTGACGCCGCGCTGGAAGCGCAGGACGCCGCCTCCGGCGCTGAGCTGGCCGAGAAAGTCGACATCGGCGCCGACCAGCGCCGCCGACTCGTCGCTGGCGCGCCGGTTCTCTCGCGACACTTCGGTGATCATGGCGACGATCGTGCCGCCGGCGCAACGGATGCTGACGAAGCGGCCGACCGTGGCGCGGCTTTCCGGCGTGCTGAATTCGCCGGTGACGGCCAGACCGACGCGGGCGGACGAGCCACGCACCGCCGTCACCCGCCCGAAAGGCGCTTCGTTCGAGGGTGAAGTTTCCGCCATGGCCGGCCGATCCTCGCTGTTGATCCAACGAAAGCTACCTGACGGGCCTGCACAATCGGTTAAGCGGGCGCCTGCCGGTGCCCCGATCGGCCCTCGGCTGCGGGCTTTTGGGCCGGTGGATTCGGCTAGAGCTTTTCTTTTGGTGGATCAAAAGTAAAGCTCTAGGTTATTGTTTTGGCGCGTTTTCCTCACGCGAACCAGCATTCGCTTCGCTCGAAAACGCTATACGCGGACGGGCGCTCGGGCGGCGTGGTTGAGGCCGGTTAACGACCCGGCCCGAACTGGCCGGCGCTGCCCATGCAGCGGTTGCCGCGGCGGCCCGGCTGGGCTAGCGTTGCGATTTGCGAAACTCGATTTCGCACAGCGAAATTACCGGGCCGGGGCGGGGCGCCGGATCACGTCAGAGGAGGTGATGGAGCGATGGGACGGCGTTCCGAGCGACTGAGCGGGGCTGGCCCGCGCAACGCGGCGGGTGGCGGGGGTGACGTCATCCAGGTGGTGTCGCGGGCGTTCGACATTCTGCGTTGCTTCGAAGGACACGATGCGAGGCTCGGCAATCTCGACATCGCCAGCCGTTGCAGCCTGCCGCGCTCGACGGTGTCGCGGCTGACCCACACACTGACCCGGATGGGGCAGCTTGTCTATCTGCCGCAGGATCAGAAGTATCGGCTCGGGCCGGGCGCGCTGGCCATGGGCACGGTGATGGCGCGAGGTCTGCAGTTTCGCAGCCTGATCCGCAGCCGGTTGCAGGAGAGCGCCGAGCGTATACCCGGCACGATCGGTTTCGTGGTGCCTGACCGTTTCCACATGGTCTATCTCGAATACGCCCGGACCTGCGACGTCCCTCCGCTCAATGCTTCGACCTGCACGCGGATCTCCATCGCCCGCACCGCTGCCGGCCACGCCTATGTCGCCGCGCTCGATCGGCCGGCGGCCGAGGAACTGGCCGGGGATCTTGCGCGCGAACTGCCGGAGGAGGCGGCCGAACTGCGGCGATGGATGGCGGCGGACCGCCGGTCGCTGCATGAAAAGGGTTATGTGGTGAGCTGCAAACTGTGGCATCCGCAGGTTCACGGCATCGCCATTCCATTATGGTCGGCCAAGTACCGGACGTTTCTCGTCATCACGATCGGGCTGGCGGCGGCGAGCTATGACGAAGCGCGGTTGCGCACCGATGTCGCGCCGGAGTTGTTCGCGCTCCGCCAGGACATCGCCCACATCCTCGACCATCGCGACCATGAGCGACTCGATGGCGCCTTGCCGATCAGCGGTGCGAGGGGTCCGGTGCTGCCGCCGCGCGAGGCCCGCCCCGCTTCGGTGGCGGTGGAGTGAATGTGCCTGCTGGTTGCGCGGAGCTTTCCTGAGTAAGGCTTGCACCGCCCCGGAAAGTTATGTTGATTCAATTTGTTGCACGGGCCGGATGGCCCTTGCCAGGGTTGTGCGAAAGGGCTGCTGCGGCATCGTTGCAGGCTTGTCGATACGACCAATTTCTGTGGTGGTTGCGCCGTTCCCTCTTGCGTTTGCTGTTGCATCCTGCCGTATCTTGTATGCATAACTGATAACGAAACGCCGCAGAGCTAGGGTTCCAGGATGTGCTCCGACGGCGCCGCGGATCGGCCGGGCTGGGGAAATGGTGCCGGCTGAGGGGGGTAGTGCTTGTCTGACGAGTACATACTTGAGACCCATGAACTGACGAAGGAGTTCTCGGGTTTTATTGCTGTTCGGGATGTGAATCTGCGGGTTCGCCGTGGCAGCATTCATGCGTTGATCGGCCCGAACGGTGCGGGCAAGACGACGTGCTTCAATCTTCTGACCAAGTTCCTGCAGCCAACGGCGGGGCGGATCGTTTACCGCGGGCAGGACATCACGGCGCTTGCGCCAGCCGATGTGGCGCGGCTCGGGCTGGCGCGCTCGTTCCAGATATCGGCGGTGTTTCCGCATCTGACGGCGCTTGAGAACGTGCGGGTGGCGTTGCAGCGCCAGCATGGCGACTGCTTCGACTTCTGGCGTTCGAAGGCGGTGCTGTATCGCTTCAACGACCGGGCGCGTGAACTGCTGTCGGACGTCGGCTTGAGCGACTTCGCGGCGGTGAAGGCGGTGGAGATGCCCTACGGCCGCAAGCGTGCGCTGGAGATCGCCACGACGATGGCGCTCGATCCCGACATGATGCTGCTCGACGAGCCGATGGCTGGCATGGGCCAGGAGGACATCGGCAAGATCGCCGCGCTGATCAAGCGCATTTCCGCCAAGCACACCATCCTGATGGTCGAGCATAACCTCAACGTGGTGGCGGACCTGTCCGACACGATTACCGTGCTGACGCGCGGGCGAGTGCTCGCCGAGGGCAGCTATGCCGATCTGAGCAAGGACGAGCGGGTGAAGGAAGCCTATCTGGGGGCCGGTCATGCTTGAGGCGCGTCAGCACTCCGGTGGGTCGGCGGCGCCGCTTCTCGATATCGCCGGGCTGGAGGCATGGTACGGCGAGTCGCATATCCTGCACGGCATCGATTTCCAGGTGCGCGAAGGTGAGGTGGTGACGCTGCTCGGCCGCAACGGCGCCGGCAAGACCACGACGCTGAAGTCGATCATGGGCATCATCGACAAGCGGCGCGGCTCGGTGAAGTTCGAGGGCCAGGAGATCATCCGTGCACCGTCGGATCGCATCGCGCGGCTCGGCGTCGCCTTCTGCCCGGAGGAGCGCGGCATCTTCGCCAGCCTCGACGTGCGCGAGAACCTGATGCTGCCGCCCGAGGTGCGCTCCGGAGGGCTGTCCCTCGAACAGATCTTCGACCTGTTTCCCAACCTGAAGGAACGGCTGTCGTCGAGCCAGGGCACAAAACTGTCGGGGGGTGAGCAGCAGATGCTGGCGATCGCCCGCATCCTGCGTACCGGCGCGCGCTTCCTGATGCTGGACGAGCCGACGGAAGGGTTGGCGCCGGTGATCATCCAGCAGATCGGCCGCACCATCGCGCGGCTGAAGTCGGAAGGGTTCACCATTCTTCTGGTCGAGCAGAATTTCCGCTTCGCCTCGACCGTCGCCGACCGTTTCTACATCGTCGAGCACGGCAAGGTCATCGACGGCTTCGCCAATGCCGATCTCGGCGCCAACATGGACAAGCTGCACACCTATCTCGGCGTCTGAGCGGGTGCATTCGGCCGGCCGCCTATCGAACCTGGAACGACCATGAACATACAGGCCCTTTCCGCGCAACTGCTTGTCGGTCTGATCAACGGCTCGTTTTATGCATTGTTGAGCCTTGGCCTTGCCGTCATCTTCGGCATGCTGAACGTGATCAACTTCGCCCACGGCGCGCTCTACATGATGGGCGCGTTCTGTGCCTATTTCCTGCTCAACCTGTTCGGTATCGGCTACTGGCCGGCGCTGATCATCGCCCCGATCCTGGTCGGGCTGTTCGGTATGCTGATGGAGCGCTCACTGCTGCAATGGCTGACCGGGCTGGACCATCTCTACGGGCTATTGTTGACCTTCGGCGTGGCGCTGATCCTGCAGGGCCTGTTCCAGAATTACTTCGGTTCGTCGGGCCTGCCTTACGCCATCCCCGCCGAGTTGCAGGGCGGCGTCAATCTCGGCTTCATGTTCCTGCCGATCTATCGCGGCTGGGTCGTGATTTTCTCGCTCGTCGTCTGTCTCATCACCTGGTTCCTGATCGAGCGCACGCAGCTTGGTTCCTATCTGCGTGCCGCAACCGAAAACCCGACGCTGGTGCGTGCGTTCGGCATCAACGTGCCGCGCATGATCACGCTGACCTTCGGTGTCGGCGTCGGCCTCGCCGCGCTTGCCGGCGTATTGTCGGCGCCGATCAATCAGGTCCGCCCGCTGATGGGGGCCGACCTCATCATCGTGGTGTTCGCCGTCGTGGTGATCGGCGGCATGGGATCGATCATGGGATCGATCGTGACTGGCTTTTCGCTTGGGGTTATCG
>JBARWE010000074.1:0-1696 GCA_049646625.1 Xanthobacteraceae bacterium
CGCTGAGTACGGCCGAGAACAGCGCGTCGGCGGCTTCGAGCAACTCCTCACGGGTTGCGACATAGTCGTTAAGCTTGGGCCGCGTCGCATAGAGCGAGCCGTGGGCGTTAAGTTCTGCAAGCGGGAACGGCGGCACCGGCCCGGAGGCGTTGCCGAACGATACGAACAGCCCGCGGCGGCGCAGGCACTTCAGCGATCCTGGGAACGTCGATTTGCCGACGCTGTCATAGACCACGTCGCACAGCGCACCATCCGTCACCTGCTTGACGCGGGCAACGAAATCCTCGTCGCGGTAGAGGATGACGTGGTCGCAGCCGTTGGCGAGCGCCAATTCCGCCTTGGCCTTCGAGCCGACGGTGCCGATCACGGTGGCGCCGAGCGATTTGGCCCACTGGCAGGCCAATAGCCCGACGCCGCCGGCGGCGGCGTGGATCAGCACGCGGTGGCCGGGTTCGACCTTGAACGTCTTGCGCAGCAGATAGAACGCGGTCATGCCCTTAAGCATCAAGACCGCCGCCTGCTCATCGCTGATGTGATCGGGCAGCTTGACCAGCTTCGCGGCGGGAATGACCCGCGCCTCGGCATAGGCGCCGAGGTTGTGATAGTAAGCGACGCGATCGCCCGGATGAAAATCAGTGACATCGGGACCGACTGCCTCCACCACGCCGGCCGCCTCGTTGCCGGCGACGAACGGCAGCCCCGGCGGCTTGTAAAGGCCGGTGCGGTAATAGACGTCGATGAAGTTCAGGCCCAAGACGGTCTGGCGGATGCGGACCTCGCCGGGTCCCGGCGCACCGACCTCGACATCCTCATAGGCGAGCACCTCTGGCCCACCATGCTTGTGAACGCGAACCGCCTTGGTCATGCCGCTGCCTCCTTCTTCTTGTGCCTGCGCAACGAATGCCATCGGCGCGGTGTTGTCAACACGGCCGCTCCGCGCCGCCGCCCGCCGCCCAGTCAGGCTTGCTTGCGATTGCGCCGGGCGAGAATGTTGAAGAACTCGACCGCCACCGAAAAGACAATGGCGAAGTAGATGTAGCCGCGCGGGATGTGGAAGTGGAAGCCGTCGGCAACCAGCGCCGCGCCGATCATCACCAGGAAGGCGAGCGCCAGCATCTTGGTGGTGGGATGCCTGACGACGAAGCGCGCCACCGGGCCGGAGGAGACATACATCACGATGCAGGCGATGATCACCGCCGCGATCATGATTTCCAGATCCTTGGCCATACCGATCGCGGTGATGATGGAATCGAGCGAGAACACGATATCGATGATGATGATCTGGACGATGATCCAGAAGAACGAGGCGCTCGCCTTGGCCTCGCCGCCACCGTTGTCCTCATTGGCCTCGACTTCGCCGTGAATTTCGTGGGTCGCCTTGGCGATCAGGAAGGCGCCGCCGCCGATCAGGATGATGTCGCGCCACGAGAACTGGAAGTCCATCACGCTGAGGACCGGCTCCGTCAGCCCGATCAGCCAGACCAGGATGGATAGCAGCGCGATACGGAAGATCAGCGCCAGCGCCAGCCCGATCTGGCGCGCGCGGGTGGCAAGCGGCTCGGGGACACGCGAAACAATCACCGACAGGAAAATGACGTTGTCGATACCGAGTACGATTTCCAGCGCCGTCAGGGTCAGCAGCGCCGCCCAGGCTTCGGGGCTGGCAAGAAGGTCGAGCATGCGTCACATCCGAAAA
>JBARWE010000075.1:0-2247 GCA_049646625.1 Xanthobacteraceae bacterium
GCTCGCGGCTGCGCCGCCAGGCCGGCATCGCCACCCATGGCTGGGATTACGATCAGTCCGGCATCGTCTTCAATGTCGCCCACGAGCGCGACCACGAAGGCCGCGCGGTCGAGCACTTCTTCCCGGCCGGCCCGTTCGCCATCCTGCCTCTGACCGGCCGGCGCTCGTCGCTGGTGTGGACCGAGCGCCGCAGCGAGGCGGCGCGGCTGATCGCGCTGCCGGAGGACGAGTTTCAGCGCGAACTGGAAAGCCGGTTCGGGCTGGAGCTTGGCGCAGTGCGCCCGCTCGACAAGCCGCGCGCCTTTCCGCTCGGCTATTTTGTGGCGCGCTCGTTCATCGCCGAGCGGCTGGCGCTGGTCGGCGACGCCGCGCATGTCATCCACCCGATCGCCGGGCAGGGCCTCAATCTCGGGCTGAAGGATGTCGCGGCGCTGGCCGAGGTGGTGGTTGATGCGGCGCGGCTCGGCCTCGACATCGGGCAGGCTGACGTGCTGGAGCGCTATCAGCGCTGGCGGCGCTTCGACACCATGGCGATGGGGGTGGCGACCAATTCGCTCAACCTGCTGTTCTCCAACCGCTCCGACCTGCTGCGCGGCCTACGCGATATCGGGCTGGGGCTGGTCGATCGCCTGCCGCCGTTGAAAAGCGCGTTCATCCGGCAGGCGGCGGGCCTCACCGGCGAGGTGCCGCGGCTGCTGCGCGGCGAGGCGCTGTAGGGCCTGCACCCGCGTTCGCGTATCAAGCACGCGATTCATCACACCCGATCCGCTCGCGGGAGGGCGCAGCTCTATTCGATCGGGCGCGCCTCTTCCGGCAGCATGATCGGAATGCCGTCGCGGATCGGGTAGGCGAGGCGCGCGGCGCGCGAAATCAATTCCTGCCGCGCGGCGTCGTAGTCGAGCCGGCCTTTGGTCAGCGGGCACACCAACAATTCGAGCAGTTTTGGATCGACGCCGCTGTCGGAGGAATCGGGGGGCATGAGGGTCTCCGGGATCGTGCTCTATCAGCCAGGATACTGAATCGGCACCAAAGAATTATTTCATTTGAGCATGATCTTGTCCGAAAACCGGTTCCCACTTTTCGGCATCATGCTCTATTGCAGCGGCGGATCGCCGCTGGTTTTCTTTTTCGCCAGATCCATCTGCGTCACCGCGATCAGGATTTCGGCACGGGTCTTGAGATCCTTCGCCTCCAGCAGCGCCTGCTTCTCGGCGACGCCGTAAGGCGACATCATCGCCAGCGCATTGACCAGCGCCTCGGTCGGCGCGCTCTCGACGCCTTCCCAGTCGACCTTGAGGCGGTTGGCCTTGAGAAACTCGGTCAGCACCTGGAGCAGCGTCTTGCGGTCGACATCGTCCTCGCCCTTGCGGGCGGTGAAATCGTCGACGTAGGCGAAGAAATCGACGCGGGTCTGACGATACGGCGTCAGAACGGTCAATTCCTCGACCACCCTGAAGCGGGACACGCCGGTCAGTTCGAGGATGTAACGGCCATCGCCCGATTCGGCGAACTGGGTGATGCGGCCGGCGCAACCGACCTGGAACAGCGCCGGCTGGGTTTCGCTCTCGCTATGGGCGGCGTCGGGCTGGATCATGCCGATCAGGCGGTGGCCGTCGCGCAGCGCGTCGTCGACCATCGCCAGGTAGCGCGGCTCGAAGATGTTGAGCGGCATCTGTCCGCGCGGCAGCAGCAGGGCGCCCGGCAGCGGAAACACCGGAATGATTTCCGGCAGCTCCGCGGGTCCGCGATATTCGACGTTGATCGGCATCCCCGGCCTTTCGTGGCGCCTCCGGCGGTCCGGCGTCAGGCGAACAAGACGGAGGACAGTTTGCGGCGGCCCTCCACCGTTGCCTCATCGGTCGGCCCCCACGCTTCAAAGAACTGCAAAAGCTGCTTGCGGGCGCTGTCGTCGTTCCAGCTTCGCGCCCGCCTGACGATCTCGACCAGGTGCTGCGCGGCATCGGCGCGCCGGCCCTCGGCGTTGAGCGCAAGGGCGAGGTCGAAGCGGGCCTGATGGTCGGCCGGATCGGCGGCGACCTTCTGCTCCAATTCGATGATCGGCCCCAGCGACTTGGCTTGTTCAGCCAGATCGAGGATCGCCTGCACCGCCTTGACGGCGGCGTCCTCGCGCTTGTCGTCGGCGACCTTGGCCAGCGTCTCCTTGGCCCGGTCAAGCGCGCCGGCCTCGGCCTGCAGCCGCGCCAGCCCGGCCAGAGCCGCGACGTTGGCCGCGTCCTGCGCCAGCAC
>JBARWE010000076.1:0-10064 GCA_049646625.1 Xanthobacteraceae bacterium
GCCTCACCCCGGCTAGCCCGGCTGCGAACCCGGCACCACGAGCGCATCGGCCGCCACCACGCCGCGCCCTTCCGGCAGGACCAGCAGCGGGTTGATGTCGAGCGCCTGAAGCTCGTGCCCCATCGCCGAGGCCAGCCGCGACAGCGTCACCACCGCCTCCACCAGCGCGGCCACATCGGCCCGCGGCCGGCCCCGCGCCCCGTCAAGCAGGGGAAATCCGCGCAGCGACCGGATCAGCGCCTCCGCTTCAGCGTGCCCGACCGGGGCGAGCGCCATCTGAACGTCCTTCATGACCTCCACGAAGATGCCGCCAAGACCGAACAGAATGACGGGGCCGAACTGCTCGTCGCGGCTGCAGCCCACGATCATCTCCAGCCCGCCGACGACCTGCTCCTGAACCGACACGCCATCGATCCGCGCCGAGGGCGCATAGGCTTGCGCGTTCGCCATGATCTCGCCCCAGGCCGCGGCAACCTCGCGCCTGGACGACAGATTGAGCCGGACGCCGCCGGCCTCGGTCTTGTGCGGGATGTCCGCCGAGACAATCTTCAGAACGACCGGATAGCCGATCTGGTCGGCAGCGTCGGCGGCACGATCCGCGCTCTGCGTGAGCACCTCCCGCGGAACACGAATGCCGATCTGCGACAACAGATGCTTGCTATCCTGCTCGGAAAGCGGCCCACGGGCCGCCTTCAGCTTCGCCCGCAATGCTTCGAGCGCCACCCCATCGAGGAACGAAACCGCTTCGGCGTCGCTGCCGGCATCCGCCGGCAAGCATGGCTTCCTGGCCCCGAAGCGCACCAGCTCGGCGATCGCCTTCATGCTCTCCCGCGTCCCCAGCAACAGCGGCACATTACCTCCATCCAGGATCGCTCTCACCTTCGGATCGATGTCTCCCGAAAGATTGCTGAAGATCACCAGCGGCTTGCTCATGCCCGCGGCGGCTTCGACGAATGCGCCGGCCGCATCCTGATAGCGCTGCGACTGCACCTCGCCCATGCCGCCAGGGAAATCCTGCGACACGGCGACCAGGCCGCAACCGGGATCGTTGTCCAGATTCAGCAGAGCCTGCCGGTACAGATCGGGCTGGTACAATCCGGTCGCGGTCATATCCAGCGGATTGCCCACCTTGACGTGCTTCGGCAGCGCTCCTTCAATTTTCTCCTTCACCGACGGGGCGAGCGCCGGTAACTCGACGCCGTGATCGGCCGCCGAATCGAGAACAACGGCAATCTCGCCGCCGGACACGCCCGTGACGGCGACGCCGCCGACGTCGGGACTATGGGCAACGCGCGAGAACAGCACCGAGGTTTCGATCAGTTCGTTGAGATCGAGCGCACGGATCACGCCGTAGCGCCGGAACATCGCCTCCATGACCTCGTCGGAGCCGGCGAGCGCGCCGGTATGCGCCAATGCCGCCTGACGGCCGGCCTCCGACCTGCCCGGCTTCAAAAGGATGATCGGCTTGTGCACCTTCGCCGCCCGTTCGGCCATGGCGGCAAACCGATCCGGTTTTCTGAAGCCATCGATGAACCCGATGATCAGGCGCGTGCCCGGATCGTCGACGAGAAAATCGAAATAGTCGGAACTGTCGAGAACCGCCTCGTTGCCGCTGGAGATCAGGTAGCTGAAGCGCAGATCGCGGCCTGCGTTCATCAACGCCAGCAACGTCGAGCCGCTCTGAAAGACCGCGCCGATCGGCCCCGGCTTGAGTTCGCGCGGCATCGATGCGCCATAGAGCATCACCTTGTCGTGCACATTGATCAGCCCGAGGCAATTCGGGCCACAGATGGCAACCCCCGATTCGGCCGCCGCATCCGCGAGCCTGCGCTGAAGCTCGGCTCCCGCTTGCCCGACCTCGGCAAACCCGCCTGCGTGCACCACGGCAGCCGATATTCCAAGCGCACCGGCCGCGCGCACCTCCTCCACCGCCTTCTCCGCCCCGATGCCGATATAGACCGCATCGGGGCGCTCCGGCAGCGCGGCCAGCGAGGGGTAACACGCCAGCCCCAGCACCGACTCGTATCGGGAGTTGACCGGATAGATGCGGCCCGGATAGCCGACTTCGATAAGATTCTGAACGGCGTTGCGCCCGTTGCCCAACGTCTCCGAGGCACCCACGACCGCGATCGCGCGCGGTCGCAACAATTTTCCCAGACGATCGGATCGCATGACGTGCCTGGTCACTTGGCGCCAGCGTTCTCGAATTTCGTCCCCGGGAGCGGCGTATCGAAGTCAGGCTCCTTCTTCGCGAAGAAGGCGGTCACGCCCTTCTGATAGTCGGCACTGGTCTGCGACAGCGCCTCGGCCATCGATTCCAGCACGAAGGCATTTTGCGGGTCCATGTTGAGCGATGCCTTCATGCCTTCCTTGACGAACCACATCGCACTGGCACTCTGCTTGCTCAGATGCTGGGCAAGCCGATCGGTTTCGGCCTCAAGCTGGTCGCGCGGCACCACCTTGTTGACGATGCCCCAGTCCATCGCCTCGGCGGCGGAGAACATTTCTCCGGAAAGGCTGATCCACATCGCCCGCTTCTCGCCGACGAGACGCGGCAGCCTGACGAAACCATAGGACTCACCAAGCTTGATTTCCGGCTCGCCGAACTTGGTGTCGTCGCTGGCAATCAGGAGATCGCACAATAGCGCGAACTCCAGACCCATCCCGAGGCAGTAGCCATGGATCGATCCGATGATCGGCTTGCGGAACTTGGTGAATTTGTAGAACAGCTGGTGAAGGTAAGTATGTCGCGAGTAGAAACCGACGGGCTGCACCGCCTCCTGCCCCTTCACATAGGCGCCGGCGCAGAATGCACGCCCCGCCCCGCGAAGGATGACGACCTTGACGGCGGCGGCCTCGTTCAGTTCGTCGAGCGCCTGCTCAAGCTCGATCCTGAGCTGCCAGTTCATCGCGTTCAGAACATCCGGCCGATTCAGCGTGATCGTCGCGATCGATCCCTTCGTCTCGACCAAAATGCACTCGTAACTCATGTCTCGATCCTTCTCTTTCATGACAAGTGTTGGCTGATGCGATATTGGTTAATGCTAGCGCCGTTCGCAAAACACGTCGCTTTCATCCAGCGAATCCTCGAAGCGCTTCAGCGAAGCGACGACGCGCTTCCGGTCGCGCAGCGCTATGCTGCCGAGCAGCCCGTTGACGATGCTGAGTGCGGCCACCTGCGAGGGGATGTAATGCACCGACGATGTCGACACGAGAAACACCACGTCGCCGAATTGCGACGGCGGTGACGTCAGACTGTCGGTGATCAGGATCGTGCGCAGGCCGATCTTCTTGGCATACCGCATCACTTCGTAGGTATGCCGCACATAGCGCAGGAACGAGACGCCGATCACGACCGTTCCCGGCGGCATGCTGCGCAGCCGGTCGAGATGATCGCCAAGGCTGATCGACAGCGCGACGACATTGCCGAACAGCTGATTGAGCGCGGCCGTGAGGTAGAACGCCGTCGTCGCCGATGACCGCATCCCGACGGTACAGATCATCGGCGCCTTGAGCACCATATCCGCGGCCTGCGCGATGTCCGCCGGGCTGATCCGCGCAAGCGTCTGCTGAATGTTTTCGGAATCAAGCCGGGCGACCTGAGCCAGCAGCCCCGCTTCGTCCTTCACGGACGACGGCGACTTGCCGAAACGGTCGATGCGGCTTTGCACCAGCCCGCCCCGGATGAATTTCTGCATGTCGGCAAAGCCGGTGAAGCTCAGCGAGCTTGCCAGGCGAATCACCGTCGTTTCACTGACACCCGCGTGTTCGCCGATCTGGCCCGACGTCTGAAACGCGCAGTCGTCATAGTGACGGAGCATGTAGTCGGCGACGCGGCGTTGCCCGCGGGTCAATTTAGCATGATGGCGCCGTACGATACGGCCGAACTCATCCTGACCCTGAGCCATGTCTCATCCCCTCTGCGGAGAGCCAGGCGCCCCTGTCTCGGAGCCTCCCCGCAAAAATGTTGTCTTGCCTGCTTACAAAATTTTTTATGAAGTGTATACTTCAAAAAAACATCAAGGGGGAGACCACCACAATGCGCAGTTACAATCGCCTTCGTCGCGGCTTCACGCTGGGTGCCGTTCTGACTGTTGCGGCAGCTTTCACGCTCTCCGCCTGCTCGAAGCAGTCCGAGTATCCGAGCAAGGCCGTCAAGATCGTCGTTCCATTCGGTCCCGGCGGGCCGAGCGACCTGAATGCGCGAATGATCGCCGAACATTCGAAGACGGAATTTCCCAAGGGAATCGTGGTGACGAATGCGCCCGGAGGTTCCGCGACCACGGGGACGTTCCAGGTCGTCAGCGCCGAGCCGGACGGTTACACATGGCTCTATGGCGGCACCGCGGAGCTGGCATCGGCATTGCACCGCATCGCCGCACCCTATACGCGCGACGACTATCAGCTCGTGCTGAAAGTCGGAAACATGCCGACGGTCCTCCTTGTCAAGAAAGACCCGCGCTGGTCAAATCTGAAAGACTTCGTCGAATACGCCAGGAATAATCCCGGTGCGGTGAAGGTCGGCACGCCGGGCGATGCGAGCGTCAACCGCCTGGTCGGAGAAATGTTCGCCGAGGCGGCCGGGATCAAGCTCGTCATGGTCCCCTTCAGCGGGAATGCCGCCGTCATTCCGGGCGTGCTGGGCGGCCACGTTCAGGCCGGACTGGTCAACGCGCCGGATGCAAAGGCGCACGCAAAGGAAGGGACGGATATTCTGGCACTCGCGGTTTTTGCCAAACAGCGTGTCGCAGGCATTTCCAATGTTCCTACCGCCACGGAACAGGGCTTTGACGTGACGGGGACCGTCTCCCACTACATCGCCGTGCCAAAGGCCACCCCTAAAGAGGTCGTCAACGCCATCCACGATCGCCTGAAAAAAGTGCTGGCCGATCCCGCCTACCTCAAAGCGGAAGAAGCGGTCGCTTTTCAGGTCGACTACCAGGACGCATCCGTCGCCCGCAAGGAACTCGACCGCTGGTACGAAGTGGCCGGCAGTATCTACGAGCGGCTCGGCATGAAGTAGTCCGCGACGAGCCGGAACGATTCGCCACGACATCTGAACCTCTTCGGGAGCAGCGTCACTTGTGAGCGTCTGGAACGATTTGTTATTCGGTTTTTCGGTGGCGCTGCTGCCGATCAACCTCCTCGCCGCTGCTTCAGGGGCAGTGATCGGAACCATCGTTGGCGTGCTGCCGGGGCTTGGACCGGCGGGCGCCATCGCAGTCCTGCTGCCGATCACGTTCGGCATCGATCCGTCGACCGCGCTGGTGCTGCTGGCCGGGATTTACTACGGCTCGATGTATGGCGGCTCGATCACCAGCATCCTGGTCAAGGTACCGGGCGAAGCGGCGAGCGTCGTCACCACGCTTGACGGCTATCAGATGGCGCGGCAGGGACGCGCGGGACCGGCGCTCGCCATCGCCGCGATCGGATCGTGGGTGGCCGGCACCTTCGGCGTCATCGGCATCACCTTCCTCGCGCCGATGCTGGCCAAGGCGGCATTGACGTTCGGCCCGCCCGAGTATCTGTGCCTGGCGGCCCTCGCCCTGCTGATGCTGCCGCAGGTGACCGGCGGCGCGATCTGGAAATCCTACGCGCTGGTCGCGCTCGGCGTGCTGATTGCCTCGGTCGGCCAGGACCCGACCGGCGGCCTGATCCGCTTTGCGCCCGATTTCATCCCCTCGCTGCGTCAGGGCATCGATTTCGTACCGGTGGTGATGGGGCTTTACGGCGTCGCGGAGGTGCTGCGATCGGCGGAAGAATGGATCACCACCTCGGGACGTCCCGAGCATGTGACATCCACGCCGAAGCTCGCGCAGCTTTGGCCGAGCCGCGAAGATCTCAAGCGTAGCGCGGCGCCTGTCGGGCGCGGCACGGTTCTCGGGTTTTTCATCGGTCTTCTGCCCGGCCCCGGCAACATCATCTCGACCTACATTTCCTACGGGCTTGAAAAGAAACTCTCGAAGCACCCGGAGGAGTTTGGAAAAGGCGCCATCGAGGGCGTCGCAGGGCCGGAATCCGCCAACAATTCAGCGACCGCCGGCCAGCTTATCCCGCTTCTCGCCCTCGGAATCCCGTTCTCCTCCATCACCGGCCTCCTGTTGGGAGGGATCATGATCCATGGGATCGTGCCGGGGCCGCGCCTGATCGTCGATCATCCTCACCTGTTCTGGGGGCTGATCGCCAGCATGTATATCGGCAACGTGATGCTGCTGATCCTCAACCTGCCGATGGTCGGACTGTTCGCGAAACTATCGCTGCTGACGCCGCGCCTGCTGACGCCGCTCGTTCTTCTGTTCTGCATCGTCGGCGCGTTCTCGATCAACAACAGCCTGATGGATGTCTGGGTGCTGATCCTGTCGGGGTGCGTCGGATATCTGCTGCAGAAGGCCGGCTATGAACCTGCCCCTCTCGTGCTCGGCATGATCGTCGGGCCGATGCTGGAGGCGAGCCTCACGCAGACCGGACTGATCATCGAAGGAAATTGGCTCCAGCTGTTTTCCCGCCCGCTGACCGCCATCATGCTGGCGCTGATGGCTGCGGTTCTGCTCTGGCCGATGCTCAGCCGGGTTCGCACCCGGTCAAAGAAACTCGCATGACGGATTGGCAACGATGAAGCTTCGCCAACAATCGGTTTCGGACTGGGTCGCGCTTGGGCAGTTGATCGTTGCCTGCGTCTTCATGGCCGGCGCCGCCCAGATGTCCTTTGGCTCCCTGCAAAAGCCGGGGCCGGCGGTCACGCCGTTCATCTTCGCGTCAATCCTGGCAATCTGCTCGGTCCTTACCTTGTTGAAGGGGCCGAAAGACGCTGAACCGATGCCTCGCGGCGAAGCTCGTCGGACAGTCATCGTGGTATCCGCGCTGGCGTTAAGCTATCCGGTCGCGTTGCCGTGGCTCGGCTTTTCCATCAGCACCGTGGTCCTCGTGGGCCTGGTCGCGTATTCGCTGAAGATGCCGCGCCATCAGGCTCTTCTGCTGGCCATCATCTCCGTCGGAATCTCCTACCTGCTCTTTCATCTTCTGCTCGGGGTGCCGTTTCCGGGCGGGCTGGTGGGTTTTTGATCGCCCGCCGGATTTGGTGGAAGCTTTCACAAAACAAGAAAGCCGGTGCGGAGTTTTCTGCACCGGCTTTTTGTTCCAGTCCCGAGAGGGCGTATGGCCCTCGTCACATCGCCTTGACGATGTTCTCGGTCATTTTCTTGGCGTCGCCGAGCAGCATCATGGTGTTGTCGCGGTAGAACAGCGGGTTGTCGATGCCGGCGTAGCCGGAGGCGAGCGAGCGCTTGATGAACATCACGGTGCCGGCCTTCCACACCTGCAGCACCGGCATGCCGTAGATCGGCGAGGACTTGTCCTCCTCGGCGGCCGGGTTGGTGACGTCGTTGGCGCCGATCACGAAGGCGATGTCGGCCTGGGCGAACTCCGAGTTGATGTCCTCCAGTTCGAACACCTCGTCATAGGGCACGTTGGCCTCGGCCAAGAGCACGTTCATGTGGCCCGGCATGCGCCCCGCCACCGGATGGATCGCGTATTTGACCTCGACGCCTTCCTTCTTCAGCGCGTCGGCCATCTCGCGCAGCGCGTGCTGCGCCTGCGCCACCGCCATGCCGTAGCCCGGCACGATGATCACCTTGGAGGCGTTCTTCATGATGAAGGCGGCATCGTCCGCCGACCCCAGCTTGGCCGGCTTCTGCTCGCCGCCGGCCCCGCCCGCCGCCGCGCTCTCGCCGCCGAAGCCGCCGAGGATCACCGAGACGAACGAGCGGTTCATCGCGTGGCACATGATGTAGGACAGGATCGCGCCCGAGGAGCCGACCAGCGCACCGGTGATGATCAGCGCCGAGTTGCCCAGCGTGAAGCCGATGCCGGCCGCCGCCCACCCCGAATACGAGTTCAGCATCGAGATCACCACCGGCATGTCGGCGCCGCCGATCGGGATGATCAAGAGCGCGCCGAGCACCAGCGCGATGGCCGTGATCAGCCAGAAGTCGACCGCGCTCTGCGAGGTGACGAGACCGTAGATGAAGAACACCAGCGCCAAGGCCAGCACGATGTTGATGACGTGGCGCGCCGGCAGGATGATCGGCGCTCCCGACATCCGCCCCGACAGCTTGAGGAACGCGATCACCGAGCCGGTGAAGGTCAGCGCGCCGATGGCCACGCCCAGCGACATCTCGATCAGGCTCGCGGCGTGGATCGCGCCAGGCGTGCCGATGTCGAAGGCGCCGGGCGCATAGAACGCCCCGGCCGCCACCAGCACCGCCGCCATGCCGACCAGCGAGTGGAACGCCGCCACCAGTTCCGGCATCGCCGTCATCGGCACCCGGCGGGCGATCACCGCACCGATGGCGCCGCCGATCGCCACCCCCAGCACCACCAGGATCCAGCCGAGGCCGTCGGCCGGCGGGTGCGCGGCCAGCGTCGTCGCCACCGCGATCGCCATGCCGGTCATGCCGAACATATTGCCCTGGCGGCTGGTGGCGGGGCTGGACAGCCCGCGCAGCGACAGGATGAAAAGCGCGCCTGCGATCAGGTACAACAGCGCGGCGACATTGGCGTTCATCGGTGGCCCCCGCTCACTTCTGCTTCTTCTTGTACATCGCCAGCATTCGCTGGGTGACCAGGAAGCCGCCAAAGATGTTGATCGAGGCGAACACCAGCGCCACGAAGCCGAACGCCCGCGCCCACAGCGGGCCGTCGTTGTCGCCGACCAGCGCCACCCCGACCGCCAGCAGCGCGCCGACCACGATCACCGAGGAGATGGCGTTGGTCACGCTCATCAGCGGCGTGTGCAGGGCCGGCGTCACCGACCACACGACGAAGTAGCCGACGAACACCGCCAGCACGAATATCGACAGCCGGAAGACGAACGGATCGACCAGCGCGGCGGCATGTTCCATGGTGTCTCTCCCCACCGCGTGAACGGGCCGAAGCGTCTCCGGCCGCTCACGCGCATCACAAAGTAAGGCTCAGGCGACCTTCGGCTGAAAGTTCGGATGGATGACCGCGCCATCCCTGGTCAGCGCCGTCGCCTTGACCAGGTCGTCGTCCCAGTCGACGGCGACGGCCTTCTTCTCCTTGTCGATCAGGGTCTCGACGAAGGCGAACAGGTTCTTGGCGTACAGGCTGGAGGCCGAGGCCGCCACCCGCCCGGCGAGGTTGGGGATGCCGACGATCCTGACGCCGTTCACCTCGGCCGTCTCCCCGCTCCTGACCCCCTCGACATTGCCGCCGCGCTCGACCGCGAGGTCGACCAGCACCGAGCCGGGCTTCATCGACTTGACCATCTCGCTTGAGACCAGCCGTGGCGCCGGACGCCCCGGAATCAGCGCGGTGGTGATGACGATGTCCTGCTTCTTGATGTGCTCGGCGGTCAGCGCCGCCTGCTTGGCCTGGTACTCCTTCGACATCTCCTTGGCATAGCCGCCGGCCGTCTCGGCCTGCCGGAACTCGTCGTCCTCGACCGCGATGAATTTGGCCCCCAGGCTCTCGACCTGCTCCTTCACCGCCGGCCGCACGTCGGTCGCCGTCACAATGGCCCCCAGCCGCCGCGCGGTGGCGATCGCCTGCAGGCCGGCCACGCCGACGCCCATCACGAACACCTTGGCCGCCGGCACCGTGCCGGCCGCCGTCATCATCATCGGAAACGCCCGGCCAAAGGCTTCCGCCGCCTCGATCACCGCGCGGTAGCCGGCCAGGTTGGCCTGGCTCGACAGCACATCCATCACCTGCGCCCGGGTGATGCGCGGCATCAGCTCCATGGCGAACGCCGACACCCCGGCCTCGGCCAGCGCCTTCAGCGCCGCCTCGTTGCCGTAGGGGTCCATGATCGCCACCACCAGCGCGCCCTTCTTGTACGACGCCAGTTCCGCCGCCTCCGGACGGCGCACCTTCAGCACGATGTCGGCGTCCCTCACCGCGTCCGCGCTGACCTCGGCGCCCGCCGCCGCATAGTCGGCGTCCAGGATCCCAGAGCGCAGCCCCGCCCCAGGCTCAACCGCAACCCGCGCCCCAAGCCCGACAAACCGCTTCACCGTGTCTGGCGTCCCGCCAACACGCGGCTC